>DASZPU010000080.1:0-7179 GCA_035550195.1 Nannocystaceae bacterium
TGGCCGAGCCGCGTGACCGTGGGCTCGCCCCCGCGCACGAGCGCGCACGGTCGCGTGCGTGCGAGCGCGTCGTGAGCGATCGCGGGACCGAGCTCGCGCGCCTCGCCGCGCAACAGCTCGCCGCGCATCGCCACGAGCCCGCGCGTCGCGGCAGCCGCGAGCGCAGCTTCCACGGCCGCGTCGTTGTCGGCGATGACGACGTGGGGCACGTGCGGCAGATCGAACGGACCCGATCCGACGATACGCGGACCGCCGCCGGGGATGTCGTCGAGCACGAGCGCGAGCACCGGACCTCGCGCTGCGCGGGCGAGCCCGCCGTGCTTGAGGGCGTCGAGTCGACCGCGCTCGGCGTTGAGCTCCGCGATCGCCACGCCCGCGCGCGCGAGCGCATCGGTGCGTTCGCGCAGCTCGGCGAGCGAGCCGGTCGGTGCGCACGCGAGTGCCGACGCACCCCCGCCGACGATCGCGAGCAAGCGATCGCGGGGCGTCGTGCGTGCGGCGAAGTCGAGCGCGGCCCGGCCTGCGATCACGCTGTCCTCGTCGGGCAAGGGATGTGCACCGAAGACCGTCGTGACGCCGCGCGGTGCCGGCGTGCCGCGCTTGCCGATCGCGAGCGCTTCGTGCTCGCCGATCGCCTCGAGCACGGCCGCGACGATCGCCGGCGCGGGCTTGCCGATGCCGAGGATCCGCAGCACGCCGCCGTCGTCGGGCACGAGCACGCGCTCGCCGATCCGCACGCCGTCGCGCTCGCGCACGACGTTGCGCGCGACCCAAGCGACCGGATCGCACGCCGCCATCGCCGCTTCGAGCACGGCGATCGCATCGTCGGCGATCTCCGTGCCGCCGAGCGTCGTCGCCGAGATCGCCGCACGCAGATCGATCATTGCGTTGTGTTTTTGAGCACGTTGCTCAGTTATACGCCGAGCGTGATTGCGAGCATGTTTCCGATCACGTGCGCTGCGACGAGCAGCACCGTCGCGCCGAGGCGATCGGCGCGCAACAGCTCCCACGAGACCAGCGCGAACGAGCTGTAGGTGGTGAAGCCGCCGAGCAACCCGCCCATCACGATGTTGCGCCACGGCGCGCGCACGAGCAGCGTCGCGGCGAGGCCGATCGCCAGGCAGCCGAGCAGGTTCACGACCAGCGTGCCGAGCGGAATGCGTGGCTGCCGGTCGTCGATCAACGCCGCGAGCCCGACCCGCAGGCAGGCCCCGAGGCCGCCGGCGACGAAGACTCCGATCAGCTGTTGGGCCGTGCCCACGCGCGTGAACGATGATAGCCGAGTCGCGCGACAAGACGCACGCCGAGCGCATGCATCCCGTAGGCTGCTCGATCGACGATCACGACATGCGACCCGCCCTGCGTCGTGCGCTGTCGGTGGCTGCGCTCCTCCTGGTCGCGTGCGACGAGCACGTCGGCTGCACGCCGGAGCTGCAGGGCGAGAACGGTCAGCTCGTGTTCCACGACGAGACGCTCGTCGTCGGCGCCGCGGATCGCATGCACTCGGTGCGGGCGATCGTCGAGGGCAGCTCGTTCTGTCCGACGCTCGGCTGCGTCGGTGACGTGCCCGGCTGCACGATCGACGAGGACGACGACGTGCGCCTGCCCGAGGACGACGTGCGCCAGTGCTTCACGTCGACCATCGACGGCCCGATCACGATCGAAGGCACGTGCGTGCGCGCCGATGCGCCGGGCATGCTGGACTGGCAGCTCGCGCCGCGCACGTGTCCGGCGAACGGGCAGGGCTACGCGCCGACGGCGGAGCGATTGCGCCTGCCGATCGTCGACGGCGCAGCGCTGCAACCGTGGCTGCAATCGACCGGCGACGGCTGGGCGATGCGCGAGCTCGTCGACGAGACCGGCGGCAAGTTCGACGGCCGGCCCCAGCTCGCGCTGGGGAACACCGCCTACGTGCTCGCCGATCACACCGTGCACTTCGCGGTCGTGCTCACGCATCCCAGCGCGACGGATCCGGTCGCATGGGATCCACGCGAGTGGAGCGTCACGACGCTCGCCGACGACGGCAGCACGCCGGCCGCCGAGCTCGATGCATGGGGCGTCGTCGCGCTCGCATTGCCGGCGGACGCGAAGGTGGAGCTCACGCTGCACCGCGACGCGCTCGCGCTGCCGCTCGGTCGCGTCGAGGCGGTCGCGGAGTCGGCGATCGATTCGCTCGAGATCGTCGTCGGTTTCATCGGCGACGAGGATGCGCCGGACGGACATCGCACGCCCGTCGGTGCCCGCGCGATCGCTCGCACGGCCGACGATCGCATCGTCTACGGCGTGCCGGTGGAGTGGAGCATCACCAAGGGCGCGCTGCCGCTGTGGCGCGACGACGAGCTGCAGTGGGATCCCGATTTCACGGCGCTCGCCGATCGCGACAGTCGCGGCTGTCATCCGCCGCCGGACGAAGCGACGACGTATCGCGTCGATCTGCTGGCGACGTGGGGCGAGCTCGAGGACCGCGACGAGATCGAGTGGACCGAGCCGAAGACCGACGAGTCGACGCTCGAGAAGATCGCGGAGTGGTTCAAAGGCGGCGAGGACTGGGATGCCGCCGACACCTGCGCAGGACCGGGCTTTCCTTCGGACGGCTGTGGCCGCTGCGACACGAACGGCGGCGGCGCGGCACCGCTCGCGATCCTCGTGGTGCTCGCGCTGCGGCGGCGCCGACTCAGCCGACCGGTGGGATGAAACCACCGCACGCGGAGTCGATGAGCCCGACCGCTTCGTCGAAGAACGCGCCGAAGCTGTCCTGACAGATGTCGCCGACCAGACCGGTGGGCCCGAAGAACAGCGCGAACTCCATCACGCGCGCGCCGTTCTTCTCGGTGCCTTCGGCGGGCCCGCACACGTTGCCGGGTGCGCCGCGCGTCAACGACAACACCACTGCGTTCTCCGGATGATCGCCTTTGCGCGCGACGACTTCCTCGAACCACTCCATCGGATCACCGGGCGAGCCGTTGCAGCTCTCGTTGCCGTTGACGCACGTGCCGGGATCGTCCTCGTCGGTGATGAGCACCATGACGAGCAACGCGTCGTCGCGCAGGAAGCCCTCGTTGCATCCGCCGGCAGCGTTGAGCTCGGGCGACAGCGCTGCGGTCGCGGCCGCGAGCATGCGCTCGTCGTTGTCGCCGTCGGTGCCGACCTGCGCGATGCAAGCGAACTGCGTGGGCAGATCGTCTTCGTCGGTGAGAAACCGTGCCGAGGTCGCGAACGGCGTGCACGTCTGTCCGTTCGAGTTCTCGCCATCGGTCTGGGTGACCGACGCACCGATCTCGGTGCACTGCGGATCGTTGAACTCGTACGCGTCGCTCGTGACCACCGCGACGTGGTAGCTCGACACGTCGGTGAGCGTGCCCTGGATCGCGCTCACGAACTCCGGGAAGCTGGCGATGAGCGCCGCTTGATTGGTCTCCATGCTGTGCGACGAGTCGATGACGAAGAGGAAGTCGACCTTCTCGCAGCCGAGCTCGCCCATGCCTTCGCCGGCACCGGTGCCCGACTCGTCGACCAACGCGTCGAGCTTCGGACCACCCTCGCCGATGGTCATGATGCCGCCGCCGCCGGAGCTGGTGCCGGTGCTCTCGCCACCGCCACCACCACCGCCGCTCCCACATGCAGTCGCAAACGCGACCGCGCTCCCCAGCGCGATACGTCGCATGGGGAGCAGCTTAGCACCGCCGGTGCTAGTCGGCCGCGCCTTCGTAGAACGCGGCGATGTCCGCCGCGTACTTCGTGTTCACGACCTTACGCTTGATCTTCATCGTCGGCGTCAGCTCGCCGCCTTCGATGCTGAGCTCGGCGGGCAGCACCTTGATCTTCTTGATCGTCTGCACGCGCGCGAGCGTCTTGTTGATCTCTTCGACCTGGCCCATCAGCCACGTGTGCACCTTCGGGTCGCCGGCGGCCTCGCCCATCGTCTTGGCCGAGCTGCCGGCCTGCGCGATGGTGTCCTCGAGCTTGGTCTCGTCGAGGGTGACGAGCGCGGCGAGGAACTTCTGACGATCGCCGATCACCACCGCCTGCGAGAGCGCGCTGATGGCCTTCAGCTTGCCCTCGAGCACCTGCGGCGCGATGTTCTCGCCGCCCGCGGTGATGAGTAGATCCTTCTTGCGATCGGTGATGCGCAGGAAGCCGTCGGCATCGAACTCGCCGATGTCACCGGAGTGCAGCCAGCCTTCTTCGTCGACCGTCTCCGCCGTGGCCGCGTCGTTCTTGAAGTAGCCCTTGAACACGTGACGGCCGCGCATGCAGATCTCGCCGTCCGGTGCGATCTTGATCTCGGTGCCGTCCATCACCTTGCCGACCGAGCCGGTCTTGTACTTGTTGGGCAGCGAGATGGTCGCGGGGCCGGTGCACTCCGACATCCCGTAGACCTCCATGATCGGGATGCCGAGCGAGAGGAAGAACTCGAGCGTCGACTTCGAGATCGGTGCGGCCGAGGTCACGCAGATGCGGCACTGATCGAGGCCGAGCGCCTCGCGGACCTTGCTGAACACGAGCTTGTCGGCGAGCCCGTAGAGCAGCGGCTTGCCTTCGCCCTTTTGCTCGGCGTAGCCGCCCGCCATGCCCTGCGCGCGCGCCCACGCGCTGATCTTCTTCTTGAGCCCGGTGTTCTTCGCACCGATCGCCTGCATCTTCGCCTGGATCTTCTCCCAGACGCGCGGCACCCCGAGGAACATCGTGGGGCGGATCTCTTTGAGGTTGTCGCCGAGCTTCTCCATGCTCTCGGCGAACGCGGTGCACAGACCCGCCGACATCGGGCCGTGCAGCGACACCACCTGCTCGGCGATGTGCGAGAACGGCAGGTAGCTGATCACGCGATCGCCTTCCTGCGTGCCGAGCAGCTGCAACGACGCCTGCGCGGTCCAGGTGAGGTTGTCGTGCGTGATGCAGACCGCCTTCGGATCGCCGGTGGTGCCCGACGTGTAGATGTACGTGCAGGTCTCGTCGGGCTTCTGCGCGTCGATGCGCTTCTGCAGCTCCGCGTCGCTGACCGACTCGCCGAGCTTGAGGAACTCCGGCCACCCGTGCACGTCGGGATCGGAGTCGTCGCCGCGCATCATGACGATGGCCTTCAGCTTCGGCAGCTGGCTGCGCACCTCCTTGAACTTCGCGAGGTGCTCTTGGTTCTCCACCACGGCGATCTGTGCGTCGCTGTGCGCCGCGATGTACTGGCACTGATCCGCGGAGTTCGTGGTGTAGATGCCGGCCGGGCAACCGCCCGCGTAGATCGCCGCGACATCGGCGATGGCCCACTGCGGACAGTTGAAGCCGATGATCGCGACGCCGTGACCGGGCTCGAGCCCGAGCTTGATCATGCTCTTCGCAGCGGCGCGCACGTTGTCGCGATACTCGGCCCACGTGGTGGTGCGCCAGCTGCCGCCTTGCTTGTGCCGAAGCGCGGGCTTGTCGCCGTGCTTCTTCGCGGTCGCTTCCATCACCTGCATCACCGTGCGCTTGTCGGACATCGCGTCTCCCTCGGAGTGAAGGGCGGACAATAGCAGCGGTGTCGAGGCGCGCGGGCAGGGGCCGCGCGCGCGACCGCACGACCCACCTGGAACGATGCTTTGGACCAGCGCGCCTGCGAGGCGCGGGCGGCTCAGCCCCTCAGGCGGCGCATGACGGCGCGACCCTGGACGACGTCGCCGCGCTTGTCGACGCAGTGGACCTCGAGCTTCTCGATGCCGATCGGGATGCCGAGCAAGCGACGCGCGAGCAACTTGCCGCCGGTCGTGCGGCAGTGCGCGACGCGACCGCCATCCTTCGTGATGACGTCGGTGAACACGCGCGCGCGACCCTTGTCGTCGAGCTCGACGTCGAAGGTGAACTCCTTCTTGTCGCCGCGCAGCTTCATGCGCCACGCATCGTCCGCGGTCTGCTTCGTGTCGATGTCGACGTACTTCTGCGCGCGCTCGGACAGCGGACTGCGACGATCCTGCGCAGTGGTCTTCACCCACCACAGCCGCACGTCGGCGAGCACGTCGTCGGCGGACTCGATGGTCCAGGTGTCGACGACCAGATCGAACTCCGGCTTGCCGAAGTCGCGATCGATCCGCAGGGCCTCCTGGTGGAGCAGGCCCTCGGGGGCGAGGTCGCGGACGGCGGTCTCCGCGAGGGGGAGGCGGGTGGCGACCGGTCCGGTCGTGGAGCCGGCGAGGACGAAGGCGAGCAGCAAGGTCGACATGGCGGCGAACCCGGGCGAGGTACTTACAACCCGCGTGCCAGGATCGCTGGCCACGGGGTTCGCCCTCGATGGAGGACGGATCTCGACCGTGGCTGTTGCCGAACGCGACGAAACGATCGCGGGCTGTGGCGATAAGCCGACGATCGTCGTCGGGTTTCCGGACGCGACTCGTAACCGTGAGGGGCGTCACGGTTACGTTTTGTGAACGGGAGGTGCGCGCGAGCGAGCATCCGCCGGTGCAACGGACGGAGCTCGGGGGCGGGATCGCGGTGCCGCGGATCGTGCTCGGCACGATGGCGTACGGGCGCAACGCGGGCGACGACGCGGGGCGTGTGCGGGTGCTGCAGGCGGCGATCGATCGCGGGCTCTGTGCGATCGACACGGCGCCGCTGTACGAGCTCGGACGTGCGGAGGAGATCGTCGGGCGTGCGTTGGTGGGGCGTCGTGATCGGGCGGTGGTGTGCTCGAAGGTCGGGCTGCGCTGGGACGGCGAGCACGGCGAGGTGTTGCTCGACGCGGTGATCGGTGGGGTGCGTCGCGTGGTGCGGAAGGATTCGCGACCGGTGTCGCTGCGGCGCGACGTCGAGGAGAGCCTGCGACGGCTTCGCGTGGAGCGGATCGATCTGTGCCAGATCCATCATCCCGATGTGCACGTGCCGATCGCGGATGCGATCGGCGCGTTGATGGAGCTGCGACGCGAGGGGAAGATCGGTGCGATCGGCGTGTCGAACTTCGATGCGGCGCAGCTGGTGGTCGCGCGCGCGGCGGGGCAGGTGGTGAGCCATCAGCAGCCGCTGTCGCTGCTGCAGCAGGACATCGATCGCGTGGCGCAGACGTCCGCGTTGGGGATCGCGACGCTTTGTTATTCGCCGCTCGCACAGGGCGTGCTCGCGGGCCGGGGGTTGGGCGGCGCGTTGACGGAGGGCGACGATCGACGGTGGTCGATCGCATTCTCGCCGGCGAGCTTGTCGGCGATCGGTGCAGCGGTG
>DASZPU010000081.1:0-6436 GCA_035550195.1 Nannocystaceae bacterium
GACCGTCGGCGCGAGCACCGGCTCGCCATGCGAGTACGCGGCGATCCAGCCCTGCCCGCCGTCGAGATCGGCGTAGCCCACCACCCAATCGCGCTCCGCGATCGCATCGTATGCGATGCCGAGCCCCTCGTTGTACTCGCCGAGCAGGATGTCGGCCTGCGGCGCCATGTCGCCGAGCGTGCGAAGGTACGCGAACGTGCCGCCCTTCATGTCGTAGCGCCCCGCGGTCAGCAAGCGCGCGCCGCCGTCGTGGATGACCTCGTACGGGAATCCACTGTCGGGCGAGTAGGGCTCGCCGACGAGCGTGTCGATCAGCATGCCATCGGCGCTGTAGTGCAGGAACGTGCCGTTGCCGGCGAGATCGTATCCGGCCGACCACAGCTCGCCGGCGGTATCGACCGCAATCCCGAAGCTCGTGCCCTCGACCAGCGTCGACCAACGTGTCGCGCCGCTCGCATCGACGACACCGATCGCGATCTGCGAGCCGCCGTGCGCCGACACTGCGATGAGCTCGTCGTGCGCCTCGTCGATGTCGAGCCCCCACGTGTACGCGCCGGACCACGGCATCTCGATGCCGAAGCTCCACTGCCAGATCACGTTGCCGTCGGCATCGATGCGCCACACGCCGGGCTGGGCACCTTCGTCGGTGGCCACCGCGACGCCGACGGCGAGGTCGCCGTTCGCGAACGGCTCGATCGTGAACGCGCCGTCGAACCCGCCGTTGTCGACGACGATGCTCCAGACCACCTCGCCCGCAGGGATGCAACCGGGGTTGCAGCCGTCACCGACGATCTCGTTGCCGTCGTCGCACGGCTCGCCGGGATCCGCCACGCCGTTGCCACACAGCGCGACGTCGGTGTCGGTGTCGTCGACGGAGGTGGTGGGATCACCGGTCGGATCGCTCGACGTCGCGGTGCTCACGGTCGTGGTGGTCGCGGAGGTCGACGTGGTCGTCGCGGTCGTGCTCGCAGTGGTGCCGGTGTCGTCGTCACCGGTGGTGCTCGCCGAGCCCGACGGCACGCACTCGCCCGCGAGCCCCGCGCCCGCATGGTCGCCGTAGCGCGCGCCCGACGGACACGCGTCGTCGGGAAACGAGCACCAGCCGTTCGCCTCGCAGGTGCCCACGACTTCGCCGGAGCGACAGTCGCTCGACTCGATGCACGCGAACACGCCGGGGCTGCACGCGATCGCGGCCGCGAGCCCGACGAGGCCCGCGGCGCATACGGCCCTGCCTCCCATCGTGATCGATGCTACCGCAGTCGTGTGCTAAATCGGCGTCGTGCACATCTTCGCGCTCGCCGTCCTCTTCGCCGCACCTGCACCTGCACCTACGCCGGTTCCGGATGCGCGGCCGATCAGCGCGCGCGCGGGCGATCCCGCGGGTGTGACGAGCGTGACGCTCGACAACGGCCTCACCGTGCTCTTGAGCGAGAACCATGAGCGCCCCGAGATCTTCGGCGCGGTGGTCGTGCGCACCGGCGGCAAGAACGATCCGTCGGACAACACCGGCATGGCGCACTACCTCGAGCACATGCTGTTCAAGGGCACCGTCGATCTCGGCACCACCGACTGGGAGGCCGAGCGTCCGCTGCAGACCAAGCTCGAGCAGCTCTACGAACAGCTGCGCGGCGCCGACGAGCAGCAGCGCAAGCAGATCCAGCGCGAGATCTCGAAGACGGTGAAACAGACGTATCGCTACGTCGTGCCCAACGAGGTCGATCAGCTGCTCGAGCAGATCGGCGGCACCGAGGTCAACGCGTTCACCACCTACGACGAGACCGTCTATCACAACACCTTCCCGGCCTCGCAGCTCGGCGCGTGGCTGGAGATCTACGCGCATCGCTTCGAGGACCCGGTGTTCCGGCTCTTCCCCACCGAGCTCGAGGCGGTCTACGAAGAGAAGAACATCGCGATCGACACCACCGGCTACGAGCTCTTCCGCAGCTTCATGCGCGCGGCGTTTCCCGGGCACCCCTACGGCAACAACGACATCCTCGGCGAGGTCGAGCACCTGAAGCGGCCGTCGCTGGTCGCGATGAAGCAGTACTACGAGCGTTGGTACGTGCCCGCGAACATGGCGCTCGTGTTGTCGGGCGACTTCGACACCGAGGAGGTGCTGCCGATGATCCGCGAGCGCTTCGGCAAGTGGGAGAAGCGCGAGCTCGCGAAGCCGCCCGCACATCCGTTGCGCGCGTTCGAGAAGCGCGAGCGGGCGAGCATGCGCAAGAGCCCGATCCGCGTCGGCGCGGTCGCGTTCCGCACGGTGCCCGAGTCCGACCCCGACTACGCGGCGCTGTTGCTCGCACGGCGCTTGCTGTCGAACGAGCAGCGCTCGGGCCTCGTCGACCGGCTGTCCGACGACGGCAAGCTGCTCATCGCATTCTACGTGCCGGCCGACTTCGCCGACCACAACCTCGACGTCGTCGCGTACGCACCGCGACTGCTCACCCAGACCTTCCATGGTGCCGAGAAGATCGTGCTCGCGCAGTTCGAGAAGATCGCGCGTGGCGAGTTCGACGAGCGCGAGCTCGAGGCGCTGCGCGAAGGTCTGCTCGCCGAAGACGCGCTCGAGTGGGAGGACAACCGCGAGCGCGCGCTCGCGATCGGCCACGCCTTCGTCGCGCGTCGCGGCTGGCAGGGCCACCTCGACTATCGCGAGAAGCTGCGCACGGTCGACAAGGCCGAGGTCATGCGCGTCGCGGCGAAGCTGTTCGGTGAGCGTCGGCTCGTCATGCGCTCGCGCGTCGGCTTTCCGCGCAAGCAACGGCTCGACAAGCCCACCACGCCACCGGTGAAGGCGAAGCCGGGCGCGCACTCCGAGTTCTACCGCGCGATGCAGCGGCGTCCCGCCCCGCCGCCGCGCGTGCCGATCGTCGACGTGGCGACGGCCGTGCGCGAGACCACCGTCGCGCCCGGCACCAAGCTCGCAGCCAACACGAATCCGTTCAACGACATCTACACGCTACAGCTGCGCTTCGCGGTCGGCACCGACGCGATGCGCGAGCTCGACGTGCTCGACGACTATCTCGGGCGCATCGGCAGTCACACCACGGATCGCACGAAGTTCCGCACCGAGCTCTCGCGCATCAGCACCACGCTCGAGGCCACCGCCGAGCCCACCAGCTTCACCGTCGAGCTGCAGGGTCCGCAGCGCCACCTCGATCGTGCGCTCGCGTTGGTCGCCGAGCTCGTGCGCGAGCCCGACTTCGAGCGCAAGCCGCTGCGCCAGGTGCGACGCGAGGTGTGGGGCTATCGTCGCATCGGTCGCAAGGACGCCGGCGACGTCGCGAAGGCGCTGCGCGAGCGCGTCGTCTTCGGCGACAACTCGTCGTATCTGCGCGAGGTCGGTCCGAAGGGCGCGCGTGCGATCGGCGTCGGCAAGCTCGCGCGCGCGTGGCAGGACGTGCTGCGTCATCGGCTCGAGCTGCGGTACGTCGGCGACGCCGAGCCCGAAGCGATCGCGGCTGCGGTGAAGCGCGCCCTGCCCTTGCCGGCCGCGCACGCGCCCGCCGAGCCGTGGCGGGTCTATCCCCGCCAGCTGCCCGAGCAGGCCACGGTGTACTTCGTGCCGCGACGCGACGCGGTGCAGACCCGCATCTGGATCGCGGTCGAAGGCGACGCGATCACGGCAAAGGAGCACGCCGCCGCCGATGCATTCAGCGAGTACTTCGGCGGCAGCATGGCCGGCTTGGTGTTCCAGGAGATCCGCGAGTTCCGAGCGCTGGCCTACTCGGCGCGCGCGAGCTGGGAGCGCGACGAGTCGCCCGATCAGCGCGGCTACTTGCTCGGCTACGTCGGCTGCCAGGCCGACAAGACCTTCGATGCGCTCGACGTGATGACGCAGCTCATCACGAAGATGCCGGCGCGCGAGGAACGGCTCGAGCTGGTACGCCCCGCGCTCGTGCGCAGCCAGGAGACCGCGAGCCCGCCGTTCCGCGAGCTGCAGGCGACCATCGAGAGCTGGCAACACATGGGCTACGCCACCGATCCGCGCCGCGAGCTGCTCGGCGAGTACGAAGATCTCGCGCTCGCGGACATCGAGCAGTTCTATCGCGCGCACGTGGCGGGTCGACCGCTCGCGATCATGGTGGTCGGCGATCCGCGCAAGGTGAAGCCGAGTCGGCTGAAGAAGTACGGCAAGCTCGTGCGCGTGCGCGAGGGCTCGCTCTACTCGCCCTGATTCGCACGCGACGTCAGAAGTCGTAGTCGAGGCGCAGCACGACGTTGGCGACGATCATCAAGAAGAGCACGATGCCGGCCGCCCAGTAGATCTGCCGCCACTTGCGTTTGAGCAGCGGATGCCGCTTCCGCTCGTCCTTGCTCTCGAGCGGGACGAACGCATCGGGCGCGGGCTTGTTCTTCTTGGCCGCACCGATCTCCGCGACCGCACGCTCACCGCGTTGCAGCGCTCGCAGCTGCCGCTCGGCGTCGACGAGCCGACCATCCAGCTCGAGCGCCTTGCGGAAGGCCGCGATCGCATCGTTGGACTTGCCGAGCCCCGACAGCACGAAGCCGCGGTAGTAGTAGCCCTCCGCGAGATCGGGGTGCGCGGCGAGGATGCGCTCGAGCGTGCCGTCGGTGCGCTTCAAGTCCGCATCGCCCCGTGCTGTCGTGTGCAGCCTGCACCACGCACGCGCGATGTCGACTTGCGGACCCACCTCGCCGAGCGCAGCAGCTTCGTCGAGCAGCGCGAGCCCGCGGACGAGCTTGCCTTCGCGAACCATGCGAAGGCCCGCGAACTCGGCGAGCGCGTGTCGCCGCCGTAACGCGGCGTCGCGGATCGTCACCAATCCTTCCGATACGGCGGCGACGCGGGCACGCACGCCCTCGTCGGCCTCGGGCGGCAACGCGTTCGGATCGAAGCGCGTCGCGAGCTTGCCGTAGGCCTGCTCGATCGCTTTCGTGTCGGCGTCGTTGGGGAGCTCGAGCAACACCGAGGGCTCGGTCGAGCCGGCGATCGCGGTCTCGACCGCGTCGAGCGCCGCGAGGAAACCGTCGGGATCGGAGGCGTAGTCGCCCGGCGCGGCCACGGCCGCCGGCGCCGTGCCCTCGAGCATGCGACAGAACCACAGCGCGCAGACGATCTGTGCGGCCCGCTGCGGCGTCGCCTCCGGCAGCTTGCCGAGCGCGTCGATGGTGGCCGCGCCGCCGCTCGCGAGATACGCCAAGATCGCGCCGTCCTCGTTGCGGAAGTTGAAGCTCTCGACGTAGCGCTCGAACGCATGGGTGGCGCGCATGCTCGCACCCCAGTTGTCGGCCAGCTCACGACGCACGCGCGACGCATCCCAACGCGACGACACGCCGCGCTGGATCAGATCGAGTACGTTCAGCTGCAATAGCTTGTTGTCGACGTCGCACGCCGCGACCGCAACGAGCCCTTCGCTCATGCCGAAGAGATCGATCAAGCGACGAGTCGTCTGCGCGCGCAGCAGCGTGAGCATCTTCTTCTGCTCGAGCAGCCCGCGCTCGACCAGCAGATCACCGAGTCGGCGCTCGTCGGCATCGGGCTCGCCGGTCGGCACGGTACCGGCGAGCGCTTCTTCGATCGCGGCCGCGCCGACGAGCCCTTGCGCCACCGCGAGCTCACCAAGTCGCGTGCCCTCTTGCTGCCAATCGGTGAGCACGGGCATGCCACCGCGGAACCAGATCATCCGTTCGCCTTCGAACGGCTCGGGCTGCATCAACGTCGCGACGCCGGTGAAGCGCTTGGAGAGCAGCGTGAAGAAAAGCGCAGGGGCAGGTATCGTCGAAAGCTCGACGAGCTGTGATGGCTGGGACTCTTCGCTGATCACCGCGGGCGTGCGAGGGTATCAGGTCGGCCGTTCGGGCAACGGAAAACGCGAGCATGCGCACGAACGTCCGCGCCGCCGCGCGTCGCCGAACGATCACCTCTGCGCATCGCGGTGCCGCGTGGCGTCACCGGTGCCGCGGAATGTCACCGGCTCCGCGCGCGCCGTCGCACATGGCCCCCAGCCGCGGCACAGATCATTGCCGATTTTTCGTGGGCGTCCCGCGGCAAGCCGGCTGCACATGAGCGCGGCCGGGATGACCGGGCAAACCCACGCGCGCACCCGCGCTGACGGTGCGGCGCGCAATCGAACGTTGCGTCGTGCGAGAACGGCGATGCCGATGCGCAACCAATCTGGCTTCACGCTGATCGAGCTGCTCATCGTCACTGCGATCCTCGGGATCTTGTCCGCGGTTGCGATCCCGGCGGTGTCGGCCTACTTCCGTCGCACGAAGACCGCCGAGGCGCGCATCAACCTCGCCAAGATGTTCGACTCGACGCTGGCCTACTATCGCGCCGAGCACGTCGATCGCGGACAAGTGGATCTGTTGGGCACCGGTGCGAGCGTCACGTTCGGCGCCACGCATCGCTGCCCGCACGCCGTCGGAGCGCCCTCGGGTGGCTCGGCCGGCTTCACGCCCGCGATCG
>DASZPU010000082.1:0-4600 GCA_035550195.1 Nannocystaceae bacterium
GGAGAGCGCCGGCGAGTCGGCCCACACCTGCAGGTGCGGCCACGAAGCGCGGAGCTCGGCCGGCAGGTGCACCGCCGGCGTGCCCTCGGCGAGCACGAGCCCGTGACGACGCAGCACCACCTTCGCGGGCTCGCCGAACTCGACGCGCACGTAGGTGTCGGCCGCGCGATGCGAGATCGCGAGCGCCTCGTCGTCGGGCGGTGGCTCCTCGTGGATGCGCTCGTGCTTGCCGGCGTACGTGAAGCCGAGATCGACGCGACAGAATCGGCACCACCGCCACAAGCTCGCGCGTACTTGCTCGGCGATCGCGTCGGCCTCGCTCGCGCGCCCGGCCTTGAACGAGCGCACCGTCGTGCCCTCGATCGGATCGACGAGCTTGCGCCGCGTGAACCTGCGCTGCGCGTCGAACTCGATCTCCCACGCCTCGCCGCGACAGCCGGTCTGCACGAGCACGCACGCGGGTGCCCACGCGAAGATGCTGACGAAGCCCACGCCGAAGCCACCGGCCATCGTGCGATCGAGTCGCTTCGACGACGCGAACAGTCGGGTGAGCTCGGCGTCGATGCACTGCTGATCCATGCCGCTGCCGGCATCGGCGACCGCGATCTCGAACACCACCTCGTCGTCGTCGCCGTCGCGATGCACGTGGAGCTCGACGTCGACGCGATCGCTGCCCGCGTCCATCGCGTTCTGCACGAGCTCGCGCAGGAAATCGTAGGGCGACGCGAACTGCTCGACGAGCCGCTCGAGCAGCTCTTCTGCCGCCGTGCCCCCGCCCTCCCCCACGACGCTACTCGACGTTGTGGAAGACCTGCTGCACGTCGTCGAAGGCTTCGAGCTTCTCGACCAACGCGAGCACGGCGTCGGCCTGCGCTTCCTCGAGCGGCGTGGGGCTCTTGGGCACCCACTCCTGGCCCGACGACGCGACCGCGACTTTCTTGCCTTCGAGCCCCGCTTGCAGCGCGCCGAAGTTGTCGAGCGCGCAGCGCAACACCAGCATCGGCTTGCCGTCGTCGTCCTGCCCATCGACCAGCGCTTCGAGGCCGTGCTCGATCATCTCGAGCTCGAGCTCGTCGCGATCGATGCCTTCGGGCGCGACGCGGAACACCATGAAGTGGTCGAACAGGAACGCAACGCTGCCGGTGTTGCCGAGGTTGCCTTCGCCCTTCTTGAACGCGAAGCGCAGGTCCGCGACGGTGCGCGTGGGATTGTCGGTCGCGGTGAGCACGATGAGCGCAGCGCCGTGCGGGGCGTAGCCTTCGTACACGATCTCTTGGTACTCGGCTCCGCCCGCGACGCCCATCGCCTTGTCGATCGCGTTCTGGATGCGATCCTTGGGCATGTTGGCCGCGCGCGCGTTGGTGATCGCGCGACGCAGCGCGGCGTTGCCCTCGGGATCGGGGCCGCCGGCCTTCACGGCCATGCTGATCTGACGACCCGCGCGCGTGAACGCTTTCGCGTCGCGGTCGCCTCGCTTCTCGATCTGTTGGCGGCGGTTCTCGAACGTTCGGCCCACGGACCGCTTCTTACCACGCGGCCGCGCTTGCGCGCGACGGCGGCCTTGATTCCGCCGCGAAGTGCGTCCATAACTGCGGGTCCCTCGAAAGAGGGAGGCAAGTCATGCGTGCGCACGAGACAGCCCTCTGTACCGCCCCGCCGTCGTGCTGGGCCGAGCTGAACCTTTCGGCCCGAACGGGCCGAGCAGAAGTATTCAGCTCGCGGTGACGCGTGTCTTCGCACCCGGTCCGCCGCGAGCGGATTCGGGAGCGAGACATGGGACGCAGAGACAGAAGGCGGGCACGCGCCCGTAAGTTGGAACGAAGAGAGGCACGGCTCGCGGCGGGCGTGTCGCGCAAGCGACGATGCTCGAACGTCGACGCCGAGCATGCGCGCGCGCTGCTGGCCGCGCGGCGCGACGACGGTCGCGGACCGCTCGCGCGCTTCACTGCCGACGACGAGGTGGGCCGACTGCTCGCGCCCGTCGTCGCACGCGTGCGCGACGTGGCGCCGAAGATCCTCGGCGACCCGATGCTGCACATTCCGCTGGTGCTGCTCGCCGTGCGCGCGCCGATCTGGCAGCGTCCGCTCGCGAGCTGGCAGCCGCTCGGCAAGTCGCGGCGTACACAGCTCGACTCGCTGATCGACCACCTGCTGGTGTGCTGGCGGGTGCCGCGATTCCTCTACTGCGTGTTCCACGACGGCCCGACCCGCTCCGCCGGCGTCGATCTGTTCGTGCACCTCGCACAAGGCGGCAGCCTGCAACGCGCGATCGAGCTCGGGCTCCTTCCGGCCGCGCTCAACCGCGTCGCACGACACGCGTTCATGAAGGTGGCGCTCGAGTGCAGCGTGATCGCGGCCGTGCGCTTCGCCCAAGTGCAGGCGTTCGGTGGCTCGCACGTGCTCGCGTGCGAGCTGCTCGAGACGTTCCTCGGCCGCGAGCTCGTCGACGACGGGTTCTGGTCGCGGGTGATCCAGTGGATCTGCGAGCGCGACGCGGTCGAGCCCGGTCGGCTCGGTCATGCGCTCGATCTGATCCGCGCCGCACGCGAACGCAACCCCTCGCTGTCGCCGGCTGCTCGCACGCTGCGCGGCATCGTGCACGAGCCGACACCGCAACCCGCGACCGTGTGGGTCGCAGGCGTCGACAAGCAACCGTACCGCGGCTCGGGCTTCGCGCCCGGCGAGTGGACGCTCGACGATCCCGGCGGCGCAGCGATGCGCGAGACCTGGACGATCACCGAGATCCGCGATCCTCGCGAGCTCGCGATCGAGGGCGCACTGCTGCGCCACTGCGTGTTCACGTATCACGCCAGCGTACGCAGGGGCGGCTGTTCCATCTGGAGCTTGCGTCGCGACGGCGCGCGTCGTCTGACCATCGAGGTGTGGAACCAATCGCTGCGGGTCGTGCAGGTGCGTGGTCGCAAGAACCGCGCACCACGAACGCACGAGATCTCGTTGCTCATGCGTTGGGCCGAGGCGAACGGCTTGCGCGTGACCGCGTCGCTCGATGCATGAGCAAGTGAACGCACAACGTGTCGGCACCGATACCGCGCGTGCATGCGATCAACGGAGTGTGCGAGCGACGGTCGTGGCGCATCGATCGGGACTATCCTCGACCGATGACGCCCGACTCGCTTCGCACCGCGCTTCCCCTCCTGGTCGGCCTCGTGCTCGCGTCCATCGGATGTGGCGGCGACGACGGCGACACGACCGCTGGCGTCGGCGACACGTCGAGTAGCAGCGGCGGCTCGACGACGACGTCCGCGTCCGCGACCACGATCGGCGGCGAGAGCTCGAGCAGCACCACCACCGACGCGAGCAGCGTGACCACCGACGATCCTGCGGACTCGTCGAGCGATGACGGTGGCAGCAGCAGCAGCGGCGGCGACGACCCGCTGTCGTTCGCCGGCGAGATGAACGGTTACCGCTGGGAGCTGCCCTGCGCGGATCCTTCGCTCCGCGACACCTGTGCGTGGGATCCGGCGCTGCTCGACGGGGCCCTGGACGACCCGCAGTACACCCTGCATCGCCAGACCTTGGTGGTCTTCGGCGGCGATCCCAACGTGGTCTACGACGTCACGATCCAGATCCGCGGCGTGGTCGAGCCGAAGAACTTCGACGGCGGTGAGGTGCAAGCCGAGCACTTCCAGATCGGCGGCACGCCCACGATCGACGACTACAACATCTACGCGATCGACGTCGGCGATCCGCAGCAGCGCTACACCATCAACCGCCACGAGACGCCGCACAACCACTTCCTCTTCGTGATGGACTACACCGTCACGATCCCGATCCGCGGCGGCACCGGCGTCGGGCTCGAGATGATCGACCCCAACGATCAAGCGATCGCGAACCCCGGCGGCGCGAGCGGACAGAGTGATCCGTTCGTGGTCCCCGACATCCCGCCGGCACCCGATCCGTTCTACGGCCAGTTCGCGCAGCTCGATGTGATCGCGGTAGTCGCACGCTGAGTCGTGACGCGAGTTGATCGAGTTGCGATGCCCGGCACTGCGACGGCACACGATCGTCGTAACCATGTTGCAGCAGCGCACACGTGTTGCGAGCGCTGCGATCGTCGTGAATCGTCGCTTGAGCCCCGTCGCTCGCCGCCGCATGCTCGACGCAATGGTGAAGCATGCGATCGCGGCGATCGTGCTGCTGTCGACCGGCTGCTACACGGGCCTCGATGCGGGCAAGGCCAGCGGCGGTGACGGTGGTGACGATGCGTCCGAATCCGGAGGCGACGACGGGAGCGTCGCGAGCTGCGAAGCGGGGATCCATCCCGGCAGCGCGGTGGTGCGACGGCTGACGCGATTCGAGTACGACAACACGGTCCGCGATCTGCTCGGTGACGACACCTCGCCGGCCAACGCGTTCCCGAGCGAGGAGAGCGGCAACGGCTTCGGCAACGACGCGGCTGCGCAGTCGGTGTCGAGCCTGCTGGCGGAGCAGTACGCGACGGTCGCCGAGGGCGTGGCCACGCGCTTGATCGCCGATCCCGATCGGCTCGCCGTGGTGGCACCGTGTGCCGCGACGATCGCCGATGCCGCGAGCGAAGCGGCGTGCATGCGCGACGTCCTCGAGTCGCTGCTGCCACGCG
>DASZPU010000083.1:0-5855 GCA_035550195.1 Nannocystaceae bacterium
TACACGAGCACCGACAAGCTGGTCGAGACCCTCGGCGGCATCGAGAGCGATCAGCGCGCGGACGAGAAGCTCGCGAAGCAGAAGGCGCGCGAAGGTTTCGGCGGCGAGCCGCGCTGCGATCGGCCTTACGGCACCGAAGGCCCGGTGCAGTGCCTCGCCTACGATCTCGGGGACAGCTGCTTGCTCGCCTCGCACGCGAGCCGCGAGCCGCTCGGCGAAGGCGACGCGATCATGCACGACAAGTTCTTCGTGGTCGACGGCGCCGCGGTGTGGACCGGCTCGACCAACGTGAGCGACTCGTGCTCGGGCGGCTACAACGCGAACCTCGTGGTGGTCGCGCGCTCGAAGAAGCTCGCGGCCTGGTACACCGAGGAGTTCGAGCAGATGTGGAAGGGCGGCAAGTTCCACAAGCTGAAGAGCTCGAGCGGGCACAAGCGCGTCGAGCTGGCCAACGCCACGGTGGACCTGCGCTTCTCGCCGCAAGACGATCCGATGCGCTTCGGCGTGCGCCCGCTGATCAAGGACGCAGCGACCCGCATCGACATCGCGATCTTCTTCCTCACCCACAAGCACCTGGTCGAGGACTTGATCGCCGCGCACCGCCGCGGCGTGAAGGTGCGCGTCGTGATCGACTCCACCGGCGCACGCAACGAGTACAGCAAGCACGAGCTGCTGCGCGCGGCCGGCATCCCGGTGAAGGTGGAGAACTGGGGCGGCAAGATGCACATGAAGTCGGCCGCGATCGACGGCAAGCATGTCGTCGCCGGCTCGATGAACTGGACCAGCTCGGGCGAGTACAACAACGACGAGAACTCGCTGCTCATCGCGAGCCCCGAGCTCGCCGCGCAGTACCACGCGTTCTTCGACACCATGTGGAACGCGCTGCCCGAGGAGCTCCTCGCGGAGAATCCCGATCCGGAGTCGCGGCGTTCGGGCACGTCGTGCAGCGACGGCGTGGACAACGACTACGACGGCAAGAAAGACGCCGAGGATCCCGGCTGTGGCGAGAACCCGCCGCCGTTGCCACCGCTTCTGCCGTGGCGCATCGTGCCGAAGGGCGAGCGACTCACCTGCGACGTCGACATGCCCGGCGAAGCGTCGCGACGCAGCCCGTCACCACTCGACGTCGCACCGCAGGGCAACGGCCCGCACGCCGAAGCCGACTAGTTCTACTCGCGCCCTCCCGGCGCGAACCCTGTCGGTCCGCTCACCGCGGACCGACTATCGCGTGGCCTGCAGCTGGTACGCCGCGCAGCTCGAGCCCGTGGTCGTGCGATAGACGCGGACGAAGATCTGGTTGGGCCACGCGACCATCGAGTCGGTCGGCGGCGTGCAACAACCGGGATCGTTGTCGACGAACGACCACTCGGTGAGACCGATCGCAGTGCCGGCCGTGCCACCGGTCGTGCACACCTGACCGGCCGCATCGCACTGGCCGGTGACGACATCGAAGACGAACGCGTCGTCTTCGTTGATCGCGAAGTTCAACGTGGGCGTGCCTTCACCGGGTCGCGCCGCCGCCGGGTACGACACCGTGTACCACTCGATGCCGCCCTCTTGCGCGACGTTGCCGACGACGCCGAGCGCGTTGTCGCCCGCGACCATCAACATGCCGAGATCGGTGGGCATGTTGCAGTTGCCGCTCACGCCGTCGTCGGGGCAATCACAGCCCGCGTCCTCGTCCATGTCGCAGTTGGAATCGATGCCGTCGGCACACAGCTCCGCCGCACCCGGGTTGATGTCGGGATCCTCGTCGTCGCAGTCTTCGCCCGCGTTGCAGCCGTCGCCGTAGTCGTCGCCGTCCTCGTCGACGCAGCTGGCTTCGTCGTTGGAGGTGTCGTCCGCGGTGCTGCTGTTCGAGTTGCTGTTGCTGTTGCTGCCGCTGTTCGAGTTGCTGCCGTCGGTGCCCGAGTCGAGCGAGTCGCTGTCACCGGTGGCCTGGCTCGGGTTGCTGTTGCCGCCCGGACCGAAGCTCGCCGCGTCATCGCTCGCGGATGCGCCACCCTTCGCGCAGCCGAGCGCGAGCAGCAACGGGGCGACGAAGCGGTAAGAAACGCGCACCGTCGACCAGTATAGCCAAGCCCGAACTCAGATCATCACTTTCAGCTCGTAGCGCCGGAAGGTGGTCGCGCGTCGCGGATCCGCGCGCCAGCTCCCGCGATGCGGCTCGGTGATGCCGCTGGCCGCCAGCTCCGACACGAGCCCCACCTTGCGGACGAGATCCCAGCCGTCCATCGCGGTGATCTCGTCGGCACACACTCCGACGAGCAACAGGAAGAGCACGCTTCCGTGCACGGTGTCGACCTTGCCGAGCTGCGGATCGGGCACGCACACCACACCTTGCAGGTCGCTGCCGGTGACGAGCGGCTCACCGAGATCGACGATGTGCCCGGTGTCGAGCTCGCCGTGGCCCGACATCACGTACTGCGCGATGCCCTGCAACAAACGCAGCGGCCAACCCGGCGGCTTCGTCTCGCCCTCGGCGCGCGCGAGCCGAAACGTGAGCTCGAAGCCGAAGCCGGAGACGTCCAGCTGCGGCGACGTCTTCTCGAACAGCTCCGACAGACCGTAGGTGACGTAGTGCCACTGCTGGCCCATCGCTTCCCAGACGCAGATCGCCGGCAGCGGGTTGGGGCTGTCGAGCTCGTACGCGGTGGAGCTCGTGAACTGATGCGGCAGCGCATCGCCGTGCACGATCGAACAGGCCTTGTCGATCGAGGCCCAGCCCGGTGCAGCGATCGGGTAGTCGCCTTCGTTCACGCGCCGCGCTCGAACTCGGCCATGAACTCGACGAGCGCATCGACGCCGGCTTCGGGGAACGCGTTGTAGGTCGACGCACGGCAGCCGCCGACGAGGCGATGGCCCTTGAGTCCGCAGAAGCCGGCCTTCTCCGCCGTCTTCAGGAATCGCTTCGTCTGCGCTTCGGTGTCGGCGTCGTCCTTGCCCGCGAGCGTCCACGTGATGTTCATGCGCGAGCGACTGCCCGGCTGTGCGTGCGCGCGGTAGAGGCTGCTCTTGTCGAGCGCGACGTAGAGCTTGTCGGCCTTGCGCTGGTTCACCGCGCCGATGCCGGTGACGCCGCCGGCATCGCGCATCCACTCGAGCACGTTCTTCAGCACGAGGATGCCGAACGTGTTGGGGGTGTTGAACAAGCTGTTCTCTTCCGCGTGCGTCTGGTAGCGCAGCATCGTGGGCACGGGTGCCGCGGGCTCGCGTGCGAGCAAGTCTTCGCGGATGAACACGAGCGTGACGCCCGACGGGCCCAGGTTCTTCTGCGCGCCCGCGTACCCGAGCGCGACGTTCTCGATGCCCATGGGACGGCTGCCGATGTTCGACGAGAGATCGACGACGAGCGGCGTGTCGTTCTCGAGCTTCGGCAGCTGCTCCCACTCGGTGCCGTAGATCGTGTTGTTGCTGGTGATGTGCAGGTAGCTCGCACCGGCGTAGCTCGACGCCGGCGGCATCGCGGGGATGCGATCGTGCTTCGTCGCGGCCGAGCTCGCGACCACTTCGGTGGGCCCGAGCAGCTTGCTCTCTGCGATCGCCTTCTTCGCCCACACGCCGGTCTCGACGTAGCAGGCCGGACGATCGGCCTTGCGCAGGTTCATCGGCACCATCGCGAACTGCAGGCTCGCGCCACCTTGCAGGAGGAGCACCTTGTGGGTGCGCGGGATCTGCAGCACCTCGTGGCAGAGCTCGATCGCGCCCTCGTGCACCTGGTCGAAGGCGGCGGAGCGGTGGCTGATCTCGAGGATCGACAAGCGTGACTCGAGCGAGTCGTCACCGGGCAGGTCGAGCTGCTTCACCGCGGCGGCCGTGCGCTCGAACACCGCGCTCGGCAGGATCGCGGGACCGGCAGAGAGGTTCCAGGGGCGTGCCATGGGGGGAACTTACAACTTTGCCGGGAGCGGATGAACGGCTCGCGCAAATACACCGAGGTGGTGGACATAAGGTGGGTGCAGTGGAGCCTGTTGGCGGCGATCGGATCCGCGGGCTGCTTCAGCGAGGGCGACGTCACGCCGGCGACGACGGACTCGCCGACCGAGTCGAGCGGTCCGCGCGCCGAGACCAGCTCGAGCACGGATGCGCCCGACGCATCGAGCAGCAGCGAGGGCAATGGATCGAGCGGCGTGCACGGCGATACCGGATCGACGAGCGGAATCGCGGAGACGAGCACGAGCTCCACGGACAGCAGCTCGAGCAGCGAGTCGAGCAGCGAATCGACGAGCAGCACGACCGACATCCCGGGATCGTCGACCACCGACGTCACCGACTCGGATCCGAGCGTCGGCACGGCGACCTCGGATCCGAGCGATCCATCGATGAGCTCCGAAGTCGGATCGGAGGTGAGCGGCGGTCCGTTCTTCGACGTCGGCGGCGAGGACGGCAGCTTCATCGTGCGGGTGGATCTGCCGAGCATCGGCGCGGGCTGTGATCCGTTCGAGCAGGATTGCCCGCGCGGCGAGAAGTGCATGCCGTGGGCCGACGACGGCGGCGACGAGTGGAACGCGAACCGTTGCACGCCGCTCGCTCCGCTCACCGGCCAAGTCGGCGATCCCTGCACGGTCGAAGGCGCGGCGACGAGCGGCATCGACGACTGCGAGCTCGGTGCGATGTGCTGGCACGTCGATCCCGACACGAACACGGGCGAATGCGTCGGCTTGTGCGCGGGCAACGAGGGCAACCCGGTGTGCGCGGATCCGCAGACGCAGTGCGTGATCGCGAACGCAGGCGTGCTGACGGTGTGCTTGCCGACCTGCGATCCCCTGCTGCAGGACTGCGCGGGCACCGACGGCTGCTTCCCGGTGAGCGACTTCTTCGCATGCATGCCGGACCGCTCCGATGTGCTGGGCGCGTTCGGCGATCCGTGCGAGTCGTTCGACGCGTGCGATCCCGGGCTCTTCTGCGCCGCGCCGTTCGTGGTGCCGAGCTGTCTGGGCGCCGACGGGTGCTGCTCGAGCTTCTGCGATCTGAACGCCGGCGATCCCGACGCGCAGTGTGCCGGGCAAGCCGGCGGGCAGTCCTGCCTGCCGTGGTACGCCGAAGGACAAGCACCGCCGGGCGACGAAGACATCGGCGCGTGCGCGATCCCGTAGCGCATCGCGACGCGCACCGGCATCCTGCAGCAGAGTGATCGACTCGCGCGATGCGACCGGTGGAAGCGGCAGCGATCCGCGCGCGCTGGAATCGACGGTGCTGCCCGGCGCCGCGCCGCACAGCGACGCGCAGGAGCGCACCACTTCGGCCCACGTTCGCAAAGAGCTGCCGAGCCCGGCCGTCCCGAGCGTACGCGTCGATCGCTTCACGCTCTTGCGCCGCATCGGCGGCGGAGCGATGGGCGTCGTGTGGTCCGCGTACGACGAGGTGCTCGATCGCCGCGTCGCGATCAAGCTGATGCGTCCCGATCGCCTGATCTCGGCGGCTGATCGCGAACGCATGCTCCGCGAAGCGCGAGCGATGGCGAGGCTCTCGCATCCCGACATCGTGCAGGTGTACGACGCGGGTGACGACGACGGTCGCGTCTTCGTCGCGATGGAGCTGGTGACCGGCGGCTCGCTGCGCGCGTGGATGACGACGCAGCGCGAGTGGCCCGCAGTCGTCGCGATGTTCCGGGGGATCGCGGCGGGGCTCGCAGCGGCACATGCCGCGGGTGTGATCCACCGCGACCTCAAGCCCGAGAACGTCATGGTCGACGAGCGCGGCGTCCCGAAGGTCGCGGACTTCGGGCTCGCGGATCTCGGTGGGCAATACGATCCCACCGAAGGCGACACGTCGCTGCGCTCGGACACGCGATCGCCGGAGCTCACGGCGACCGGCGCCACGATCGGCACGCCCGCGTACATGTCGCCCGAGCA
>DASZPU010000084.1:0-14094 GCA_035550195.1 Nannocystaceae bacterium
CTGAGAGGCTGACAGGGAATCGCGCGAGCGCCCAGCGAGAAGGGCGGGCGCTCAGCGGTCGCGCGAGCGCGTCACGGGGAGTCGGTCGGCTTCGAGCTGGGCCACGGTAGCTGCGTGCTCGGCCCCGTCAAGGCCGAGTCGCCTGCGGCGATGCTCGCTACGCTCGCAGCCTTGACGGCGCCTCCGCGCGCAGCAGTGAGGGCGGTTGCTCACGAAAGGAGCGACGACATGCTCACGATCTACCCGGTGATCCTCGAGACGATCGAGATGCTGCGACCGATGATGGGGCGCATCGACAGGCACGACCGCGATCTCGGTCGGCAGCTGCGACGTGCGGCGAGCAGCATTGCGCTCGGCGTCGCCGAAGGCATGTACTCGCGCGGCAGGAATCGCGCGGCTCGCTATCACACTGCGCTCGGCTCGGCGCGCGAAACGATGGCGTGTCTCGAGGTCGCGGTCGCGATGGGCTACTTCGAGCACCCCGATGCGATCGTGCTCGATCGGCTCGGCCGCATCATCGGCACGCTCGTGCGGCTGGTCCAGCACCACGCCTGAGCAAACTTGAAAGGGCCGAGGAAAGAGCGCCCTTTTCAAGTTGCGCGTCGATGCCGAGTCGGTCATGAGCAAGCCATGGCCGACTCGAAGAAGCGCGGTGCACCTCGACTTCGCAAGGCCGATCGTCGCCAGCTCGAAATGCGGCCATACGATCTCGACTCGCTGTTGCCCGAGGATCATCGCGCGCGCCTGGTCTGGGCAGCGGTCGAGCGGCTCGACCTCTCGGCCTTGTACGATGCGATCGATGCGCGCGAAGGCACTGCCGGACAACCCGCGACCGATCCAGCGATCTTGCTCGCGCTGTGGGTCTTCGCGACCTCCGAAGCCATCGGCAGCGCACGTCACCTCGAGCGACTGTGCACGCGCGACCACGCCTATCTGTGGCTGTGCGGCGGCGTGACGGTCAACCGCACGATGCTCGCGGAGTTTCGCGTGCAGCATGGCGACGCGCTCGATGCTCTGCTCACCCAGCTCTTGGCCGTGCTGATGAACAACGGTTTGCTCGAGCTGAGGTGCGTCGCGCACGACGGCGTGCGCGTGCGGGCACATGCGGGCGCATCGTCATTTCGCAGGCGCGAGACGCTCGAGGATCACCTCACGGCGGCCCGCGAGCAGGTCGAGCGATTGCGCAACGAGCTCGACGACGACCCGGCGACCTCGACCAACCGTGAGCAGGCGGCGCGCGAGCGCGCTGCACAGGATCGTAAGACCCGGCTCGAGCACGCGCTGCGCGAGATGCCCGAGCTCGAGGCGCTGAAGGATCGTCGCCGCACCAAGGCAGAGCTCGCCGCGCGAGCTGCCGGCAAGACTGCGAAGACGAGCGATGACCGCTCACCGCCCCCGAGCACGGACGACTCGACCGAAGAGCCGACCGTGACGACCAAACGCAAGGTCGGCGAGGCTCGCGTCAGCACCACCGATCCCGAAGCGCGCGTGATGAAGATGGGCGACGGTGGATGGCGTCCCGCCTACAACATCCAGCTCGCGGCCGACACTGCCTCTCGCTTCGTCGTCGGCGTGTCGGTCACCAACCTCGGCAACGACGGCGGCCAGATCGTGCCGATGCTCGAGCAGCTCGAGAAACGCATCGGACGCACGCCAGCCCAATATCTCGTCGACGGCGGCTTCGCGAAGCACGACGACATCGACGAGCTCGCGACACGCGGCATCACCGTCTTCGCTCCGGTGCCTAAGTCCCGCACAGAAGGCATCGACCCTCATGCTCGACACCGGCACGACTCCGACGCGACCGCAGCCTGGCGCGCGCGCATGGCCACCGACGACGCCAAGCAGATCTACGCCCAGCGCGCCGCCACCATCGAGACCGTCAACGCCGACCTGCGCGCCTGGCGTGGTCTCCAGCAACTTCCCATCCGCGGTGCCACCAAAGTCCGCGCGCTCGCGATGCTCTACGCGCTCACCTTCAACATCCTCCGTCTGCCGCGCTCATTGCTCGGCATCTGATCCTCCGCGCATTCTTCCCAAGAGAACCACCGAAACCAACGCTTCATCCCCGCCACACCGCTACCGCACCACGCCCGCGCTCGCGCTCGCCGCTTCACGCTCCACGCTGTGCGCTCGCGCGCCGGCGCAACGCCGGCGCGCGAGCTTTTCGATCGGCTGTCAGCCTCTGAGAGAGCGACAGCGAATCTCGGTGGGAGGAGGTTCCCTGTTGGGCTTCGCCCAACAGGGGGAGGGCGCGGCAGTGCCCTCCTGAAGGACTGAGTGGTTTGACGGCGACCCGCCGCGCGCGCTAGCGTAGTGGCATGGTGGCTTGGTGGGTCGTCGTGGTGGCGTTGGATGTCGTGGTGGAGCCGGAGCGCACGGACACCACCGGTGGAGAGTGTGCGATGGACAGCGATTGCCCCGCGGGCCGACCGCGGTGCGATGCCGATGGCGCCTGCGTCGAGTGCCTCGGCGACGACGACTGTCCGACCGGCGGCGTGTGCTTCGCGGGGAACGTCTGCATCGCCACCTGCGAAGCCGATGCAGATTGCGCGGACGTCGACGGCGCGACGCATTGCGATCGCGACGGCTATTGCCGCGAGTGCGTCGCGGCCTCCGACTGTGCGGCAGATCAGCACTGCGCCGCGCACGTCTGCACCGACAACGTCTGCGTCCCCGGCAGCACGTTCTGCGAAGGTGGCGAGATCCGGAAGTGCGACTCCGATGGCGACTCGCACCACCTGCTCGAGGCGTGCGAGCTCGCCTGCGAGGAGGTCGACGATGGTCCGATCTGTGTCGGCGGCACGGGGTCGGGCGAAAGTGGCGAGCTCGGCAGCGATGGCGTGAGCACGGCCAGCGCGGAGACGTCGAGCAGCACGGACGCAGCGAGCGCGGGCGGTACGACGAACGCGGGCAGCACGGACGACGGCTGCGGCTGCAATCAGCGCGCGACGAGTGCATGGTGGCTCTTCGGGCTCGTCGCGCTCCGCCGCCGAGCCGCACGCTGGGCGGATCGCCCAAACTGAGCCGCGATTGCGCGATGGCGTCCGCACGTCGCGGGGCGTAGCGCGCCGGCGAAGCACGGTTATCCTCCGCCGGACATGTCGGCGAAGGTTCTTCCCACGCAAGCCCGCGTCGTGATCGTGGGCGGCGGCATCATCGGGTGCTCGGTCGCGTATCACCTCGCGAAGCTCGGGTGGAAAGACGTCGTGTTGCTCGAGCGGCATCGGCTCACGTCGGGTACGACGTGGCATGCCGCGGGTCTGGTCGTCACGTTCGGCTCGCTGTCCGAGACGTCGACCGAGATGCGCAAGTACACGCGCGATCTCTACGCGAAGCTCGAGCAAGAGACCGACGTCGCGACCGGGTTCAAGCCGGTCGGCTTCATCGAGCTCGCGACCGAGCCCGATCGGCTCGAGGAGTATCGGCGCGTCGCGGCGTTCAATCGCTACTGCGGCGTCGACGTGCACGAGATCTCGCCGGGGCAGGTGCGCGACTTGTTCCCGCTCGCGCGCACCGACGACGTGCTCGCCGGTTTCTACGTGGAGAACGACGGCCGCGCGAACCCGGTCGACTGCACGATGTCGCTCGCCCGCGGCGCACGCATGCAAGGCGTCACCATCGTCGAAGAGGTGCCGGTCACCGGCTTCATCACGAAGCGCGGCGCGGTGACCGGTGTGCGCACCGAGCACGGCGACATCGCAGCCGAGTACGTGGTGAACTGCGCCGGCATGTGGGCGCGTCAGCTCGGCGCGCTCGCGGGCGTGAGCGTGCCGCTGCAATCCGCGGAGCACTACTACCTCATCACCGACGCGATCCCCGGGCTCTCGTCGTCGTGGCCGGTGATCGAAGACCCCGCGTCGTACGGCTACTTCCGCGAAGAGGTCGGCGGGTTGATGGTGGGCTTGTTCGAGCCCGTGTGCGCGCCGTGGAAGGTCGGGGGCGTGCCGAGTGATTTCAACTTCGGCGAGCTCCAACCCGACTGGGATCGCATGGGTCCGTACGTCGAGAAGGCGATGCAGCGCGTGCCGATCTCGCTCGACACCGGCGTGCGCAAGTTCTTCTGCGGCCCGGAGAGCTTCACGCCCGATCTGTCGCCGATCGTCGGCGAGTCGCCCGAGCTGAAGAACTACTTCGTCGCGGCCGGGCTCAACTCGATCGGCATCATCACCGGCGGTGGCATCGGTCGCGTGCTCGCACACTGGATCGTGAACGGCCAGCCCGACGTCGACGTCACCGGCATGCACATCGATCGCCTGCATCGCTACCAGTCGAACGCGGAGTATCGCCGGCTGCGCACCGTCGAGTCGCTCGGCATGGTCTATCAGTGCCACTACCCCACGCGCTCGATGCAGACGGCGCGCGATGCCAAGCGCTCGGCGCTGCACGATCGACTTGCGGCGAAGGGCGCGTACTTCAAGGACGTGAGCGGCTGGGAAGGGCCCGACTGGTACGCGCCCGCCGGTGTCGCGCCGAAGGTCGAAGCGCTGTCGTGGGGCCGCCAGAACTGGTTCCCGTACTGGCGCGAAGAACATCTCGCCGCGCGCAACGACGTCATCGTCATGGACATGTCGTTCATGTCGAAGTTCTGGGTGCAAGGGCGCGATGCGGGGCGCGTGCTCGACTGGATCTCCGCGAACGCGGTCGACGGCGAGCGCGAGACCATCACGTACACGCAGTGGCTGAACGAAGGCGGCACGCTCGAGGCCGATCTCACGGTGACGAAGCTCGCCGACGATCGCTTCTGGGTGGTCGCGTCCGACACGGTGCACCGTCACGTCGAGACGTGGTTGCGCCGCCACATCCCCGACGACGCGCACTGCTTCGTCACCGACGTCACCTCCGGCTACGCGCAGATCAACGTGCAGGGGCCACGCGCGCGCGAGCTCATGCAGTCGCTCACCAGCACGGATCTGTCGAACGAGGCGTTTCCGTTCCGTACCGCGCGCGAGCTCGAGATCGGCTTCGCGCGCGTGCTGTGCATCCGCATCACCTACCTCGGCGAGCTCGGCTACGAGCTCTACGTGCCCACCGAGCAGGCGGTGCACGTCTACGATCGCATCGTCGAAGCGGGCGCCGCGTTCGGCCTGCGGCACGCGGGCCTCAAGGCGCTCGCGAGCCTGCGCATGGAGAAGGGCTACCGCGACTACGGCCACGACATCGACAACACCGACAGCGTGCTCGAGGCCGGGCTCGGCTTCGCGGTCGCGCTCGACAAGCCCGGCGGCTTCCTCGGTCGCGAAGCCGTGCTGGCGAAGAAGAACGCGGGGCCGCTGCACAAACGCCTCGCGCAGGTGCAGCTGCTCGATCCCGAGCCGATGCTCTACCACGCGGAGATCGTGCTGCGCGACGGCAAGCCGGTCGGATACGTGCGTGCCGCCTCGTACGGGCACTCGCTCGGCGGCGCAGTGGGGCTCGCGATGATCGATCCCGGCCACCCGGTCGAGCCCGCGTTCCTCAAGGAAGGATCGTGGGAAGTTGCCGTTGCCGGCACGAGGTTCCCGGCGATCGCATCATTGCGACCGCTCTTCGACCCGGGGAATCTCAAGATCAAGTGCTGACGAAGTTTGCGATGCTCGGGAGATGGTGGGCACATCGTCTCGACTCGGCATCGCAAGTGCGCTCGCGTTGGTCGCGTGCTCGACGGACATCCGTGACGACCCGACGTTCGGTACGTCGGTCACCGTCGGCACGACGATGACGACGAGCGCGAGCACCAACGCATCGAGCGAAGGTGACACCGCGAGCAGCGAGCCCGCGTCGTCGAGCAGCGAGTCGAGCAACGCATCGTCGTCGAGCGAAGCGGCGTCGAGCAGCGAGAGTGTCGACGGCTCGAGCTCGAGCTCCAGCGACGCGAGCGCGACGATGACGACCACGATGACCACCACGATGACCACCGGCATGAGCACGACCGGCGACGGCACGTGTGACCAGTATTGCAACGGCTGCGCGTGCCCCAGCGATCCGTGCATCATGTGTTGCGCGCAAAATGGCCAGGTCGACGTGTGCCAGGGCGGTATGTGCTTCTGCTTTTGACGGGCGTTTCGCGTAGAGGTTACCGTCCTCGCGCATGAAGCGACCCTGCGCCCTCGTCACTGCGCTCTGCCTCGCGGCCGCGCCCGCATGTAAGAAGGATCCGGAGCCGGCCGCGACCGCCGGCGGCGACGCGAAGGCGAAGACGCCCGACGCGAAAGATCCGTCGACGCCCGCGAAGACGCCCGAGCGCACGACGCCGCCCGTGCCCGACGGCGCGCCTCCGACCACGCCGGCACCGACGCCACCGCCCGCGCTCGCGCCGAGCTACGCCGCTGCGCTCGATCCGTTGCTCGAGCTGGTGCCCACGGGCTCCGAGCAGTTCCTCGTGGTGCGCGACGTCAACGAGATCCTCGACGACACGAGCTGGCTGCTCACCGCGGCCGCCGCTCCGATCTCGCGCGCGATCGATCTCGATAAGACGCCCGACGAAGACTTCCGCCGCGTCGTGAAGGACTTCGGATCGATCCGCACCGCCTTCAAGGACAGCGGCATCGACTTCGACAAGGGCTTCGTGGTGGTCGGCAACGGTACGGGCAGCGACGTGCTGCTCTTCTCGTCGACCGACGCCGAGGCGTTCAACAAGCTCGGCGCGAAGGTCAGCGGCAAGCCGTCGACGATGAAGTGCAAGGCGGTCGCGGATCCGGCCGGCTTCGTCGCGTGCGCCGAGAAAGACGACGGCAGCGTCGACAAGTACGCCGCGGGCAAGTCGGCCACGACGTTCCGCGCCGATCTCGGCAAGGCGCTGCCCGGTGTCGATCTCGAGCAAGCGAACGTGCTCGGGCGTTGGCGCGGCGACGACGGCCCCGATGCGATCGCGGTCTCTACGGCACCGGGCTTGATCGAGGTGCACGTCGCCGCTCCGCTCGATCCCCAGTTCGTGAAGGCCACCGCAATGGGCCCCGCGCCCGCGCTCGCGCTCACTCCGACCGGCGGCAGCTTCATCTGGGGTCGCATCGATCGCGACTTCATGGCGCAGCAGACCAAGGATGCGCCGGGCATCGTCGGTAACGTCGTGAAGACGATGACCGGCGAGTACTTCTTCGGTGCGCTCGGCAAGCCCGGTGGAATCGTCGCGCTCATGGGCGTCGATGATCCGGTGCCGGCATCGGGGCTCGTGCCGATGTTCTCGCTCGTGCAGGATCAGGTGCCGAAGAAGCTGCCCGACGGCACGGGGTTGACGCTCGCGGTCGAGCCGGTCGACGTCGACGGCACGGCAGTGCAGACCGTGCACGCGGTCGCCGACTCGCCCGACAAGGAGCTCATCGCGAAGACCGGGCTCGTGCCCGAGGGCCACGCGTTCGCGGCCGGCAAGTACATCGCGGCGGTGCTCGGTGCGGACAAGACCGCGGTCGCGGAGATCGCCAAGCTCGATCCCGCCGCGGCTGCGCCGGTGCTCGACGTGCTGCCCGAAGACATGGCCACTGCGCTGCGCGACGGCAAGGCCGCGCTCGCGGTGCAGCTCGAGCTCGACGGCTTGCAGAACCCCGAGCTGCGCGCGCTGTTGATGAAGGCCGCCGAGCGCATGCCTGCGGATCCCAGCGATCCCGCGCCGAAGCAGCTCATCGAGACCGGGCTCGCGCTCGCGGCTCCGCTGTCGTCGTTGTCGGTGTGGATCACCCGCCACGACGGCGTACCGCTCGTGCACGTCGCGTTGCGCAGCTTCGGTGATCCGGCGTCGGAGGAAGGCAAGGCCGCGCACGCCGGTGTCGCCGAGATCGATGCCGGCACGCGCGATGCGAAGACGGTCTACTCCGAGCTCGCGTCGAAGTATCCCGACTCCGCACGCGCGTTCGCCTATCGCATGCGCTCCGAGCCGTCGCCCACGGCGATGAGCGCGGCGTTCAGCGGGCTGTTCCTGGCGGGCATCGTCGCGGCGCTCGTGTTCACGCGCAAGGACGCTCCGCCCACCGTCTCGCCAGGATCGAAGTGATCCTCGCTGCGCTCGCGCTGGCGTGCTCGTTGGCGCCCGCGCGCGGCGTCGACGAAGTCGTCGTGCAGATCCGCGACGACGACGGGGCGGCCGGTGCAGCGCTCGGCGAGCAGGTGATCGCGAACGGCAGCCGCGAGTCGCCGCCGATCCGCATGGAGACGCCGCCCGAGGGCAAGTCGCGACTCGGTGCCGCACGCGAGCGTTGTGCGGTCGCGAAGCCGGCGATCGCAGTGTTCTGGGTCGACGTCGCGCGCACCGACGAATGGCGGCTCTACGCGTTGCCGTGCGCCGCACCGACACCGTTGGTGCGCGAGATCCCGGTCGGCGTCGGCGAAGAGGAAGCCTCGATCGAGACGCTGTGGTTGATCGTCCAGTCGAGCGCCGCAGCGATCGCCGTCGGTGCCGAGCCGGCGATGCAAGCGGTCGATCCCGCCGAGGTGGAGGCGAGCGAGCCGAAGGTCGAACCGCGGCCGGAGCCGCCGCCGAAGCCCGTGGCGCCGACGAAGCCGACTCCGCCACGTTCGCCGCGATGGACGTTGAGACTCGCGTACGCCGGCGACTCGCTCGCGCCGCAAGTGCCGTGGCAGAGCGGCGTGCTCGGTGGCTTCGCATTCGCGCCGCGCACGTGGCTGCGCGTCGGTGCGAGCTACGAGTTCCTCGCGCACGCGCGTCGCGATCGTCCGGCCGGCTTCGCGCTGTGGCGACACGGCGTCGCGATCACGGCGTCGGGTGTCGCCACGCTCGCGAAGCGCGTCGCACTCGAGGTACGCATCGGTGCGGAGCTCGAGCTCTCGCGTTGGCGATCGGATGCCGCGGGTCGCGGACGGTTGCGTGCGGTGCCGCGCTTCGGCGCCGACGTGCTCTTGTCGATCGCGCTCGGTCGGGGCGTCTCGCTCGAGCTCGGCCCCGGCCTCGCGGTCGCGATCATCGACGTGGACTTCGTCACGTGCGCCGCGGCGGGCTCGCCGTGCACCGGGATGGACCGGGAGGTCGTCGTAGACGCCCGCCGCGTGCGTCCACGCGCACGGGCGGGGATTTCTGTGCAATTCTGAGCAACCTTGCCGAGGTTCTTTCACCCTCGGGCCGGGGGGCCCGTATCCCAGCATTCGTGGCGCTCTCGCTCGGATGTACCGCTCCAGCCCTGGGTTTCTCCCCCGGGTGGCTCGGGTGGTGGGCGAGCCCACACGAGGTGGGGATGAGCCACGACCTCGATCGCGCGCTCGTCGAAGCCGTGCTTCGCGGCGATGCGCGAGCCGAGCACAGCTTGATCACGCGATTGCTTCCGCATCTGCGCGCAGTGGCGCGTGCGATCCTCGGTGCGAACGCCGATGCCGACGATGGCGTGCAGGTGTCGCTCATGCGTGTGCTCGAGCGTGCGTCGAGCTATCGCGGTGATGCACCGATCGAACGATGGGCGCGCACCGTCGCCGTGCGTGCGTGCTTGCGACTCGCGGAGAGCAACCGTCGTCATCGTCCCACCGACGATGCCGGCGACGACATCGTCGATGCGCAGGACGACGACGTGTTGATCGACACGCTGCCGGGACCGATCGCGGCGTACCTCGATCAGCTGCCGGCCGCGCAGCGCGAGGCGTTGATGCTGCGGCACGCGCTGGGCTACTCGGTCGCGGAGGTCGCTGAGCTCATCGGCGCGCCGGTCGACACGGTGAAGTCGCGGTTGATGTACGGACTGCGAGCGCTGCGGCGATCGATCCGTCGCGATCAGCTGCCGCGCTTGCGCGAGGTCGGACAAGGAGGTCGCCGTGGCTGATCACGATCAGCACGATGCGGTGCTCGCGGGTCTCGCCGAGCTCGGCGAGCTCGAGCCGTTGCGCAGCGAAGACGTATTGCGAGCGGAGGGCACGCTGCGCGCGTTCCAGCGCGCACGTCGGCAGAAGACGCGTGCACGCGTCGCGTGGATCGGCGGTGCCACTGCGCTCGCGGCTGCGCTGCTCGTCACGGTCGTCGCGGTGCCGGGGCTGCGCGGGGAGCGGATCGAGGTCGACAGCGGCAGCTTTGCGCTCGCCCAGGACACGCTCGACAGCGGCGCGGCGGTGCCCACCGGCGAGTGGATGGAAGCGAAGGACGATCGTGCGTGCTTGCGGGTCGCGAAGCGTCAAGCCTGCGTCGAGCGTGGTGCACGACTGCGTGTGCTCGCGGATGGAGGCATCGAGCTCGAGCGCGGCCGCGTGCGCGTCGATGCCGGCGTCGCGGTGCACACCGCGTTGGGCGACGTCAGCAGCGACGCGCCGGTGGACTTCGAGATCACGCCGGACAGCAGCATCTTCATCGTGCACGAGGGCATGGCGACGCTCGCGACCTCGGGCAGCACGTCCGTGCTCGAGCCGGGCACGCATGCGATCGGCGATGCGAAGCTGATCGTCGCGCGGCCCGATCACGTCGAGCTGCATCCGACTGCGCCGCCGTCGGTGCCGGAGGAAGAGCCGGTGATCACGGCCGGCGAGGAGCCGCCACCGGTCGAAGCGGTCGCAGTGCGCAAGTCGAGCCCGCGGCCGAGCGAGCCGAAGCCGGTGCCGAGCGCGGCCGAGATGCTGGTGTCGGCCCGCGAGCTCGCGTCGTCGAGCAAGCTCGAGCCCGCGGCGCGTGCGTACCAGAAGCTCATCGACACCTATCCGTCGTCGAGCGAAGCGCGTGCGGCGTTCGTGTCGCTCGGTCGCGTGCAAGCCTCGCGGGGCAAGCATGCGGCTGCGCTCGCGGCCTTCGATGCATACCTGAAGCGCGGCGCGGGAGCGCTGTCCGAAGAAGCGCATTGGGGCAAGATCTCCGCGCTGCACGCGTTGGGGCGCACGGCCGATCGCGACCGTGCGATCGCGACGCTGGCCGCGAAGCACCCCAAGAGCGTGTACCTCGGCAAGGCCCGCAAGCTCGCGGGCGGGTGACGGTTCGAACGCGGTGGGCTCAGCGGCAGCCGCACAGGAAGCGGACGCGCGTGAGCATCGGTTGACCGTCGACGACGCGGATCGTGTGCGTCGCGGCGCGGTTCGGACGAACGCGGGTCTTGTCGCGGTTCGCTGCGGGCGAGCGCTTCGCCGATTCGAGCGGCGCCTTCTTGTCGGATGCGGGCGCGCTCGCGAAGTCGATCTCGCCGTGGCGTAGCAGCGAGCGCACGAAGCCGTCGACGTCTTCGATCGTCGTCTGCGCGTCGGGCACGGCTTCGAGGACCGCAGCTTGGTCACCGGACTTTCCGACCAGCATCGTCTCGAGCGAACGCCCCACGACGCCGGTCAAGCGCGTGTCGAGGTGATCGAGTGGCACCTCGCGCTCCTGCACGACCGCGGTGACGACGTCGTTGCCCAGACGGATCGATCTCGACGCGCGCGGCACCGCACCAGCAGGCATCGGCGCACGCAATGCCTCGGGGATGCCGCGCGGCCGCGCCGACCGCTTCGGGCCCGTCGGCGGTGGCGGGGCCGGGAGCGCGCGTGCGGGCGTGAGCATCGCGCCGACGCCCAGCACCACGTTGTGACGCTCGAACGCGGCGACGATCGCCGCACGATACTTGCTCGCATGCTGGGCTTCGTCCGCCTTCACCATCGCGCGTCCGATCGCGCGGAAGAAGCGAGTGACGACCGGCGCGTTCTCGATCGCCTCGCCCAACAGCGCGCCGACGATGTTCGCGGCGCGCAGCAGTCGCCGCTCTGCGACGCCCTCGAGGAGATCGAACACGCCGAGGATCGCGTCGTAGAAGCAACCGGTGAAGATCTGCCCGAAGCTGTGACACTCGTTGATGAGCTCACCGGGGCCGCCATCGTCCGCGAGCGTCGTGGGCAGTTGCCACTCGAACGCATTGCGAGCGCGACGTGGTGCCGACGCGTTGTGTTCGGGGTCGAGGGCCTTGCTGCCCTTCGCCATGTTCTCGCCCCACGTCTCGACGACGTTCTTGCGCGTGCGCGTCTTGACGACGGCGCGCCGCGTCTGCGGATCCTGCAGCGCGGTGAGGATCGCGAGGCAGTCGCCGAACGACTCGTGGAACGCCGCGGTCTCGGTGCCGTGGCTGTCCCACAGCTCGGGTCGCATCGCGTCGAGCACCGCATGCCCGATCTCGTGCGCGACGACGTCGGTGCTGACCGCCATGCGGAAGAACTTGCCGGCGATTTCCAGCGCAGAGAAGCTGACCGCACCGCGCTCGTAGTAGGCGTTGGTGTCGTCGTCCTCGACCTGTGGCAGTACTTCGATGCGCTGGTGCTCGTGCCACGAGAGGATCGCTTTTCCGGTGGCGCGCTCCCACGCGGCCACGGCTCGCAGTGCGGCCTCGCGGCACTGCCAGAACACGAACTCGTCGGGCTCGGTCTTCGGGTCGTAGGGCTTCTGCGGCACCGCATCCACGAAGTCGAAGCCCGCGCGGTTCGCCGGCCGATTCGCGTGCGGCTTGATCTTCCGTACTTTCGCGCCGCGGGCGTCGGGGTCGTTGACGAAGAAATGGATGGTCATGGTTCGGAGCCCTCGTCTTCCGTCGGGGCACGCTGGCGTTCCGCCCAAGCATCGCATGTGAGCGTGCGCGTGTCGTCGCGCGTGAACCTTCTTCCCGCTCGTCGGAACCCACCCCGTGCGGTCGAGCGGCTCAGAGCTCCACGCGCGTCGCCGACCACGGCACGAGCAGGCGCGCCGCGGACAGGAGGCGCCCGTCGCTGGTGACCCACTGGATCTCGCCTTCGCCGTCGTAGCCGGAGAGCTCGAGCTCCGCCGCGACGATCGTGTCGGTCGCTCCCACGTGCTGCGCGAGATCGAAGCGCCCATCGACGTGCGCGAGCGACATCGTGTCGACCGCGATCGACAAGCCGCCCCCGAAGATCGCGTCGTAGATCAACGTGGCCTCGAGCGTGAGGTCGACGAGCCCGTCCGCCGAGCGCAACGTGATCTCCGCCGGCGTCGTGTACGACGCCTCGTCACCACAGTTTGCTTCGCGCTCGACGTCGACCGGTCCGAGCGCCACCGTTTCCATCGTGAGCGTCGTACGCACGCCGGCGTCGTCGATCATCTCGAAGCTCGCGGAGCGTTGCGCCGCGTGCAGCTCCGCCGAGTAGCCACCGAGATCGTCGTCGGGCTCCTTGGTACTGTGCTCGACCACGCACAGCGGCGATTCGTCCTGCGGCATGAAATCGCACGCGCCCAGCAAAGCCACGAACCCCACCATTGCGTGTCGCATCGTCGTCACCCTGCGCAGGTGGTGCCGCGCGGCCGCCCCACGATCGCGGCGACCTGCGGGCCTACGCAATTCCCCCGGGCGCGGGGCTCATTCGGCGGTTGCGGGCGGCTCGCCGAAGGGGTCGACGATGTCGCTCGAGCTGCCCCCGGTGGGCGTCGCGGCCTTGCACGCGGCGATGATCTTGCTGAACTGCGGCGTGCGAGCGTGGTGCACGATGAAGTCGCGTGCGCGCAGTCGTGCCTGGGCGCTGTGCTCGACGCGACAGTCGACGACGATCTGCAGCGCCTGACGCTCGACCGCGTGCACGCCGTTGGGGAACCGCTCGGCATGACGTGCGAGCGCCGTCTTGGCGCGCGCCCATGCGCCGCGCTCGATCGCTGCGTGGGCGCGGGCGAGCAGCACCGGCTCGGTCTCGGTCGGTGCGGCAGGTACCTCGGGTGCGGTCGCCTTCGCGGGCGCCGTCGCATCCGCGGGCGGCACTGCCACGACTTCGAGCGGTGGTGGTGGGATCTCGATCGGCTCGGGCAGCTCGGCCGGCACGATCGTCGCGACCCGCACGCCGTCGCGACGCTTCACTGCGCCGAGCGCTTCGCCGCGCTCGACCGCGGTCGCGTCCTCGGGCTCGACGATCGCCTCGTCGACTGCCTCGAAGTGCTGACCCTCCTGCCGACTGGCCGCGAGCCCACCGCTCATGAGCTCGAGCCCGAGCACCGCGAGCACCGCGGCCGCGACCGCCAGCACCACCGCGCGCACGAGCGTCGTGATGCGCTCGCGCTCGTCCGGCTGCGCGAGGATCACCGGCCGATCGTCCGCACGATGCAATCGTGCGAGCACCTCGTCGCGACGCTCGGCCGGTGCCGCGAAGGCGGTGCGGTAGGCGGCGAAGAGCGCCGCACGATCGAGATCATCGACGGCCATCGGCGCTCCTTCTTTCCCGCGAGCGAAGTCGTTCGGTGAAACG
>DASZPU010000085.1:0-4040 GCA_035550195.1 Nannocystaceae bacterium
CACCTCGCGTTCGTCCGGCGTCGGCGCTGCGATCGGCACCTGCGTCGGGCGCGGTGGCTCTGCGGGCGTGGGCGTCGCGACGATCGCAGGCTCGCGCGGTGCGACGGCGACCGGCGTCGGCGGCGACGTGCGTGGATCCTGCGACGAGCGCCACGCGACCGTGCCCGCGCCGCCGGCGATCACGACCGCGACGACGATCTTCAGCAACGAAGGTGTCGCAGCGCCGGCCGCGAGTGCAGCCGGGCTCAGATCCTGCGCCGCTGCAGCAACGAACGCAGCGGCTTCGCGTCCGCTCGGATCGCGCGCGCTCGCATGCCCGCGTGCACGCGCAACGACGCCCGCGAGCGCGCGCGACTCGAGCTCGGGCGGAGGCACTGCCGCGCTCATCGCCCGACGCACGAAGCTGCGCAGCTCGTCGTCATCCGCGCTCATCGTCGGCCTCCAGGGATCGTTGCAGTCGCGCACGCGCGAGCCGCAGTCGCGAGTACACCGTGTTGAGCTTCACGCCCAGCAGCTCCGCGACCTCCGGTGCACCGAGCTCGGCGACTTCGATCAGCACGAACACCTCGCGCTGATCGTCGGGCAAGCTCGCGAGCACGCGATCGAGCTGCTGCAAGGCGTGGCGCGCACCCAGCTCGTGCTCGAGCGGCGGCTCGGCGACGATCTGGCGATCCTCGATCGGCTCGTGCGTGCGGCGATCGAGCTTCGCACGGTAGCGACGTGCGGTGTGCACCGCGATTCCGTGCAACCACGTGCGCACGCTCGATGCGCCGCGGAACTCCGCACGCTTGCGATGCAGCACGAGAAAGACCTCCTGCACGACGTCCTCGACGCTGTGCTGCGGCACGCCGAGCCGACCGAGCAACGCCCACAGGTAGCGCGCGTCCGCGCGATAGGCCGCGACGACCCAGTCCGACTCGTCGTCGGCGGCCTCGCCCGGCTCGTGCGATTCGCGACGCACCTCTGCTTGCCTCGGAGGAGGCCACCATGATGCGTCCCGCGACGCGACCCTTTCCGTCACCGCTTTCGTCCGAGCACGACGGCGAGGCCGAGGAGGCCGCGCACGCCCACGAACGGGCTGCGGAAGAGGTCGTCGCGCGCGCCGAGGTGGAAGGCCGGGCGGCGCACGGAGACCGGGAGCTCGGCGGCGACGACCAGCGCGAGGCGACGGTGGAGCGCGATCGCGACCGCGCTCGCGGCCTGCAGCGCGATCCACAGGTCGGCTCTCGTCTTCGTCGTCTGGGCTCCGAGGCCACCGCCGATGAGCGGTCCGAGCTCGACGCCGCCGCACACCGACAGCGTCACGCGGCCGAGCTGCGGTGCCGCGCAGCCACGTGCGGTCGCGGTGAACGCCTGGAATCGTCCGCCGACGCCATCGTCGTAGTCGATGCGACGCGGCGTGGCGTACAGCAGCATCACTTCGAGCTGTGCGAGGCCGCGACGCGCGGAGCGGAGCGTGTAGCCGAGCTGGATCGCACCGGCGAGCTGCGGCACGGGTGACCACGCGACACCGGCGCTCGCACGCAAGCGGTGATACAGCGCTCGCTCGCGCGGCCGCGTCGACGGGGCATCGTCGCGTGGCGTCACGATCTCCGTATGTCGTCGCGGCGGTGGCTCGTCGCGTGCGGGCGAGGAGATCGGCGCGGTGGGTACGATCGCTGCGATGCGTGCAGCGTCCGGCAGCGGATCGATCGCGACCGCGACGACGACCGCAGCCGCGCGCGCGAGCGCGTCGCAATCGCGCGCGTGCAGCTCGCGTGGCGCGGCCGCATCGACGACGATGCGCGCGTCCCAGCCCTCGGCCGCCGCGGTGATCCGCACGCTCACTCGTCCGCGCTCCGGCAGGCGACCGCCGAGCCTGCGCGCGAGCTCGTCACGGCCTTCGTCCGCGGCCGGACATGCGGAGGGCGCCTCCCACTGCAGCGCGAACGCGTCGTCGTCGACGACGGAAGGCTCGCCGAGCACGAGCAGGCCGAGCACGGCGAGCAGCACCTCGGCGGGTGTGCTCGATCCGCGGCGCTCGGTCAACGAATCGCCCACGGATCGCACGGGCGGCGGGAAAGCGCTGGGGACCCGGCGAATCGCCGGGCAGGAGGACGACCATGCGCAGGACGATCCTGGTGCTGGCCGCGGCCGGCGGCTGCTCGCGCGGTGATGTGATCGAGTCGGACTGGGATCACGGTCCGGTGGGCGATGGCGTCGGCGACGATTCGACGACGGGTGCCGGTGGCGTGCTCGACGACCGCCCCGCCGAGATCGCGCGCAACCTACCGCCGATCAGCGGCGGCACATTGCTCGTGCTCGACGACGACGTCACGGTCGTCGCGGCCGATCCGGATCGCGACGTCGTGCACGTCGTGAGCCTCGAGGCCGCGGAGTCGATCGCAACGATCGCGCTGCAAGCCGGCGACGAGCCCGGGCGCAGTGTGCAAGACGACGATGGCCTCGTGCACGTGGTGCTCCGTGGTGCCGGCGAAGTGCTGTCCATCGATCCTGCGGATGGGTCGATCGCGGCGCGCAACACCACGTGCGCGAACCCGCGGGGCATCGCATGGGATCCTGCGCGCGCGCAGACGATCGTCGCGTGCGCGGGCGGTGAGCTGGTCTTCCACGCGCCCGGCGGCGCGCTCGCGCGTAGCGTGTTCGTAGCCGACGACCTCCGCGATGTCCTGGTCGTCGACGGCACGATCCGCGTCAGCCGCTTCCGGGCGGCCGAGCTGCTCACCGTCGCGGACGACGGCAGCGTGACGAAGACGGAGTCGCCCGACGTCGGCTACGACGACGAGCGCGAGCCCAACACCGCGTGGCGCACACTCGCGACCGGCGACGCCGGCTGGCTGATGCTGCATCAGCGCTCGAGCACGATCCCGATCCCGCTGGAGGTGCCGGCGTACTACGACGGCGGTGGCGGATGCTTCGGTCCGGTCGCGCCCGTGGTCGCACTCGCCGATGCCAGCGGCAACGTGAAGCGCTCGCCCACGCTCACGTTCGCGACGCTCGCGGTCGACGCTGCGATCTCGTCCGACGGTTGGATGATCGCGCTCGCGATCGCCGGTCAGAGCGATGCGGGGTCACCTACGACGCAGATGACCCGCGGCATCGTGCTGCTCGACACCGCGACGCTCGCCGGCGACGGCATCGAAGACTGCCGCACGCCCGACAGCATGCCGTTCCCCACCGAGCCGATCGCCGTCGCGTTCACCGACGACGGCAAGATCATCGCGCAGGGGCGCGAGCCCGCGTCGCTGTACGTGCTGACACCGCCGCAGACCGTCGTCGAGATCGCGCTCGCCGACGATCCGCGCAGCGACACCGGCCACTCGCTCTTCCACCAAGACGCAGGCACCGGGGTCTCGTGTGCAGGCTGCCACCCCGAAGGCGGCGACGACGGACGCGTGTGGCACTTCGTGGATGGGATGGGCAACGAGATCATGCGCCGCACGCAGTCGCTGCGCAGCGGCCTCGCCGGCACCGCGCCGTTCCACTGGGGCGGTGACATGCGCGACCTGGAAGAGCTCGTGCACGACATCCATGGTCGACGCATGGGTGGCGCCGCGCAGACCGACGAGCGCATCGATGCATTCGAAGGCTGGCTGCAGGGCATCCGGCCGCACAACCCCGAGCGCGTCGCCGACGCGAGCACCGAGCCCGGGCGTGCGTCGTTCGTCGCGCGTTGCTCGACCTGCCACGGCGAGGACGGCTACGCCGGCGAGCGCAGTGCGACGATCGACGAGGTGACGTTGCAGGTGCCGTCGCTGCGCGGCGTGGCTCTGCGCGCGCCGTTCATGCACGACGGACGCTCGCCCGATCTGCGCAGCGCAGTCATCGACATGATGCGCGTGACCGCCAACCCGGAGATCACCGACGCGGAGGTCGACGACATCGTCGCGTTCCTCGAGACGCGCTAGGAGCCCGTCCGAGTATTCGCGTGTATGCAGAACGTTGTCATCGGCGACCAGGGCAAGACGCGAGGCCGAAGGAATACCGAGCGTATTTCGAGCGCCGAGCAACGCCGCCATGGTCGCCGAGGGCGACGTTAT
>DASZPU010000086.1:0-4206 GCA_035550195.1 Nannocystaceae bacterium
ACCTCCGCGAGTGCCGTAAGGGCGCAGCCCTTGTTTATTGAACCACCAAGGGCGATTTGGGTACCCTGGATGGCGATCGTCCGGTGAGCATCACCCTTCACCAGCTGCTGAGTGCGATGGTCGAGTCGGGCGCGACCGACCTGCACATCACGACCGGCTGTCCGCCGCAGCTGCGCATCGACGGCGATCTCGTGCCGCTCAAGGTGCCGAAGCTCGGCCCCGTGGAGAGCAAGCAGCTCTGCTACTCGATCCTCAACGACAAGCAGAAGAGTCGCTTCGAAGAGGAGCTCGAGCTCGACTTGTCGTTCGGCGTGAAGGGGCTCGCCCGCTTCCGCGCGAACATCTTCCAGCAGCGCGGCGCGACCTGTGCCGCGTTCCGCCTGATCCCCTACGAGATTCCGCCGCTCGAGAAGCTCGGCCTGCCGCCGGTCGTGCGCGCGCTGACCCAGAAGCCGCGCGGGCTGGTGCTCGTCACCGGTCCCACCGGCTCGGGCAAGAGCACCACGCTCGCGTCGATGATCGACGTCATCAACCACGAGCAGCACGGCCACATCCTCACCATCGAGGATCCCATCGAGTACCTCCACCAGCACGGCACGTGCGTGGTGAACCAGCGCGAGGTCGGAGCCGACACCAAGAGCTTCAAGAGCGCGCTGAAGTACTCGCTGCGTCAGGACCCCGACGTGGTGCTGCTCGGCGAGATGCGTGACGACGAGACGATGGAAGCCGCGCTCACGCTCGCGGAGACCGGTCACTTGACGTTCGGCACGCTGCACACCAACTCGGCGGTGCAGACCATCAACCGCGTCATCGACATGTTCCCCGCGCACCGCCACTCGCAGGTGCGCACGCAGCTCAGCTTCGTGCTCGAAGGCGTGCTGTGCCAGTCGCTGTTGCCCAAGCCCGAGGGCGGGCGCTGCCTCGCGGTCGAGGTGATGATCCCGACCGATGGCATCCGCGCGCTCATCCGCGACGCGAAGCTCCACCAGATCTACTCGCAGATGCAGCTCGGCCAAGGCGTGCACGAGATGCAGACCTTCAACCAGTCGCTCGCGGATCTCGTGCAGCGTGGGCTCGTCGCCATCGACGTCGCGATGCGGCGCTCGAGCGATCCCAACGAGCTGAAGTCGATCATCGAGAGCGGCAAGACGCTCGGCTCGGTGCAGCGGCGCGGAGTGAGGTAGGACCATGCCGACGTACCTCTGGGAAGCCACCAACAAGTTCGGCGAGTCGCGCAGCGGGTCGCTCGCGGCCGAGAACGAGAACGCGCTCGCCGATCGCCTGCGCGCGCAGGGTCTGTCGATCACCAAGGTCAAGAAGAAGCCGATGGAGCTGCTGCTGCCGACGATCGGCAGCGGCGTCGGCCTGCGCGACATGGTGGTCTTCACGCGCACGTTCTCCACGATGATCGATGCCGGTCTGCCCATGGTGCAGTGCATCGACATGTTGGCGAATCAGTCCGACAACCCGCGCTTCCGCAAGATCCTCGCGGGTGTGAAGAACGAGGTCGAGTCGGGCAAGTCGCTGTCCGAAGCGATGGCCAGCTACCCCAAGGTCTTCGACGATCTGTTCCGCAACCTCGTCGCCGCCGGCGAAGCGGGCGGTATCCTCGACGTCATCTTCCGCCGGCTCGCGGGCTACCTCGAGAAGGCCGCGAAGCTGAAACGTCAGGTGCGCGGTGCGATGGTCTACCCGTCGGTCATCGGCACCGTCGGCATCCTCGTCGTGATCATCATGGTCACGCGCGTCTTGCCGGTGTTCGAAAAGATGTTCAAGGACCTCGGCGCCGGCAGCCTGCCCGCACCGACGCGCTTCGTGCTCGCGATCAGCCACGCGCTCACGGACTACTGGTACATCTTCGTCGCCGGTGCGGTCGCATTCTTCGGTGGCATCGTCGCCGCGTTCCGCACGCAGCGCGGGCGCTACATCGCCGACGCGATCCTCTTGCGCATGCCGGTGCTCGGCCCGGTGATGCGAAAGGTCGCGGTCGCTCGTTTCACGCGCACGTTGGGCACGCTGCTCAGCTCGGGCGTGCCGATCCTCGACGGTCTCGAGATCGTCGCGAAGACCTCGGGCAACCTGGTGGTCGGGCGCGCGATCATGTACGCGCGCGCCAAGATCTCCGAAGGTAAGGACGTCGCCTCGCCGTTGATGGAAACCGGCGTCTTCCCGCCGATGGTCGTGCAGATGATCGGCGTCGGCGAGCAGACCGGCGCGATGGACGAGATGCTGCAGAAGATCGCCGACTTCTACGAAGACGAGGTCGACACCGCGGTCTCGGCGATGACGGCTCTGCTCGAGCCGATCATGCTGGTGTTCCTCGGCGGCATCGTCGGCGGCATGCTGATCGCGATGTACATGCCGATCTTCGAGGTCGCCGGCAACATCAAGTGAGCACGACGGATCCCGCCGACAGCGACGTCGGCAGCATCGTCGAGCACAGCGGTGATCACGTGCGGCCGCAGCCGCGACCGTCCGCGCGCGTCGCCCACGAGCGCCGCATCGCGTACTTCATGCTGTTCCGCGTCGGCATGCTGGCGATGTTCACCGTGCTCGCCGGCGTGCTCACGCTCGCGGGCGAGCCCGGCATCGTCGGCATGCGCGGACTGCCGGTGTGGGGCGCGATCGTGGTCGGCTACGGCACCACGATCGTGTGGGCGTGGTGGCTGCCGCGCGTGCGCGAGCTGTCGCGCCTTTCGTGGACGCAGACCGCGATCGACATCGGGCTCGCCGCGTTCGCGGTGCAGGTCACCGGTGGCACCGACTCCGGGCTCGTGTCGCTCTACATGATCTCGGTGCTCGGCGCGGCGATCACCGGCGGGCGCAAGCAGACCTGGGCGGCCGCGGCGACGTGTGCTGCGCTCTATCTCGCGACCAGCATGCTCGAGCTCACCGGCCGGCTCGATCCCGGCACGCTCACCGGTGAGCTCGTGCGGCTCACGCCGCGCGACGCGGCGCAGATCGTGTTGCGCACGCTCGCCGCGTTGCTCGCGGTGACGCTGTTGTCCTCGTACCTCGCGGTGCAGGTGCAGACCAGCGTCTCGCAGGTCGGCAACCTCCGGCTGCTCAACGAGAACATCGTGCGCTCGCTGAGCTCGGGGCTCATCACCGCCGATCGCGACAACCGCCTGCTCTACTTCAACCCGGCCGCGCGCGAGATCCTCGCGCTGAAGGACGATCAGATCGGCGAGCCGCTGTCGCGGGTGTTGCCTGCGCTCGCCGGCGTCGAGCCGGCCGCACCCGAAGGTCGCATCGATCTGCAGCATCGCTTGCCGGATGGTCGGCGCATCCACGTGGGGCTCACCCGCATGCCGCTGCGCGACGCGGCCGGCGCGGCGGTCGGACAGGTCATCAACTTCCAGGACGTCACGCGATTGCACGAGCTCGGCGAGCGCGTGCGTCGCAACGATCGGCTCGCGGCGCTCGGTGGCATGGCGGCGTCGGTGGCCCACGAGATCCGCAATCCGCTCGCGGCGATCTCCGGCTCGGCCGAGCTGTTGTCGAGCGCCGCGCTCGGCGACGAGGACAAGCGCTTGCTCGCGATCATCCGCCGCGAGTCGAGCCGGCTCTCCGACATGGTTCGCGATCTGCTCGCGTTCACGCGACCGCGTGCGCCCGAGCCGGTGCGGCTCGACGTCGGGGCGTCGATCAAGCAGACGACCGAAGCGTTCGCCGCGGATCCCAACAACGCCGGGCTCGCGGTCGTGTGCGAGGCCGAGCCCGGGTTGGAGATCCACGTCGATCCCGTGCAGCTCGGACAGGTGCTGTGGAACCTGATGCGCAACGCCGCGGAGTCGATGGACGGCAAGGGCGAGGTGCACGTGCACGTGCGCGCCGACGGCGACGACGTGCGCATCGAAGTGCGGGATCAGGGCACCGGGATCCCGCCCGATCGCCTGGAGTCGATCTTCGATCCGTTCTTCACCACGAAGGAGCACGGCACCGGCTTCGGCCTCGCGATCGTGCACCGCGTGGTGCTCGACAACGGCGGAGTGATCCGCGTCGCCTCCGAGCTGGGCCGCGGCACCACCTTCACGATGGTGTTCCCGCGCGCCACGGAGCGCGGCACCGCCGAGTCGAGCGGCGTGCTCTCGCTGGACTGATCGACGCGCGCCGATCGCTACACCGACCTCGCGTGCGCCGGACATGTGACAGGCTTTCGCTGGACGGGCGCACTCGTTCGCGGCGATGCTTCGCGCGTGCCGC
>DASZPU010000087.1:0-9418 GCA_035550195.1 Nannocystaceae bacterium
GGACGGCGATACACGCGACGACCGAAGCTCGCGAGGAACTGGCTCACGCAACCATCGCCTGCGCCTGCGGGCTCGCAACCCATCAGCGTCGCGCGTCGCGTCGCGTCGTCGAACACCGCATGCGTGACCGCATCGGCGGCCTCTTCGTACTGCTGCGTGCCGAGCTCGGAGAGCGTCGTGCTCGTCGCACCGATCGTATAGAAGAGGTACGGATTGGTGTCGGGCTCGACCGGCGTCGGCGGCAGCGGCTCGCCGAACAACGCGTAGAGCGTGTTGCGATACTGCACCGCGGTGAGCCGTGGCAGCACCAGCGCACCGGGGACGAACTCGTCGGGATCGAGCGGCGCACCGGTCGATCCTTCTTCGTCACCCGTGCCCGGCCCGCTGGCATCACCCACCGTGCCGCCGGTCGCCGCGTTGCCGTCACCGCTGGCGCGCGCATCGTCGCTGCCGGCGCAACCCTGGATCGTCAGCAACGCTGCGATCACTGCGCGCGGACCCGCGCGCACGACTGTGTGGCTGTTGCCCACGGTCCCCCCCAAGCTCGCCATCATACACGGTCCGCGCGTTCCATGTCCGCGCCCAGTGGCCGCGATCGTGGAATCTTCGCGACGCGGCGCCGCCGAGGAGGTCGACGATGCTTCGCTTGGTGATGGGAATGACGGTGGGAATCGCGTGCGTCACCAAGTTCTGGTCGCGCCCTCCGGCGCTCTTCCGGGCTCGATCAGCCATGCTCGCTCTCCGCCGTGGGCAAGCCACGTCGGGCTCGAGATGCCGTCGCTCGTCTGGAACCTCGTGCGCGATCGGTGGTCCACGTTCGTTCGGAGGACGGACGCATGCGACGGTGGCTCGTATCGATCGTGGTGGTGAGCGCGATGACGGCGTGGGCTTCGCCGAGTCGCGCGTGTCTGTGGGGGCCGCCGCCGAAGCGCGTCGACCCGCGCAAGCTCGACGTGATCGCAGCCGAGCGAGCGCTCGCCGGTGGCGATCACGACAAGGCGGTGCGCCTGGCCAAGCGCGCGGCGCCGGGCATCGTGCGGCTGGGCCCGCCCGATCCGAAATCGCGGATCGCGGGCAGGGCCCAGCGCACGCTCGCGCTCGCGGCGGTGCGCAGCGGTGGTGCGATCGCGGTCGCGCGCGGCATCGGAGGCGACGGCGACTATCCGAAGCAGGTCGCGCTCGCGTGGGCCGGGCTCACGCTGACGTGGCACGCCGCACTCGCGAGCGGCAACCTGTTGGTGCGCTCACAGCTCGCCGAGGCATTGGCTGCAGATCCGTATCAAGTCGAGCGCGCGCGAGAGATGTTGCGCGAGCTCGCGGATCGCGACGTGATGCCCACTGCACGCGGTTACGCCGTGCTCGCACGACTCGAGTCCGATACCGGACGCCGCGACACCGCGCTCGCACGCTGCGAAGAGCTGGGTGGTGCAGCCGTGTGTCGAATCGGCGCGTGAGTCGGCTCAGTAGAGGTTTCCCCGTAGCGAAGTCGGGGTTCGCTCCGATGGTCGCTGCACGCAGCGTATCGCAAGTTGTCGGCATGTCCGCCACCGCCAGGATGCGCGTGCTGCTCGTCGACGACTCGCCCACGTTCCGTGCGACTTTGGTGGGTTGGGCGTCGCTCCACGACGATCTCGAGGTCGTCGGCGCCTTCGCTTCGGCGGAGGAGGCCTTGCCGGCGATCTGGAGCGAGCGCCCCGACATCGTCGTGATCGATCTCGCGCTGCCGGGCATGAGTGGCACCGATGCGATTCGTGTGCTGCGGGCGGCCGGCGCCGCGCTGCCGATCGTGGTGCTCACGCTGCACGACACCTTCGCCGCGCGCAACGAGGCCGCGGCCGCGGGCGCCAACGCGTTCCTCACCAAGCGTGTGGTCGCCGATCGCCTGCACGAGCTCATGCACGAGCTCACCCGTCCTTCGATCGGCGCGAACCCACAGCTCGCGGCCGATCACGATCAGCGGATCGCCGTGGCGGCAGTGGTGAGCGCCGCGATGACCCACGAGATCAACAACGCGTTGGCGGTCGCACAGAGCGGGCTCGCGTTCATCGAGGAGAACGTCGGTCCCGATCCGCGCAGTCGTGCGCGCTGGGACGAGATCCGCGAGGCGATCGACGAGACGCGCATCGCGATCCATCACATCGCCGGCGTCGTCACCGACGTGCAGCTCGTGCTGCGTGGCGAGCGGCGGATCGCGCTGGTCGATCCGCGCGCGGCGATCGAGCGCGCACTCCGGCTCGCGCGCTCGCGTGCAGGAGTCGTCGAGCTACGCAGCGATCTCGCGCACGTGCCGTCCGTGTGGGCGAGCGCCGCCGCGATCACGCAGATCGTGCTCAACCTCGTGCTCAACGCGATCGCGGCCTGTCGCAGCTGGAAGCGCGCCGGCCACGTGCGCGTCGCATTGCAGCAAGTGGGCACGTCGATCGAGATCGGCGTGCACGACGACGGGCCCGGCATCGAGCACGCCATGCTCGACGAGCTCTGGCAACCGCTGCGCGCGTCGCAGCGGGGCTCCGGGCTCGGGCTGCCGGTGACGCGCCGCCTCGTGGCCGTGCTGGGCGGCACCATCGACGTCGAGAGTCGACCGGAGCGTGGGACGACGTTCCGCGTGACGCTGCCGATTCCGCCGTCGCTGTGATCGCGCGTCGCGTGGCATGCTCGCCGACGTGGCGGGCACCGAGGAATGGCGCGCGCAGCTGCTCGACGCAGGGCTGCTCGTGCTCGGCGTCGGACTCACGCTGGCACTCGTCGTCGTGCTCCCGCTCATGCCGCCGCCGCGCTTTGCCGTGCCGCTCCTGGCGATCGCGCTCTCGGCCGCCGTCGCGTTCGCGATGCGAGCCGCGCGTGGCCTGCCACCGGTCGTGCGCAGCGGCTGCGCGTCGTTGTCGGCGCTCGGCACCGGCATGACCGTGATGAGCCAGACCGGCCTGGGCCCCGGCGTTCCGCTCGCGCTCGCGCTCATCGGCGCGGTGCTGTCGATCGCGATCGGTCGCAAGATCGCGCTCGTGTATCTGCTGGCCTCCGCGCTCGGCTACGTCGTGATCGGGCTGTTGGTCGTCGAGCGCGGGCTGCCGATCCCTTCGGACACGCAGGATCCGCACCTGCTCGGCACGTGGATCCGTTGGGCCGCGGTGTTCTTCGTGGCCGCGGGCGCCTTGACCTGGCTCGTGCACGCGATGGTGGCTCGCCTCGAGCGCGACGCGCAGGAGCGTGCAGTGACCAACGCGGAGCAGCAGCGCTGCAACGCGGTGCTGCTCGACCTCGCACGCCATCGTGCGTTCGCGGAGGGTGATGTCGATGCCGCGTTCGCGGCGATCACCGAGGCGGGGGCGCGTGCGCTCGAGGCCTCGCACGTGAGCGTGTGGCGCGTGAGCGAGGACGGCACGATGATGGAGTGCGCCGATCAGTACGCCCGCGCGACCGGGCACGCGCACGGCGAGACGCTGCACGCCACCGACTATCCCCGGTACTTCGCCGCGCTCGCGCAAGGGCGTGCGCTCGCGACCAGCGACGCGCGCACCGACCCGCGCACCAGCGAGCTGCGACGCTCGTACCTCGAACCGCACGGCGTGGTCGCGATGCTCGACGTGCCGGTGCGCTTCGGTGATCGACTGGTCGGGGTGGTGTGCCACGAGCAGATCGGTGGTGCGCGACGGTGGTCGCCCGAGGCCGAGGCGTGCGCCGCATCGCTCGGCGATCTCGCGGCGCTCGCGATCGCGGCCGCCGAACGCCGCGCGCGCGAGCACGAGCTGCGTGGCGCATACGATCAGCTCGGGCGGCTGCACCGTCGCGTCGAGTCCGCGAAGGAAGACGAGCGTCGTCACCTCGCACGCGAGCTGCACGACGAGCTCGGGCAGAGCCTCACCGCGCTGAAGCTGCGGCTGCAGATGGCGAAGCGCGGCACGACGCCCGACGAGCAGCTCGGTGCCGCGATCGGCGTGGTGGACGATCTCATCGATCGCACGCGGCGGCTCTCGCTCGATCTGCGCCCGCCGTTGCTCGACGAGGCCGGACTCGCGGCGGCGGTGCGCGCCTACCTCGAGAGCAACGCGGCGCTCGCGGAGGTGGACGTCGCGCTCGACACCGGCGGGCTCGAGCGCGAGCTGCCGCCGGAGATCGAGACGGCCGCGTTCCGTGTGGTGCAGGAGTCGCTGACGAACGTCGTTCGTCACGCGCATGCAAGACATGTCGACGTCGCGCTGCGCGTCGCGGACGATCGCCTGCAGATCCGCGTTCGCGACGACGGTCGCGGCTTCGATCGCGCGGTGATCGGAAGACACTTCGGCGTGCTCGGCATGACCGAGCGCGTGCGTGGCCTCGGAGGCACGTTCACGATCGAGTCGCGCGCGGGTGAAGGCACCACGGTCGATGCGAGCTTGCCGCTGGCGCCGCCCGAATGAGTGGGCGTACGATCGCGGTGTCGATGCGCATCCTCCTCGCCGACGATCACACTCTGGTGCGCGCTGGTCTGCGCGCGCTGCTGGAGTCGCTCGTCGAGGTGAGCGAAGTGATCGAGACCGGCGATGGCCGTCGAGCGCTGGAGCTCGTGCTCGAGCGTCGCCCGGACGTCGCGCTGCTCGACATCGCGATGCCAGGCTTGAACGGCCTCGAGCTCACCGCTCGCATCGCTCGCGAGGCCCCGCGCGTGCGTGTCGTGATCCTCTCGATGCACTCGACCCCGTCCCATGTGGCGCAGGCGCTGCGCGCGGGCGCGGTCGGCTATCTGCTGAAGGACTCGGCCGCAGAAGAGCTCGCGCTCGCGTTGCGTGCGGTCGCACGCGGCGAGACCTATCTGAGCCCGGCGATCTCCCGGCAGGTGGTCGATGGTTTCCTCGGACGCGTCGCGACGCCCGGCGATCCCGGGATCGATCCCGAGGTGCTCACGCCACGGCAACGCGAGATCCTGCAGCTCGTCGCCGAGGGCAAGTCGAGCAAGGAGGTCGCGACGTTGCTCGGGTTGTCGGCGAAGACGGTCGAGGCGCACCGCAGTCAGATCATGGAGCGGCTGGGCATCCACGATCTCGCGGGGCTCGTGCGCTACGCGATCCGCAGCGGGCTCGTCTCCGCAGAGCGCTGAGCAGCACGAGCAGCCATGCGTGCGCGCCGGGCTGCGCGGTGCAGCCGCAGCCGCCGGCGTCGTCCTTCGGCATCGCGGCGCTCGACGTCGAGCTCTCTGCGCTCGCGGGCCCGCTGCTGCCCCCGGTGCTGCTGGTGTCGGACGACGTGTCGCCGCCCTCGCTGCTGCTCGCACCGCACATCGAGCCGACGAAGCCGCCCACGCAGCCCTCGGGATCGGGCGCGTCGATCACCACCATCTCGCCATCGACGTATGCGGTCCACGTGCGCGCCATCGGATCGGTGAAGGTCGCACGCAAGAGCACGATCTCGCCGGGCAGCTCCGACGGCGGCGTGAAGCGCAGCTCGAACGCGTCGCCGTCGATCGCGTTGTCGGTGGAGTAGCCGGTCCACGCGGTGTCCTCGACCTTGCGGTACTCGACCGCGAACGTGGTGCCCGCGATCGCGTCGACACAACCACCGAGCAGGAGCTCTTCGTCGCGGTAGACGCTGAAATCGTCGTGGCCATCGATCGCCGCGACGGGGCCGACCGCATCGGGATCACCGTCGTGCAGCTTCACGACGCCGGGACGTCGCCACCACCGGTTGGTGACCGGCTCGTAGGTGTAGCCCTGGATCACCCAGCCGCCGGCCGGCGTGCTCGCGAGGTCCCAGTCGACGCCCGCCATCGCCGCAGCGAAGGTGATCGGCCGGCGCGCGTCGTCGGCGACGATGCGTACGTAGCAGTCCATCCAGTCGGCACTGGTCGCGATGATGTCCGCGGCCGTCGGCGGATCGAGCTCGAGGCCGACCGCGGTCGCAGCGTCGACGTCGGCCTGCGTGATCCAGTTGGGCAGGTGCTCGCGTGTCTCGGGGCCCTTGTCGCGGCACATCGCGAAGAACTGGTGCGTGCGGCTGTCGGCGACCTCGTCGGGCGTCACCATCGTGTCTTCGAACGGGATCTCGTAGTCGAGGTGCAGCACACCGTCGCTGCGATCGACGAGCGTCATGCACGCGGGTTCCGGCCACACCACCGGTGTGCGCTCGTGGCGAGTGTTGGTCGCGTGCGCGAGCGTGGGCAACGCGCAGAGCAATGCGAAGGGGAGGGCGCGCATCAGAACCAAGCCGGGTGCAGGTCGCGGTGTAGATGAGCTCGCCGTAGCGCGCGTGGCCGTCGGCGGAGAGGATATCGAAGCTCTCGGCGAACGCGTTGTCGTGCTTGACCGCCATCTCGTCGCCCGCGTTAGGATCACGGATCGCGCACACGCCCTGCGCGTTCACGTCGTCGACCACCGCGTTCATGTACGACTCCACGTAGTCGGTGAGCACGAGCGTGGTGTCGACCGCGTCGAACCAGTCGGGGTGTGCGGCGATGACTCCTTGCACGCCGCTCTGCACGAGGTCGATGTAGCACGAGCCGAGATCGGCGCAGGTGTCGGCCTCGCCCGAGCCGTTGCCGGGCGAGCAGTCCTCACCGCCGAGCGCGGGACAGCCACCGGCCGTTTCGCTCGTGCTGCCGCTGTCGACCGCGCCGCTCGTCGTGGTGGTCGGATCGATCGAGGTCGCGGTCTCGCTGTCGCCGCTGCTGCTCGCGCTCGTGCTGCTCTCGCTCGACTCGCTGCCCGCGGTCTCGCTCGTGCCGGTGCCGGGCGCGGTGGTGCCGATCGATGCGCTGCTGGCGAACGAGCTGTTGCTGCCGCTGTCGCCCGCATTGCACCCCGCAGTCGCGGAGGCGATCACGAGGAGCGCGCGGGCGAGCGGTCGCATCGAGCTGCGATCCTAGCGAGCTTCGTGCACGGCGTGTAGCGGCGTCGATCGCCGCGCACGGCGGCTGCGGAACATCGCGTGGCCCCGACAGTTTCGTGATCGCGGCGCGCCGACCCGGAGGGACCGCACGTCGTCGTCGCTTGCACGATTGCGTCGCGAGGTGCTATTCGGTTTTTCACGATGCTGCGTTTCACCCTCATCTTCGCCGGCCAGGCGATCACGAGCGGGTAGGCGCACTCGACATTCTTCGGTGCGCGGCAAGACCCGCTCCCGAGCCCCGGCTCGGAGCGGGTTTCGGCGTTTCTCGGCCTCGAGCTGCTTCCATGCGACCTTTTCTCCACGCACTACACGAGCTGATACGCGGCGATCGCAGTCGTTTCGGTCTCGCCGTGGCTGCGCTCGTCGTCGCATCGGGCCTCTTGTACGTCGCGCCGATCGTGCCGCAGGCGGTGATCGACGGCGTGCTCGTGCCCTCCGACGAGACCACCGCGAGCGTCGCGTGGGTGCTCGACCGACTCGGCGGCCGCGACTGGGTGGGCACGCACCTGTGGGCGCCCGCGCTCGTGTTCGTCGCGATCACCGTGCTCGCCGGCGTGTTCACGCACCTGCGCGGCCGACTGTCGGCGACCGCGGCGGAGAACGTCATCCGTCGCGTACGCGATCGCCTCTACGATCGCTTGCAGCACCTTCCCATCGCGCACTTCGACGGCGCCGAGACCGGTGATCTCGTGCAGCGCTGCACCTCCGACGTGTCGACGCTGCGCATGTTCCTCGAGAGCCACGTCGTCGAGATCGGGCGCGCGCTCGTCATGCTCGCGGTGCCGGTCCCGCTGATGCTGCTCATCGACGTGCGCATGACGCTGGTCGCGATCGTGCTCGTGCCGGTCGTCGTCGGCTTCTCGTTCCTGTTCTTCCTGCGCGTGCGCAAGGGCTTCACCGCGGTCGACGAGGCCGAGGGCCGCATGACCGCGAACCTGCAGGAGAACCTCACCGGCATCCGCGTCGTGCGAGCGTTCGCGCGCCAGGACTTCGAGTGCGAACGCTTCGCAGTGCGCAACCGCGAGCACCGCGACGCGAACGCGGAGCTCATGCGGCTGCTCGCGTGGTACTGGGCGCTGTCCGACGTGCTGTGCATGGCGCAGCGCGGCATCCTCGTGCTCTACGGCGTCGTGCGCCTCTCCGAAGGCTCGCTGCAGGTCGGCGCGTTCCTCTACTTCCTCACCGCGGTGTCCATGTTCGTCTACCCGCTGCGAATGATGGGACGCATCGTCGCCGACCTCGGCAAGACCACGGTCGCGCTCGGTCGCCTCCAGGCGATCCTCGATGCGCCCACCGAGACCGCACCGAGTGCGCGCGCCGAGCCGAGCGCACCGAAGGGCGAGCTCGTGCTCGACGACCTGCGCTTCGCCCACGGCGACGGCCCACCGGCGATCGACGGCATCTCGTTGCGCGTCGCTGCGGGCTCGACGATCGCGCTCGTCGGTCCCTCGGGCTCGGGCAAGTCGACGCTGATCGAGCTGTTGTTGCGTCTACGCGACCCGCAGCAGGGCAGCATCACGCTCGACGGTGTCGATCTCGCGCAGCTCGAACGCAAGGAAGTGCGCCGCCGCGTCGCGGTGGTGATGCCCGAGCCGTTCCTGTATTCGCGCAGCGTCCGCGACAACCTCCGCTTCGGTCGACCCGACGCGGACATGGATGCGATCGTCGCAGCGGCTCGCAGCGCGTGCGTCGACCATGCGATCGAAGGGCTCGGCGACGGCTACGACACCGTCGTCGGCGAGCGCGGCATCACGCTCTCGGGTGGCCAGCGCCAGCGTATCGCGCTCGCACGCGCGCTCTTGCGGCATCCCGCGGTGCTCGTGCTCGACGATGCGCTATCGGCCGTCGATACGCGCACCGAGGCGGCGATCCTCGATGCACTCGCGGAGCGACGCGGACGCCACAGCACGATCCTCGTCGCGCATCGGCTCACCACGGTGATGCTCGCCGATCGGATCTTCGTGCTCGAGCGCGGCCAGCTCGTGCAGCAGGGCAGTCACGACGAGCTCGTCCAGCAAGACGGCGCGTACCGCAGGCTCTGGGAGCTGCAAGAACAGGCGATGCTCGCGGCCGCCGAGCCCGAGCCGATCGGAGAAGCGGGATGAACGGGTTCGACGACGTCGATGCCGACGCACAGCTGCCCCGCCGCCTCGACTGGGGCTTGTGGCGACGACTGCTCGCGCACGCGCGGCCGTATCGTCGCCACGTGATCCTCTTGATCGCGTGCGGGCTGTTGCTCGCCGCGGTCGACATCTCGTTGCCGCTCGTCACCGGCGCGCTGGTCGATCGCGCGACCTCCGGCGCGGAGACGCAGTCGCTGTGGCTCGCGTACGGCGGGCTGCTGCTGCTCTTCAGCGTGCTGGTGTGGGGGCTCATCGCGCTCGCCGGTGTGATCGCGAGCGGCGTCGGTCACGATCTGCGCAAGGCCGGCTTCGCGCGCCTGCAGGAGCTGCCGTTCGCGTACTACGATCGCCGCCCGGTCGGTTGGCTGGTCTCGCGGCTCACCTCCGACTGCGAGAAGATCTCGGGGCTGCTGCCGTGGTTCTCGCTCGACATGACG
>DASZPU010000088.1:0-3935 GCA_035550195.1 Nannocystaceae bacterium
CAGGACGAGCACGAGTAGGAAGGGATCCGACCGTTAAACAGCCCCGTCAGCCCTTCGAGCGTGCCTCGGCCGCGCCACCTCGAGCGCGCCGCCGACCGAAGCGCTGAACGATTACTCGGTCACGCTCCTAGCGCTTCGCGATTCGCTTCGCGAGCGCGGCGTACAGCGCCCCTGCCCCGTCCCAATCGAGCGGGCACACCTCGTGCGTCGTCCCGTCCGCGAGCTCGACCACCAGCACCTCGAAGATCGGCGGCGGCCGCAGCTCGACGTCGACGTGCTTCACCTCGGTCATCGGCACCTTGCGCCGACGTCCGCGCTCGCCGAGCTTGAGCGTCTGCCCGAACAACCGAGCCGCGCGCGGCAGCCTCGCGTAGATGAACGGTCGGATCCAACCGATCGCCCACAAGACCACGAGCATCAACGCCAGCCGCACGAGCTCGGGGATGCCCCACGCGAGCGCGACCCAGCCCGCGGGCAGGCGCACGAGCAGCACCGTGACGAGCCCCAGCGCCGCGAGCACCCACGACGCGGCGCGCGCGAGCGATCCGGTCCAGTCGGACGGGCGCGCGACGCGGATCGGCGGACCGAAGAGCACTGCAGCGAAGGATAACCGCCACGCCGCGCTTGCGCCCGCATCGCCGCCTTCGGTAGCGTGAACGCGACCATGCGTGCACGTGCGTTGCTACTGCTCGCCCTCGTCGCGCACGCGCATGCGTGTGCGAACGACGAGTGCACCGAGATCGCCTGCGACAACACCTCGGAGGTCAGCTACCCGACCGGGCTCGTCACGCGCGCGTACGACCTCGTCATCACCGCCGAGGTCGGCACGATCACCGCGCGCTGTCTCGACCCGAGCGCGCCCGAGACCGACATGAATCCGCCCGAGCTCTCGTGCAACCGCGAGGGCTTCACGATCGAAGGCGGAGACTTCGCGCAGATGCGCGAGCTCGGCGTGACGATCATCGACGTCGAGACCCAGGAGTCGCTGGCGGTGGGCAACGTCGACGCGGACGTCGTCGACGAGCTCACGCCCAACGGGCCCGACTGCCCGGGCATCTGCTTCGTGCGCAACGGTGCGCTCGACGTGCCGCTGCCACCCGATTAGGCTTTGGTCGCGCCGTCCGGCGCTCTTCCTGGCGCGATCAGCCGTGCTCGCTGTCCGCCGTGGCAAAGCCACGTCGGGCTCGAGCTTCGCTCCTCAATCGAAGTAGACGTTGAGCCCGTACGAGCCGCCGGCGTAGCCGACCTGATCGACGACCAAGTAGTACTCGCCGCCGGGTGCGTCGAGGTACCAGTCGAGCGTCGCGTAGCCGTTCGCGGCCGCGCTCGAGCACTTCAGCTCCGAGATCGCCGCGCAGCTCGTGCGCAGGCTGATCACCGGCTCGAAGCCGTCGGACGACGTGACCTCGGCGTACATGCCACCGGTGTAGTCGACCTGGATCTTGAACATGTTCTCGCGACCCGCACCACCGCACGCGCCGTCGACCATGCCCTGCCCGCGTCCGAAGTCGTTGTACCACTGGAACGATCCACCGGGCTGTTGGAGGATCACTTCGTCGTGGATTGGACAGTCGGTGAGGCTCGGCCAGCCGTACGTCACGCTGAACGCGAAGTCGCCTTCGGCTCCGACGTCGCTGTCGACGATCACGCTGTATGTGTGCCCGGCTTGCGCGAAGAAGTGCCGCGGCTGCTCGACGAAATCGTTCGCGCAGATCCGCGTGATGCCTTCGCCGTCGCTGCAACCATCTTCGATGACGCGCAACGTCAGCGGTGTGTCCGCTTCGGTCACCGCGAAGATCACGTCGGTGCTGAACGCGGGCGTGAGCGAGTAGACCTTCTCGGGTCCGCCGTCTTGTCCGCACCAGCCCTGCTCGCCACCACGGCCACCGTCGAGGTGCCCGCGCACGGTGACGTTCTCGAACGGCATCACCGCCGGCTCGTCGCACTCGGACGGTCCGGTCGACGGGCCGCTCTCGCCTTCCTCGGCGTCCATGTTGCCGGCCTCGAGCAGCTCGCCCTCGAAGAGCGGGTCCGATCGCAGACCACAGCCGATCCCAGCGAGCCCCAGCACGAGCGCCGCAAGTCCATGGCGTTCCAAACGCATGGATCGATTCTTAGCATTCTCGGTTTTGTGCCGTCAAAGTCGCGCCCGGCGCACCGGGGTCACGCGCGTCGGGACGGGCCGCGTCAGCCGTCCGGCCACAGGCGTTCGATGACCACACGGACGCGGGTCTGACCGCGAAAGACATCGAGCTCCGGCGCGAACAAGAAGGCGATTCGGGAGCCGACCGGCGGCACGAACGATGCCTGGCGGAACGCGATCGCATCGAGCCGCGTGCCGTCTCCGGCGAGGCGCAGGCCGAGGTGCTGCTCCTTGTGGATCCGCGTCGACTCGACGGTGCCCCGGCCGAGGAACAGCGGCGACGGGAAACCCATCCCCCAAGGTGCCAGCGCGCGCAGGCCCTCTGCGAGCGCGACGTCGACCTCCGGCAGACCGAGCTCGCCGTCGTGCTCGATCGGGGGATCGACCACCGCGTCCGAGGCGGCGGCGCAGGCGGCGTCGAACGCATCGACGAGCTCGGCGATGCGATCGCGATGCACGGTGAGCCCGGCCGCTTCGCGGTGACCTCCGAAGCGATCGAGGCACGGTGCGCACGCGGCCAGTGCCGCGCGCACGTCGACGCCGCCCCAGCTGCGCACCGAGCCGCGCGCCATGCCGCTGCCCGCATCGATCGCCAGCACGACCGCGGGCTTGTGCAGCGTCTCGGCGAGCGTGCCCGCAGCGAGCCCGACGACGCCCGCGCTCCAACTCTCGTGCGCGACGCAGAGACCTCGGCGATCGGACGCGCGTGGATCCGCGGCGACGGCTTCGAGCGCTTCGGCGACGGTGCGCTGCGAGATCGCCTTGCGCTGCACGTTGAGCACCTCGACGTGCTCGGCGAGCGGACCGGCTTCCGCGATCGTGCGCGCACGCAACAGGCGCAGCGCGGGCTCGGCCGATCCGAGCCGACCCGGTGCGTTGAGCCGCGGACCGACGCGGAAGCCGACGGTGGTCTCGTCGATCGGTCGCTCGCCCCACGCTTCGGCGCGCTCGAGCAACGCACGCAGTCCCGGACGCGGCGCGCGTGCGAGCTGCTCGAGCCCCTTCGCGACGAGCACACGGTTCTCGTCGACGAGCGGCATCATGTCGCAGACCGTCGCGAGCGCGACGAGGTCGAGCCAGCCCCGCGGATCGGGTGCACGCGCGTCGGCGCCGAGCTTCGTGCGCAGCGCGGCGCACAGGTAGAACGCGACGCCGGCGGAGCACAGCCCCTTGAACGGGAAGCCGCAGCCTTGCTGGTGCGGATTGATGAGCGCATCGCAGGGCGGCATCACCTCGGGCACTTGGTGGTGATCGATCACCACGGTCCGCATGCCGCGTGCGCGCGCCCGACCGAGTGCTTCGACATCGCTCGTGCCCGTGTCGCCGGTGAGCACCAGCTGCACGCCCGCGGCCGCGAACGCATCGGCATCGCCGACCGTGAAGCCGTAGCCGCTGTCGCGATGGGCGACGCGCACGACCACCTGCAGCCCCAGCGCATCGAGATAGCCCGAGAGGATGGCCGCCGTGCACACGCCGTCGACGTCGTAGTCGCCGAACACCCCGATGCGCGCGCGTCGACGATGCGCCCACATCAGCAGCTCGAGCGCAGCGGGGAAGCCCGCCATCTGCTCGGGCGCGCGCAGGTCCTTCAGCTTCGGGACGAGCGCGCGCGCGATCGCGGCTTCGTCGTGCACGCCGCGCATGTGCACGAGCCGAACGGCACGCGGGTGCACGCCGAGCTTGACCGCGATCGCTCGCGCGTGCGCGTCGGCCAGCCCACCACCGCGCAGTGCGAGCGCCGGCGCGGACGGACTCGTCGCGGGCTCGCCCGCGCGACGCTCGTGGCTCACTG
>DASZPU010000089.1:0-2410 GCA_035550195.1 Nannocystaceae bacterium
GTCACCATCGGCGATCGCGAGCACCTCGAGCGCACTCGCGAGTGCGTTGGTCTGGCCGTGCAAGCACACGCGAGCGCGATCGGCCCGCTCCACGGCGCCGCGATCGCCCGCGCGCGCCGCTTCACACACCTGGCGATAGCCCGCGCGCCAGGCCTCTGCACGCGCTTCGATCGCGGCATCGATCGCGGGCCAGCTGCTGCGCCCGCGCGGCGTCGGCGACTCGGAGAACGCGGTCGACAAGCGCTCGCGCGTGCTCGTGCTCCACACGTCGTCGACCGGACGTGTCGCATCGTCGCACGCGTGGTCGGGCGCGAGCGCGAGCGCACCCGCGCCGCCGGCGAGGACGACGGCCCCGATCACCAGCCAACGTCGCTGGCTGCGACGCTCGGCCTGCAAGCCCTGCTCGAGCGCAGCGATGAGCTCGCGCATGCTCGGCCAACGCTCGCCGGGCGCGACCGCGAGCCCGCGCCGCACCGCGCGATCGAGCCAACGTGGGATCGCGCGCGGCTGGGCCGGATCGACGATCGCTCCGGCGAGCACCGCGGTCGCGAGCGCATGCAACGTCTCGCCGCGGAACGGGCGCGCGCCGTGCAGCCCCTCGAACAACGCGACGCACAGCGCGAACTGATCGGACAGCTCGTCCGCGCCGGTGCCCGCGTGCTGCTCCGGGGCCATGTACGCCGGCGTGCCCACGGTCGCGTGCGATCGCGTGAGCATGTCGCTGGCATCGTCGTCGGGCCGCGTCGAGTCCGCGACGCTCGAGGCCACGAGCCCGAAGTCGAGCACCTGCACACGCTCCGAGCGATCGACCATCACGTTGTCGGGCTTGAAGTCGCGGTGCACGAGGCCGAGCTCGTGCGCAGCGGCCAGCCCCCGCGCGGCCTGCAGGAACGCTTCGACGATCGCCGTGGTGGTGTGCTCGCGTCGCAGCCACGCGCGCAAGGTCTCGCCGTCGACGAGCTCCATCGCGATGAAGACCTCGTCGTCGATCTGCCCGACGTCGAACACCGCGATCACGTTGGGATGGCGGATCTTCGCCATCGCCTGGGCTTCGCGCAGCAAGCGAGCCCGTCGATCGGCGCGCGCGATCGTCTCGACCTGCACGCGCTTGAGCGCCACCTTGCGATCGAGCTCGGGATCGTAGGCGGTGAACACCTCGCCCATGCCGCCCTTGCCGAGCGCACCCATGACGAGATAGCGCCCGAACATCTTGCGGGGCGCGGGCGCGACCGCGGCCCCGCGCGCCCCCGTCATGGTGGCGGCGAGCGCATCGTCGACGCCGCGCCCTTCGTCCACTCCGCCGAAGGTAGCAGCTCAGTCCGGAAGTCGTGCGACCACGAGCTCGAGCGCACGGGTGCCACCCTCGATGCAGCACTCGAAGCTCTTGCCGCCGTCGAACACGACCGCCTGTGCCACGCCGACCGTGACGTGGGCACCCGCGATCTCGGCGGAGCTGTGGGGCAGCACGACGCCACCGGTGTCGTCGGCGGTCGCGACCGCGACGCCCAAGCGTCGCTCCATGCACTCGCCACCGGTGTCGCCTTCGGCCATCGGTGCGCACGTCTCGTCGAGCGCGAGCTCGAACGGACCGTACGCGGCGGCGAGATCGTCCTGCCCGTAGGGCAACAGCGACTCGGCCCGGACGGCGGCGAGCAAGAGCCCGGCCTCGTCGCGCACGCGCACCCACGACACGTCCTCCTCGTCTCCGAACACGCAGTTCTGGTAGAGCCGCGACCAGGTCTCGTAGGTGAAGGTCACCGTGGCCCCCGCGACGAACGGCGATGCCGCGGGTGCACCTTCGGCGATCGCGATCCCCACGGCGTGCTGCGCCTCGTCGCTGCCGACACAGTCGAGCGCGACGGCGCTGGCGGTGGTCGACTCGAGCACCGTGCACTCCACGGTCGCGGTGTATCCGATCTCTTCGCTGCCGTTCAGCTGCTCGAGCGGCAGGTCGCCGACGTCGACGGTGAACGCGACGCGGTCGTCGCCTTCTTCGCACGCCTCGCCGCCGGTCTCCGTGTCGGGCTCGCCGGTGGTCGGCTCGCCGGTGGTCGGCTCGCTCGTCGTCGGCTCGCTCGTCGGCTCGTTCGTCGTCGGCTCGTTCGTCGTCGGTTCGTTCGTCGTCGGTTCGTTCGTCGTCGGCTCGTTCGTCGTCGGCGTTGTCGAGCTGCTCGACGCGTCACCATTGGTCGGATCGTCACCACCCGCGCTCCCACAAGCCGTCACCAGCGCAACCAATACTCCACAGGCACATCCATGCTTCGCCATCGCCATCCTCCAACCTACGGACGCGACGATAGCACACCGAATGGCGGCCCGACAGTCCGACGCAGCAGAAATGGGATGCGCTCCTGCTGCGCCGGTCGCGATCGATCAGCCCGCGTTCACGACCGCGTCGGCTGCGTGGCCG
>DASZPU010000090.1:0-3846 GCA_035550195.1 Nannocystaceae bacterium
CGCTCTGCTCACCGGACTCGCTCGAGCCCGCGCCGTTGCCCAACGACGACTGCGAGATCACGCAACCACTCGCGGCCAGCACCACCGCGCCCATCAACGACATCGTCCATCGTAGTTCCATCGATCCGGTATTCCCGCCGACGCGGCGATCCATCTTGCTCATGGCAAACGCGTTTCCAAGGCCAGCAGTGCCCGTCCCCCGGCGATTCGGGAGACGAAGAGGCTGGTGCCGTCGAGCGTGAACTCGCGACGAAACGGGGCGACCACGAGCTCCGCGTGAAGTCCGATTCCGACGCGCGGCGCGGGGAACCACACGACGCCCGCGCCGGCGACGAGCGCGAGCCAGAGCTTGCGCACCGTGTCGTTGCGGAGCCGGCCGAAGCCTCGCCCGCGGATCGCTCCGAGCTCCACGCCACCGCACAGCGGCACGCGCACGCGCACACCTCCGAGCTCTGCGCACGCGCGTGCCATCGCAGCCGTGACCCGGAACGCGCCGCCGATGCCGGGCGCACGCTCGCGTGCACGTCCGCGCTCGAACAAGTGCAGCGCACCGAGCTCGGCGCGCGCGCGACCACGCGAGATGCCGAGCGAGCCCATGAGCACACCACCCACGCCGGGGAGCTGGCCGCCATCGATGCCACCGCGCACCGCGATGACGGCTCGCAGCGGAGGACGATCGCGGCGCGTCGGCGAAGGCGCGGCGATCGGCGTCGGCGTCGGCGTCGGCGTCGGCGTCGGCGTCGGCGTCGGCGTCGGCGCGCGCGGAAGCGGCGCGACGATCGGCTGCGGTGTCGGCTCCGGCTCCGCGCGCGGCGGTGCAGGCTCGACGCTGGGATCGACGGCGAGCGCCACGACCACACCGACGGGCTCGAGCAGCTCGTCGCAGCGTCGCGCTGCGAAGCTCCGTCGCGTCGCGTCCGCACCACGTCCGATCGCGAGTGCGATCGCGTAACCCTCACCATCGCGTGTGACGACGCCGTCGACGTGCAGGCGGCGCGCGGGATCCTGTCCGAGCGGCGCGTCGATCAGTCGTGTGACGAGCGCGAGCACGTCGTCGGCGCTGGGACACTCGGCCGGGGCCTGCCACGCGAGCTCGACGATCGGCGTCGGCACGCGCTCCTCCGGCACGGGCACTTCCACCACGAGCAACCACGCCAGCAACATCCAGCCGCGATCAGCATAGCCGCGCTCGGCCGGCCGTGCGAGCGCGCCTCAGCCTTCGGGCGGCACGTAGTCTTCGCAGGCCTGGTCGATGATCGGCAGCGCCGCGGCGAAGAACTCGTCGTAGGAAGCGGCGCAGATGTCGTCGGTGTAGCCGTGGTCGTCGAAGCGGTTCGCGAAGCCGATCAGCTTGCTCGCGGGCACGGCCCCGCACGGGTTGTCGCCTTGGAGGCCGACCAACGCGAGCACCACGACGTTGGTGTCGAGGTTGTCCTTGTAGATCGCGAGCTCGGCCTTCCAGTCGTCCGGTGTGCCGGTCGAACCGGTGGTCATGCAGGGGTTGCTCCCGAACGGATCGTCGGGATCGCACATGTACGGCTCCGGCACGTCGTCTTCGTCGGAGATGAGCACGATGACGAGCAGCGAGTCGTCGCGCGCGAAGCCTTCGTTGCACGCGCCCGAGCCCGGCGCGTTCACGTCGGGTCGCAGCGCATTCAGCATGCCGCGGGCCATCTTCTCGTCGTCGGCGCCCTGACTGCCCACCTGCGCGGCGCAGGCGAACTTGCCCGCGAGATCGGGCTCGCTCTGATCGAGGTAGTTGCCGCCGCTCGCGAACGGTCCGCAGATCGCCGCGCTCGAGTCGAAGCCACCGGTCTTCCACACGAGATCGCCGATGCCCTGGCAACCCGGCGCGTTGAAGCCGTAGTCGTCGCTCGTGACGACGCCGATGTGATAGCTCTCCGCGAGCTCGAGGTTCTGTTGGATCCCGGCGACGAAGCCGGGGAAGCTCGCGACCAGCGACTGTTGGTTGTCGCCCATGCTCGAGCTGTCGTCGATCACGAAGAGGATGTCGACGTTGGTGCACTCGTCGGCGGTGCCACCATCGTCGGCGGAGACGCCGGTCATCGCACCGACGTCGAGCTTCGTGCCGCCGCCATCGCTCGAGTCGTCGACGCCGCTCGAGCCGGGCGCCGACTCGGCTTCGCTCTGGGCGTTGCTGTCGGCCGCGCTGCTGCTGTCGCCTGCACTCGCAGTGACGCTCGCGGATGCGCTCGCACCTTCGCCGCGCGTGTCGTCACCACACGCGACGACGAACGACGCCGCGCAAATACGCGCCATGGCCCCAACCCTCATGACGGGAGCCTGTTATGCGCGAACGCCCCGAGGTTCCCGGAACCCCGAGGCGTCGGCTCACGGCTTCTACCTACACGCGCGTCAGGCTTCGACGAGCGCCTGGACTTCGTTCGTGTCGATGCGAAGCCCGGGGCCCATCGTCGAGCTGATCGTCAGGCTCTTCCAGTACTTGCCCTTCGCGGTCTGCGGCTTGAGGCGCTGCAGCTGCTCGAGCAACGTCATGAGGTTCGCCTTGATCTTGTCGGCACCGAAGCTGACCTTGCCGATGGGCGCGTGCACGATGCCGGTCTTCTCGGTGCGGAACTCGATGCGACCGGCCTTCAGCTCGCGCACGGCCTTCGCGACGTCCATCGTCACCGTGCCGACCTTCGGGTTCGGCATCAGGTTGCGGGGACCGAGCACGCGACCGAGGCGACCGACGAGACCCATCATGTCGGGCGTCGCGATCGCGGAGTCGAACTCGAGCCAGCCGCCCTGGATCTTCTCGACGAGATCCTCGGCACCGACGAGATCCGCACCGGCCGCGTTGGCTTCCTGCGCGCGCTCACCCTTCGCGAACACGATCACGCGCAGCGTCTTGCCGGTGCCGTGCGGCAGCGGACACGACGAGCGGATCATCTGATCGGCGTGCTTCGGGTTCACACCCAAGCGTGCGGCGACGTCGACGGTGGCATCGAACTTGGTGAAGTTGGTCTCTGCGACCAGCTTGCACGCCTCTTCGATGGTGTAGCGCTTCTGCGGATCGACCGCGGCGCGGGCCTTTGCGTACTTCTTACCCATGGGTCCTTGGACTCCTGCGAGGTCCGAGCGGGCTACGAACCCTCCCTCGCTGCGATTGACTTCGACTCTTCGTTCTCTCTCGGTGATCCCCCCGCTTGCGGGGGGAATACGCGCGTCAGCGCGTACCGCAAAGCCCGTGACGGCTGCGGGGGGCGAAAACTAATCGATGACGTCGATGCCCATCGAACGTGCGGTGCCGGCGATCGAACGTGCCGCGGCCTCGACGTCGAAGGCGTTCATGTCCTTCAGCTTGAACTCGGCGATCTCGCGCACCTGCTTGCGCGTGACCTTGCCCTTCTTCACCTTGTTGGGCTCGCCCGAGCCGCCCTCGATGCCGGCGGCCTTCATCAGCATCACCGACGCCGGCGGCGTCTTGGTGATGAAGGTGAACGAGCGATCGGAGAAGACCGTGATCTCCACCGGGATGACCGTGCCCTTGTCCTTCGCCGTGCGGGCGTTGAACTGCTTCACGAACTCCATGATGTTGACGCCCTTCGAACCGAGTGCGGGTCCGATGGGCGGTGCGGGCGTGGCTTCGCCACCCTTGCACTGGAGCTTGACGATCGCGGTGACCTTCTTCATGACGCTTGCCTCAAACGATCAGGTGGCGACGGGCTCGACTTCGGAGAAGTCGACGGTGACCGGCGTGGGACGACCGAAGATCGAGACCGACATCTTGACCTTGCGCTTGTCCTGGTCGACGTCCTCGACCTCACCGGTGAAGTTGGCGAACGGTCCGCTCTTGACGCGCACGTGATCGCCGACGTTGTA
>DASZPU010000091.1:0-2488 GCA_035550195.1 Nannocystaceae bacterium
CTGCGCGGCCCCGAGATCGGTCGCGGCCAGCCACGCGAGCGCGAGCGCGAGGAAGAGCAATCCACCGCTGCCGCGCGCGCGCCCGCCTGCGTGCGGTGCGAGCCAGCACGCGAGCGCGGCTGCGGCCGGCCACGCGAGCACGGCGACGAACGTCGATGGCTGCCACGGATCGGACCACGTCGGTGCGCGCACGACCAGCGGGATCCGGCTCACGTCGGTGGTGGCCGACGCCGCCGCGAGCACGAGCAACGCGAGCGGCAACACCAGCGGCAGCACCGACGACGACAGCTCGTTCGATCGCCGCGCGAGCACGGCCGACGCCACTGCGATGGCGAGCACGATCACGACCCACAGCCAACGCTCGAGCTCCACGAGCGCGACGCCCTTCGCGTCGTCGCTGCGCGTCCAGCCGAAGATCTGCGAGAGCCCCATGCGCTCGTTGCCGCGGAGCTCGGCGTAGCCCGGCCAGCGCCCGGTGACGCTCAGGCCCGCGCTGGCCTCGTTGGCGTACTTGTCCGGGCACATGCGGTTCATGACGGTCTCGGGCTGGGGCCCGCGCGGATCGTCGCGGCGACCGGGACACACGAACTCCACCTTCGATCGCTGACCGGTCGTGCCCGAGCGCACCCAGAAGCGCGGCTGCGTACCGCTCGGCGGATCGCGATCGAGACGCTCGCGCACCGGCGCCGTCTCGACCGCGCCCGCGGTCGCGCCCGCGAACGCCATGCGTGCGCGCGCCGGTCCGTCTTCGTAGTGCACCTCGGCGATGCGATGCAACGCGAGCTCGATCGCTGCGGCGAGCTCGCTCGGGTCGTAGCCGCGATCGCCGATGGGCTCGACGTAGTCGTTGAACGGCAGATCGTGCGGACCGTAGCCGTCGACGATCACCGCGGTGGTCTGGAAAGGATGGATGCCGTGGATCGCCCCCGAGTGCATCGACCCGCGCGCGTCGTCGCCTTCCGACTCGCAGCGCGCACCGAGGAACGCGACCACGACGATCGCGGGGCCGAGCAACCAGCGCGCGGCCGCGAGCGTGCGTGGACGGATCACCGCGATGCCGAGCACGATCACCGCGCCCGGCAGCGCACCGGGGAACGCGATGACGAGCTGCGCCGCGATGCGAGCCGCGACCGCAGCGAGCACGGTCGCCGCGAAGCCCACCGCGAAGAGCAGCGCGAGCCGAGCCCCGGGCCCGCGCGCGCGCATGATCGCCGCCCAGCTCGCAGTGCCGCGGGCACGCAGCTTCGACGCCGCCAGCGACCCGGCGACGAGCGCAGCGATCGTCGTCCAGCCGAGCCCGTACGCGCCCGGCAACAGCGCCCCGCATGCGAGCACGATCCCCGCGACGAGCCCGGCGTACGCGCCCGCTCCGCTCGTCTCGTCCGCAGTGCCCGGCGGGCCGTCCGTCATCGCGGCACGTTTGTACCACCGCCCCGCTTGCGCGACGTCCTTCGCTCGCACTAGCGTTGGCCTCTTCGATGGTGGTGGCCCGCTCCCCCTCCTCGCGCCCGAAGACCGGCCTCTTGCCGCTCTTGCCGCTGCGCACGCTGACGCTCCTGCCCGGGCTCGCGCAGCCGGTCGAGCTCGGACGCGCGGCGTCGGTCGACGCTGTGCGCCGCGCTCGCGATCGCGGTGGCGACGATCCGCTCGGCAACCTCGTCGTCGTCGCGACGCAACGCGACGCGATGGTCGAGCGTCCGCACCTCGAGGATCTGCATCCCATCGGTGTGCTCGCCGAGGTCACGCAGGCGCTGCAGGGCATGCCCGGGCGCATGACCGCGGTGGTCCGCGGCATCGAGCGCGTGCGCATGAACGAGGTCGTGCTGGGCCCGGGTCGCGCCGACGTCGGCTTCGCGCGCGCCCACGAGACGATGGGCGACGCGACGCTCGCGTATGCCTACGCCGGTGCGCTGCAGGATCTCGTGAAGCAGCACGAGAGCCTCGCGCCCAACAGCAACAAGAACCGCCAGCGCGCGCAGTCGCTGGCCGTGCTCGCGGCCGAGCGTGCACCCGCGCTGGTGGCCGATCTCGCGGCCGCGCACGTCGGGCTCGATCCCGCGGAAGCGATCGAGATCCTGCTCGAGCTGCAGGTCACCGAGCGCCTGCGCAAGGTGATCGAGTTCGTCAGCCATCGCGTGCACGTGCAACAGGTGCGTCGCGATCTCGATCGTCACGTGCGCGAGCACCTCTCGCGCCACGAGCAGGAGGCGCTCTTGCGCCACAAGCTGCGCGCGATCCAGTCGGAGCTCGGCGAGCACGACGACGACGATCGCTGGCTCGACGAGCTCGAGCTGCGGCTCGACGACGCCGAGCTGCCCACCGATGCGCGTGCGCTCGCCGATCGCGAGCTCGGCCGCCTGCGTCGCATGAACCCGCAGAGCGGCGAGGCCACCATCGCGCGCACGTGGCTCGAGTTCGTCGCGGATCTACCCTGGGGCCCGCGCCGCACCACGCCCGACTCGCTCGACATCAAGGCCGCGCGCGAGCT
>DASZPU010000092.1:0-7159 GCA_035550195.1 Nannocystaceae bacterium
TCGTCGCGGCCGCACGTGCGGAGCGCGACGACGACGTGCCCGAGCTCGATCCGGTGCGCGCGGCCCATCTGCGGCGCACCACGCTCGCGAAGCTCGTGCTGCGCGAAGAGTTCGATCCATCGCATCGCGCGGAAGACATCCCCGACGGCGACCCGTTGCTCGCCCGCGCGCGCGAGCCCGGTCGCTACACGCATCCGAAGCTGCACGACGTCTGTCAGGTGCTGGTCACGCCCAAGGACACGGACGCTGCGACGTTGGAATCGGTCACCACCGATCCGGCCTGGCGCGCGCGCGCCGAGGCGTTGATCGAGCCCGCGATCCGTCATCTGCGCGACACGATCGATCTCGACGATCCCCACGCCTGCGAGCTGGTCGCGCGCGACATGCAGCTCGAGCAGAAGAAGGGCGACGGCATCGAGCTCCGCTACGAGCGCGGCGGATTCGATCTCGACGCCTGCGGTGTGCCGCTCGCGGCCGACGGATCGTGCAGCCAGCCACAGTGGGATCCGACCTGGGTCGGAGCGGTGCGCGACGGTGACGTGCCGGGCTGGCGCGGGCCGTTCTACACGCAGTTCGGCATCCACTTCGCGTTCGTGCAGCGCATCTTGCCGGCGAACCTCCCCGGTCAGGAGGGCTTCGAGCTCGAGCTGCGCAAGGCCATCGTGCGCGACTGGCAGATCGCCGAGCTGCAGCGCTGGCTCGCGGCGCTGCGCACCGAGTACGCCGCGCAGACCGTGGTGGCGGCCGAGGACGGTCCGCGGTGACGGCCCCCATCGCCAGCCGCTTCGGCACGGAGTTCGGCGCGGTGATGGCCGAGCTCCTCATGCGCGTACCCGGTGCCTACGGCGTCGTGCTGTCCGATCGCGATGGCTATGCGATCGACTTCGCCCACGACCCCGATGCGATCGAGGAGCTGGAGATGCAGATCGTCGGTGCGCAGTGTGGGTTGGCGCTGCTCGCCACGGCCGCGAGCGCGAAGCACAGGCGGCTCGGGCGCTGCGAAGTGATGCTCGAGACGACCGGCGGCAGCGTGCTCGGCACCATCGTCGACGAGGTCGACGGGCTCGTGCTCGTCATGCTGCTGCGGGCGCGCGCGCACCTCGGGCTCGCGCTGCGGCGCTTCGAGGCCGCGCGCGTGGAGCTGGCCGCGCTGCTGCCGTGAACTTCCACACCGGCGGTTTGCTTGACCAGCCGGGCACGGGCGGGGATAGACTGCCGCTCTCCGATGGCCACGCACATCACCGACGAGTGCATCAACTGCGGCGCCTGCGAGCCCGAGTGCCCCAACGAGGCGATCTCCGAGGGCGACGACAAGTACGTGATCGATCCGAACCTGTGCACCGAGTGCGTGGGCTTCCACGACTACGAGGCGTGCCAGGCGGTGTGTCCGGTCGAGTGCTGCATCCCCGATCCGGCGCGCCGCGAGAGCGAAGACGATCTGTACACGCGTGCGCAGCGGCTGCATCCCGAGAAGCCGTGGCCGTCGATCGCGGACCTGCCCAACGATCAGTCGCGCTTCCGCAAGTCGTGAACGTGGTGGGGGCCGCGTGAGGCCCGAGCCCGACGCGCCGCCGATGTGGCGCACGCTGCTGCGACTCGCGCTCGGGCTCGCCTTGTTCGGTGCCGTGATCGCGGTGCTCGTCGATGCCGGCGGGCGACCGCAGCTGCGCGTCGTCGCGTGGGCGTGGGGCGTGGGGTTGCTGGGTAGCGCGCTCGCGAATGCGGTCACCGCACGACGCTGGCAGCTCTTGTCGGAGGCGATGACTGCCGCGCGGCTGCCCTACGGCGCGTACTTCCACCATCTCGCGTGGACGCGCGTGGTCGGACAATTCCTGCCGTCGTTGCTCGTCGATCTCGTGGGGCGCAGCGCGAGCCTGCGCGCGGCGGGCTCGCGCGAGAGCATGACGCGATTGCTGGTGCCGCTCGTGCTCGAGCGCATCCTCGATCTCGTGCTGCCGATCGTGTTGCTGGGTTGGGCGATCGCCTGGCACGTCGCGCAGCCGCGCGACGCGATCGCATGGGGCAGCGTCGTCGTGACGCTCGCGATCTTCGGCGCGCTCGCGGTGCCGCTGCTCGGCCCGCTCGCACGCACGGCGATGCGCGCATACGCATGGCTGCGACGCCGTCGCGGCGGTGAGGAAGTCGCGGTGCCGCAGATCGATCGCGCGCTCGCGTCGCGCGTGAGCGCGCTGTCGATCGCGCGCCACGTGTTCGTGCTCGTGCAGTACTGGGGCGCCGGCGCAGGGCTGGGTGTCGCCCTACCCTTGCTCGTGCTCGTCGCCGGTGCCCCGCTCGCCCAGCTCGCGGGCTTGGTCGGCATCACCCCGGGCGCGCTCGGCATCCAAGAAGGCGGCTGGGCCGGCGCGCTGGGGCTGCTCGGTGTGGCCGCAGCCGACATCGCGGTGTTCGTGCTGGCGACACGCGCCGCGATGATCGTGAACTTCGCGGTGCTCGCCGCCGCGAGCTGGCGCTGGCATCGCTCGCGCGCTTGATTCGGCGCTTCGCTTTCCTGGCACACTCGTGCGGTGCTGCGCCGCCGCGAAATCGGAGCGCTCGCGATCGCGCAGGTCCTCGTCGTCGGCTGCGAGCACGAGCACGAGCACGCCGCGGAGCTACCGATCGACTGCGAGGCTTCGATCGTTCCTGTCGGCCGCTTCGACGACGTGCAGCAGATCCACGGCATCCGCGGTACCAGCACGAATGTCCTCGTCGTATCGCACCCCAGCGATCCGAGCGATCTGCAGAATCCGACGGCGGTGGACATGCTCGCGTTCGAGGCGTGTGGCGACGAGCTCCGCACGGTCGCCGAAGGGGTGTGGCGTTGGGAACGACCACCGGAAGAGTCCTTGCCGTGGGAGCTCTACTTCCGAGCCGATGCTGCGACACCCGGGGAGCGGCTCGCCGTCCTCATGGGTGCGGATCCCGAGCCGCGTGCCTTCGAAAGGCTGGACCGCATGGCCTGGTCAGCGCGCGGGATGCTCGGGTTCCGCGGCATCGAACGCGGGGCCCCGTGGTCACTCATCGAAGTCGTGACAACCGACGACGGCCAGGTGACGGAACGAGTGCTCTACGACGACTTCGAGGTGTTCGATTGGCCGGACGACTCGATGCTGCAGCACCACATGATCGGGACGAACATGGCCGGCGAGACCGTGCTCGTCGACATCGCTCGCGGCGGCGCAGAGATCATCGCGCCGGCTGGGGTCGAAGTGAAATCGCTGGACGACGACGGGCGCATTCTATTGATGACTCCGATCGTCGCTCGGAGCGAGCGACCGTGGCTTCACGATCGAAGCAGCGGTGTCGACGTTCGTCTGGGTCGGTCCACGTGGACCGACTTCGAGCGCCGCATGCTCGATGGCGTCGTCGTGACCGTTGCGGGCGAAGCGACGATCGCTCCGGCCGAGACGCATGTGGTGCTCGTGCCCGAGCTGCGTGAGCTGTGGTGGCCGGCCGCCGGCACGTACGACAAGGCGGTCTCGATCCGGGACGGAACGCGATTGTTGCTGGGCGAAGGCGTCCTGCTCCTGCTCGAGCCGGCTGCGGATTGGCCGATCTCGATCACGCTGCCCGATGTGGACGCGCTCGCGCGCGGGCGCGTCGAAGTGCACGCGGTGCGTGACGAGCTCTGGGTGACGACGCGCGACGACCAGAGTGACGATGTGCTCGTACCGCGTCGCTGGTACCGGGTTTTGCCCGGCGGCGCGTTGGCGGAGCTCTTCGATCGCCCGGTCACCACCGCGTTGCGGCTGACGAACGAGCGCTGGGCGTACATCGTGACGGATGATGCCAACGACGAGGCCGGCGAGCTGCGCCTGCTCGACATGCGGATCGGCGAGGATCGTTTCGTGGAGCGCGAGGTCGCTCCGGCGCTGCGGATGCTCAACAGGTGGATCGGCCCCACGCGTCGAGACGACGTCGGTGCCGATTTCTTCTTCCGCACCGTCGAACCCGGGGACCGATCCACGCTGTGGTGGGCGCGACTCGAATGAGCGGCTGACAGCCGATCGCAAATCTCGCGTACCGGCGTTGGGTCGGCGCGCGAGCGCGTAACGTGAAGCGTCCAGCGCAAAGCGAAGCGGTAGCGTCGACGCGCGCGCACCAGCATCCGCTCGCACACGCACGCCGTCCGACTCGGGATCGACGCGCAACTTGAAAAGGGCGCTCTTTCTCCTCCGCCCTTTCAAGTTTGCTCAGGCACACCGCTGGACCAGTCGCACCAGCGTGCCGACGATGCGTCCGAGTCGATCGAGCACGGCGGCATCGGCCTGCTCGAGGTAGCCCATCGCGACCGCGACCTCGAGACACGCCATCGTCTCGCGGGCCGAGCCGAGCGCCGTGTGGTAGCGAGCCGCGCGATTCCTGCCGCGCGAGTACATGCCTTCCGCGACGCCGAGGGCGACGCTACTCGCCGCACGTCGCAGCTGCCGCCCGAGATCGCGGTCATGTCGTTCGATGCGCCCCATCATCGGCCGCAGCATCGCAATCGTGTCGAGGATCACCGGATAGATCGTGAGCATGTCGTCGCTCCTTTCGTGAGCAACGACCCCCACTGCTGCGCGCGGAGGCTCCGTCAAGGCTGCGAGCGCAGCGAGCATCGCCGAAGGCGACTCGGCCTTGACGGAGCCGAGCACGCAGCTACCGTGCCCCACCTCGAAGCCGACCCTCTCCCCGCTCGCGTTTGCCGCTACCGCTACCGCTACCGCTACCGCTACCGCTACCGCTACCGCTACCGCTACCGCTACCGCTACCGCTACCGCTACCGCTCAGCGCAAGCGCTTCTCGCTGGGCGCCACGCGCCGCGGCCCGCTTCGATCCCCTCAGCGCGACGGGTCGCGGCCGAGATAGCGGTCGACGATGCCGTGGCCGAGGTAGATGAGCGGCAGCGTCGCGATCGCGATGAGGAACTTGTAGACGTAGTTGGTGATCGACAGCTCGATCACCTGCGCGCCGGTGATCTTGCCGGGCAAGCCGAAGGCGATCGCGTTGATGACCAGCGTATCGATCATCTGCGAGATGACCGTGGAGCCCACCGCGCGGATCCACAGCATCCTGCCCGCGGTGCGGTTGCGCAGCAGCGTGAAGATGAAGGCGTCGAGCAGCTGACTCACGCCGAACGCGATCACCGAGCCGACGATGATCCACATCGACTGGCCGAACACGCGCTCGAACGAAGCGTCGTCCACCGGCGAGATATCCGCGGCCGGCACCGCGATGCACGCGAAGAGGATCGCGAACGAGTATGCGATGAGCACGATCGCGAGCAGCGTCAGCCGCCGCACCGCCTTGGGCCCGAAGTACTCGTTGACGAGATCCGTCGTGACGAACACGAACGGCCACGGGATCACGCCGACGCTCATCACCCAGCGATCGACGCGCACGAGCTTGCCGCCCGCGAGCTCACCGATGAGCGCGTGCGCGAGGAACAAGCCGGTGAGCACGAAGAAGACGAGGTCGCGCCGCGTCGGAGACCAGGCGGGCGACGACTCCCCGCTCATGGTCAGTTGTACGCGAGCTCGACCGCCCGCCGGACGTTGACGCTCACCAGCTTCGACACGCCGCGCTGTTCCATCGTCACGCCGTACAGCCGATCGGCCGTCTCCATCGACACCTTGTTGTGCGTGATGATGATGAACTGCGTGGTCGCGGCCAGCTCGCGCACGAGCGCGCAGAAGCGACCGACGTTGACGTCGTCGAGCGGCGCGTCGACCTCGTCGAGCAAGCAGAACGGGCTGGGCTTGATGAGGAAGATCGCGAAGATGAGGCTGACGGCGGTGAGCGCCTTCTCGCCGCCGGAGAGCAGATCGAGGCTGCGCAGCTGCTTGCCCGGCGGCTGCGCGGCGATCTCGACGCCGGTGCCGAGCATGTCCTCGGGATCGGTGAGCGTCAGCTCCGCGCGCCCACCGTTGAACAGGCGCGGGAAGATCTGCTGGAAGCGCTCGTTCACCGCGGCGAAGGTGTCCTTGAACATCTGCCGCGTGGTCTTGTCGATGCGGTCGATCGCCTCTTGTAGCTGCGTCACCGAGTTCTCGAGATCGTCGCGCTGACGCACGAGGTACTCGTAGCGCTGCGAGACTTCCTCGCACTCCTCGATCGCGGTGAGGTTGACCTCGCCCATGCGACCGATGACGCGCTTGAGCTCGATCAGCCGCTGCTGCTCGGGCTCGGCCGACAACGGACGATCGTGGTAGTCGATGAGCACCTCGTGCAGCACGACGTCGAGGCGCTCGTGGACGTCCTTGTCGAGGTGGTTGCGCTCGAGCTCGTTCTCGCGGAGGCCGAGCTCGACCTCCTGCATGCGCTCGCGGTGCTCGTCGAGCTCGGTGCGCAGCGTGCGGAGCGAGGCCTCGATCTCGTCGAGCTCGAGCCGCACCGTGTCGTGGCGCTCGCGCGCGTCGTGCACGGCCGCGGTGGCGATGCGGCTGTCCTCGACGAGCTGCTCGCGGGCGACCTGCGACTCGGTCATCGCGGTGGCGAGCTGCTCGGCCTTCGCGGTGGCCATCGTCGCGGTCTCGTCGAGCCGCGCGAGGCGGATCTGCTCGCCGTCGAGCTGCCGCACCAATCGCGCGGCCGTGCCCGCGAGCGCGTCGCTCTTCTGTTGCCAGCGCGCGAGCGCGACCTTGGCCTCGGTGAGATCGCTGGCGAGCGCCTCGCGTTCCTGCGCGAGCGTCTCGATGCGCGTGTCGCCCTGGGCGAGATCGGCTTCGAGCTCGACGATGCGCGCGGCGACCTCGGTGCTGGTGCGCTCGAGCGCGCTCGACTCGGCGAGCCGCGCCTCGAGCTCGCGCGCGAGCTGCTCGAGCTCGCTCGTGCGTGCGCCGTGCAGATCGGTGGTGCGCTGCAGCTCGCCGCCGACGGCGTGGTGCTCCGCGTCGATCGCTGCCGCGCGACTCTGGCTCGCCAGCAGATCGGCATCGACCTGCTCGCGCTCCGCATCGACCTCGGCCGCGCGCTCGGCCAGCGCGAGATGACGACCGCGCGTGATCTCGAACGACTCCTGCAGCGACGCGACGATCGCCTGCAGCTCTCGGATCTCGCGCTTCTGTTGCAGCAGCGCGGCGTTGAGCGCGGTGGGCGAGCCGCCCACGATCACGCCCGAGGGATCGATGCGATCGCCGTCGAGCGTCACCATCGGCGCGGCGACGCGCTTGCTCTGCCA
>DASZPU010000093.1:0-15376 GCA_035550195.1 Nannocystaceae bacterium
TGGCACCACCACCGTCATCGACTTCGCGATCCAGCCCAAGGGCAGCACGCTGAAGTCCGCGCTCGACACCTGGCACGCGAAGGCCGAGGGCAAGGCGGCGATCGACTACGGCTTCCACATGATCGTCACCGACGTGCCACCGCCGGTGCTCGAAGAAATGGGCCAGCTCGTGCGCGAGGGCGTGACGAGCTTCAAGCTGTTCATGGCGTACCCGGGCGTGTTGTTGCTCGACGATCAGTCGATCTTCCGCGCCATGCTGCGCGCGGGCGAGCTCGATGCGCTCATCTGCATGCACGCCGAAACCGGTCTGCCGATCGACGTGCTCATCGAGCGCGCGCTCGCGGCCGGTCACACCGCGCCGGTCTATCACGCGCTCACGCGCCCCGAGGCCGCCGAAGCCACCGGCACCGAGCGAGCCATCGCGCTCGCCGAGATGGCCCACGTGCCGGTCTACATCGTGCACCTCTCGGCCCAGCGCGCGCTCGAGCGCGTGATGGAAGCGCGCGATCGCGGCCTCCCGGCATACGCGGAGACCTGCCCGCAGTACCTCTTCTTCTCCGAAGACGATCTGCGCGGCACGCCCGAGGACGAGTTCGAGGGTGCGAAGTTCGTGTGCACGCCGCCGCTTCGTCCGAAGCACCACCACGATCATCTCTGGCGTGGGCTGCGGAACTACGACCTGCAGGTCGTCTCCACCGATCACTGTCCGTTCTGCATGAAGGATCAGAAGGAGCTCGGGCGCGGCAACTTCTCGAAGATCCCCAACGGCATGCCCGGCGTCGAGACGCGCATGTATCTGATGTGGGAAGCGGTGCGCGAAGGGAAAATCTCGATCAACCGCTTCGTCGAGATCACCAGCACCGCGCCCGCGAAGATCTTCGGCATGTATCCGAAGAAGGGCACGCTCGCGGTCGGTGCCGACGCCGACATCGTGATCTGGGATCCCGAGAAGGTGCACACGCTGTCGCACGAGACGCTGCACTCGCGCGTCGACTACACGCCGTGTGAAGGCATGCAGGTGACCGGCGCGCCGGTCGGGGTGATGCAGCGCGGCCGCACGCTGGTGAAGAACGGGCTCTTCCACGGCAAGCCCGGCGCCGGTCAGTTCTTGCGGAGAGGCACGTGGAGCCTGTGAGCGATCGCGGGCTCTGGAACGAAGACCTCGCCCCCACACCCGCCGCGCAACGCACCTGGACGACGTGGCACGTCGCGTCGCTGTGGGTCGGCATGGCGGTATGCATCCCGACGTGGATGATGGCGGCCGACATGATCAAGGCGGGCATGAGCGTCGCGCAGGCGCTCGTCACCGTCGCGCTCGGCAACGTCGTCGTGTTGATCCCGATGGTGCTCGACGCCCATCCCGGCACCGCGTACGGGATTCCGTTTCCGGTGTTCGCACGCGCGGCGTTCGGCGTACGCGGGGCGAACCTCGCCGCGATCTCGCGCGCGCTCGTGGCCTGCGGATGGTTCGGCATCCAGACCTGGATCGGCGGCGGCTCGATCCACGCGATCCTCTCCGTCGCCGGTGTCGACGGTGGCGCGATCATCCCCGCGCTCGGCATCGACGGCCTGCAGCTGCTCTGCTTCCTCGCGTTCTGGCTGGTGAACGTCTACTTCATCTGGCGCGGCATCGAGTCGATCAAGTGGCTCGAGTCGCTGGCCGCACCGTTTCTCTTGATCGGCGGCACCGCGCTGCTCGTGTGGGCCTGGTCGACGCACGGCACCGGCAAGCTGTTCGATGCACCCGGGCTCGCAGGCGCGGCGCTCTTCGAGACCTTCGGCCCGTTCTTCACCGCGATGGTCGCGTTCTGGGGCACGCTCGCGCTCAACATCCCCGACTTCTCGCGCTTCTGTCGTAGCCAACGCGATCAGATCGTCGGGCAGTCGATCGCGCTGCCGACGACGATGACGTACTTCGCGTTCATCGGCGCCGCGGTGTCGAGCGCGACCGGCCTCTGGGATCCCAGCGTGCTCATCGCGAGCTTCCCGTCGCCGCTCGTCGTCGTGATCGGCCTGATCGGGCTCGCGGTCGCGACGTTGTCGACCAACATCGCCGCCAACGTCGTCTCGCCGGCGAACGACTTCAGCAACCTCGCCCCGGGCAAGATCGACTACAAGCTCGGGGGCTACATCACCGCGGCGATCGGCGTCGTGATCATGCCGTGGCACCTCACCAACAACTACGTGTTCGGGTGGTTGGGCGGCTACGGTGCGCTGCTCGGTCCGATCTGCGCGGTGCTCATCGTCGACTACTGGGTGATCCGACAGAAGCGACTCGTGGTCGACGATCTCTATCGCAGAGGCGGCGCGTACGAGTACGAAGGCGGCTGGAATCGCTGGGCCGTGATCGCCACGGTGCTCGGCGTCATCCCGAACCTGCCCGGGTTCCTGCACGCCGTCGCACTCGTCGACAGCGTGCCGCGCATCTTCGATCAGCTCTACGCCTACAACTGGTTCGTCGGCTTCGCCGTGGGCGCGCTGGTCTACTGGGCCGCGATGCGGCGCCGCGTCACTTGATCGCGATCGCTGCGCTCGTCGGCCCGCCGAGCGGCAACACCTCGACGCGACTGAAGCCGATCTCGCGGCACCAGCGGGCGAAGTCCGCTCCGGTGTAGTCGAAGCCGCCGGGCGTCTCCATCAACATGTTGAGCGACATCAGCAGGCCGAACGCGTTCTCACGGCGCGCGTCGTCGATGATTGTGTCGACCGCGATAAACGCCCCCCCTTCGGGCAGCGCATCGTAGGCCGCGCGGATGAGCTTCTTCTTCTCGTCGAGATCCCAGTCGTGCAGGATGTGCCCCATCGTGATCACGTCGGCGCGCGGCAGCGGGTCGCGGAAGAAGTCGCCCGACGCCACCTCGATGCGCTCGGCCAAGCCCGCGGCTGCGATCGCTCGCTTCGCGATCGGGGCGACCGGCGGGAGATCGATGGTGGTGGCCTTGATGTGGGGGTGACGTCGCGCGACGCACATCGCCAACACGCCCGACGCTCCCCCGGCGTCCGTCAGTGTCTTGTAGCGACCGAAGTCGAACTTCTCCGCGAGCGCCATGCACGGTCCCGCCGAAATGCCCGCCATCGCGCTCAAGAACTCTTCGAGCGCGGCCGGGTTCGAATACACCGTCTCGAAGAAGTCACCGCCCTTGGCGATCTCGTTCTGCGGTCGACCGGTGCGCAGGCCTTCGAGCAACGATCCCCACACTGCATACAGCCGTGCGCTGGCCATCTTCAACAGGCCACCGACGTACGCGGGCCCGCGACGATCGAGGAACAGCGCGGTCTCGGGCGTGTTGGCGTAGCGAGCACGGTCGCCGTCGCCCTCACGCGCGAGAAAGCCGAGGGCGACGAGCGTATCGAGGAAGTCCGCGCTGCTACGCGGATGCAGCGCGAGCTTCGTCTCGAGCTCGGCGCGACTCTGCGACCCCTCTGCGAGCTCGGTGAAGAGATCGATCTCGACGGCGGAGAGCAGAGTCTTGCTCGCCCAGAAGCCGAGGCCGACCTGCAGGATGTGTGCGGGATTCGGTGCGTTGGTCATCTCGCGGCAGCGTGCCGCCGCCGTGATGCTCACGCCTGTTCAAAGATCCCTCAAAGAATGCTCACTCGACCCGACGCAGCTCGAACGAGCGTTCGAGCTGCAGACGAAAGCGCCCGCGGCCGGTCTTGACGATGCGCAGATCGGACGTGCGCTCCTCGAGCCGCTGCCGCAAGAGGATGAGTCGTGCGTCCAGGTTGTCGCGCTGACCACCGACCTGCAGGCTCTCGTCGAGCCGCAGCTCGCGGAGCGTGAAGTCCACGCGACCGTCGCGCTCGCACGTCGCGAGCAGGCGATACAGCATGCGCCCCGGCAAGCCCTTCACGAGATACTCGTCGTCGACGAACACGCTGTCGTCGCACGCGTGCCAGCGCACCTTCATCGCTTCACCGTCGGCGGGCCGTCGCACGTAGCTGCGCGGCATCGGTGCGTCGGCGCTGCCACTGTGGCCCAGCAGCTGGATTGCGGTCGCCACGCTGCGCGCCAGCGTCGCGAGCACTTGCTCGTCCGCCCGCGTGAAGCGACCGGCGCGCTCGCTCTGCACACACAGCACGCCGAGCGTACGACCGCGTGCGAGCAGCGGCACCGCGACCTGACTCTGCGCATCGGCGCGCCCCGGCAACGCGATCTCGTGCGCGCGCGCAATCGGCTCGCCGCGCTCGCGCGCGGTCGTCTGCACCGCGTCGGCGAGCGTCTGCTCGACGAGCACGTTGTTCACGGTCACCGGCTTCTGCTCGAGTGCGGCGGTGCCGATGACACCGTCGCCGAACGAGACCTCTGCGCCCACGCCCGAGCTCGCGAAGCCGTGGCTCGCCACCGTGAACAATCGTGTGCCGGCCTCGTCGGCGAACAGCAGCATCGAGTGACGATAGTCGAACAGCTCCGCAATGCCGCCGAGCGTCGCATCGAGCACGGCGTCGAGCTCGTCGCACTGCGCGAGGCGGGCGCTGAGCGCTTCGAGCCCGCCGAGGAAGTCGGCCGCGACCACCGGCGCCGACAGATCGAGATCGTGGGGCAGCTCGGAGATGCGAAGCACGCGATAGATGTCCGCGCCCTGCAGACGGAATACGCCGGTCATGCCCGTCATCGACGCGACCGCATCGAGGTTGGTGCGCATGCGCTCGAACACCGGCCCCTCGTGCTCGGTGTGCAGGTACTCGACATCGATGCGGTACTGCACCATCGTCGTCGGCTCGAGGACGAGCAGCTGCGCCTTCGGGTTGGCGAGGATGTTCTCGCGCGTCTTGTTGAAGAACTGGAACGACAGCGCGATGCGCTCGTCGTCGAGACAGTGCACCACCGATAGATACGTGACGTTCGGAACGCCTTCAGGCGAGCAGGTGGCGATCGTCGCCGGCACGACGCCGCGGAAGCAGGACTCGAGCTCGCGGATACGGATGCTCACGCGAGCCGTGCTCCTGCGCCCGGCCCTGGGGTCTGCGCGTACACGGACGTCACGGCGATCTCGACCCGCCAGCCGTCGAACATCCAGAGGTTGCGCGCCTGCTGCCGCGTGATGCCGTAACGCGCGACGTTGTCCGCGAACGCACGAAGCTGTTCTTCTGCGAGCATCACGTCATCGCGGGATGCGTCGGCGATCGCGATCGTGCGGCCTTTGACCTGCACGCTGCGGAAGTCGACCGGCGACGAGATGCACACCGCCGCCTCGCTGGCGGCGCGGAGGTTCGCGATCGTCTGCCCGCCGGTGGCCCGCGGTACCAGCAACACGATGCGATCGCCTCCGAGCACGCGCACCGCACACGCGCGCGTCACCTCCGGCACGAGCGCGCTGCTGCGCGTCGCGAGCACGATCGAGTTGCCGGACGGGGCGAACGCAGCGGTCGATTCGTCGATGAGCACGCGCCCCGTCATCCGGCGTCGAGCATACGAGCAGCGGGGGCCGATCGGCTAGTGTGCTGCGCAGCGGCCGTCAGCGGTTGAACGGCGTCTCGCTCACCCAGTGGAAGCCGCGCGTGGGCAGCAGGAATTCGCTCGCGTCGACGCGCCGCAGCGCGAGCTCGACCTGCGCGCCGTCGAGCTCGCCGGTGAGCAGCGTGTGATCGTCGTCGACCTTCGTCTCGACCAGCGTGCCGCCGCCTTCGCCTTCGAGCGCCGTGAGCACGAAGACACCGCCCTCCTTCACCTCGCAGCGATAGCCGACGCGCTCACCGTTCATGCGCACCGCGACGAGACGTTCGTGCTCGGGGACGATCACGACGTGTCGCCAGCGCGTCTCGTCGCTGGTGGTCACGCGATGCACCGGCGGCTCCGCCATGTCGCGCTCGCGCACCGCGATCCATGTCGTGACGTTGTCGAACACCGATACGAGGACGAGCACCGCGATGGCGAGCGACTTCCCGACGAGCCAACGCCGACGTGCGCGTGGTGTCGCGAACGGCGGACGCAACGGCGCAGGCGCGGTCGGGCGCTGGTAGACGAACAGATCGAGCAGTCGTCGCGCATCCGGTGCGAGCAGCACGAGTGCGGTGACGAGCAGGTGCGTCGAGAACAGCTTGACCGGCACGTCGTAGCAGAAGTTGAGCATCACGACGTTCGCCATCACGCCGACGACGACGAGCGCACCGAGCGTGGTGGTGCGGCGCGCGAACAGCAGCGCCCCACCCAACGTCTCCGCGAAGCCGGTGAACATCACGTAGGCGGGCGAGTGGCCCATGAACGTCCACAACAGCCCCATCGGCGACGACGCGCCGTACGGCTCGACGAGGCGCCACACGCCGGGCTCGCCGAACTGCAGCGGGATCAGCTTGTGGAGGCCGTAGCCGAGCATCCAGAACGCGAGCGCGTAACGCAGACCGATGCGTAGACCCGCGCGCAGTCGCTCGTCGTAGCGCTCGCGCGGCGCTGCGATCGACCAAACGATCGCGGCGACGAGCGCGATCACCAGTCGGCACAGCAGCAGCACCCAATCGAAGCGTCGATCGGCGCTGCCGGTCTCGACGTTGGGAATCTCGCCGTCGATTCCGAGGACATGCGCGCCGACCCACGGCACGAGCGCGTCCCACAGCGGCATGAACACCGGCACGTGGTAGAGCACGAGATAGACGAACCCGAACCGGAAGAGGGAGCTGCGCATGTTCGCAATCCCCCTTGTCGCAACGCGGCCATTCCTTCACCGCGCGCGCACGGCGCTCGAAAAGAAAGCGATCGACCGGCGCTCGGTCGACACTCGTGGGGGTATGGGTTGGATGGAACGTTGGATATCGCGTGGAATCGTCCTCTCTCTGCTGCCGGCGTGTGCCGGAGCGCCGGCCAGCGACGCCGAGACCGACGACAGCAACGAATGGCCGAACGACTCGAGCACGTCGCTCACCGGCACGGTGGGCGACAGCACGACGACGGCTCCGCCGATGGACACCGAGACCGAGACCGAGACCGAGACCGAGACCGGTGAGCCGCCGCCGATGTCCGCCTGCATGGATCTGCCGGCGGCCGCGACGGCGATGTGGCAGTCGAGCGCGGAGGTCGAGTCCACCGCCGTGTCGACGCCCGAGCGCATGGCCGAGGCGGGCACGCGCACGTGGCCACTCGCGCTCGCGTTGTTGCGCGCCACGGATTCGGTGGCGCATCCATCGATCGCGAGCTCACCGACCACGATGGCGATCGCGCTCGGCATGAGCCACCTGCGTTGGCAGAGCGACATGTGCGGCACGTCGATCCGCGCGGTCGTCGGGTGGAGCGAAGACGGCGACGCGCTGCACGAAACGCTGGGCGCGAGCATCGGCGCGTTGAGGTCGCGCTCGCTACCGGAAGACGCAGACGTCGATCCGGTGGTCGTGGGCTTGCATCCCTCGACGTGGGAGCTCGCGGGCGGCGGGAGTGAACCCTCGCCGGTGTTCGGCGGCACTGCGAACACGGTGTCGAAGGACGGCGAGGGCGCGCTCGCGGCGATCAACGAGGTGATGAACTGCGTGATCGAGGAACAGTCGCAAGGGTTGCTGACCGACTTCCTGCCCGAGGGCCAGCCCGCGGCGGACACGAGCTCGTACGAGCTGCTGGTCAGCTTCCTGCAAGCGCCGTGGGCGATCACGATGTACGAAGACGATCCGCTCGCGTTCACGCGCGACGGTGGTGAAGCCGTGGAGCTGCCCGCGATGTTCGGCGCCGTTTCCGAAGCTGGCTACTACAGCGACGAATCGTTCGTGGCGGTCGAGCTGCCGTTGCGCGGCAACGAGCTGGTCGTGCAGCTGGTGATGCCGCAGGCCGACGCGTTCGACGATCTCGCGGCGTTCGTCGCCGCGCTCGACGAGGACCAGCTCGCGCTCGTGCGCGACACGGCGCAGCAAGGCGTGGTCGAGCTGACGATGCCGACCTTCACGATCGACAGCAGCACGATCGACTACTACGAGCCGCTCGGCTTCGAGTGCCCGCAGTTCACGATGCGCAAGGTGCTCCACGGCGCGACCGTGGCGATCGACGTGAAGGGCATCCGCGCCGCAGCGGCGAGCGCCGACGAAGGCTGGGACACCGGCACCGGCCCGGGCGAGACGATCGCGGTGGTGCAGCTCGATCGCCCGTTCCTCTTCTTCGTCTACGACCGCGCGACCACCAACGTGCTCTACAGCGGCCGCTACGCCGGTTGATCAAAGGCTCGCAGGACCCCGATCGATGTTGCCCGAACGATAGCTGCGCATGCTGTAGCAGCGACCTTCGTGCGACGCGACATCGGGGTCCTTGAACTTGATCGGGGCATAGACACGGTCGCCGTTCGGCGTGGTCGCGACGACGTCGAAGTGGATGTGATCGAACATGCTGAGGCCCACGTTGCCGACCGCGGCGAGCCGCTGCCCGGTGTAGACGAACACTGGATCGGTGAGGTGGTACTGCACACCGCGCGTCGTGTTGGGGGTGCCGTCGTCGTTGTCGCGCGCCGTTCGCCGCTCGGTGCGATTCGCAGGGTCGCGTAGGAAGCCGTTGATCTCGAGGACGCCACCTTGCCGAAGGTGGAGATACTCGGCCACCGAGCCGTCCTTGTGCTTGACGTAGATGAAGTTCTCCTGCGAATTGCCGCCCATCGCGTTGCCGGTGCGATCTTCCTTGTAGTCGGTGATGTGGCCGTCCTTCGCCGCGAGGATCGGCGTGCCCTCGGGGAGCGACCAGTCGTACGAGTACTCCTGATCCGACATGCGTTGCCGCGTGCCGGTGATGTTGCCGGGCCCGTGCGGATTCCGCATCGTCACCTCTTCCTCCCAGCGACGCAGGAAGTGACTGATGTAGCCGCGATGGCCCTGCACGCAGTAGCGCACGCCGGCGTAGGGCAGCTCGAGATCGGTGATCTGGAACGTCGTGCCGCTCTCGAGGTTGCCGTCGTTGATGAACACGTGTCCGAAGAACGCGCCGATGAAGCCGGAGATCAGCCCCATGAAGAACTGCAGCACGGCGAATCCCCACTGGGAGAACTGCATGCCGTGCATGAAGAAGTCCATCAGCAGGTAGATGACCGCCGCGAGGATGCCGCAGATGATCGCGACGATGATGATCGGGATCCACTGGTAGTAGTTGAAGAACTCGCGACGTCCGGCCATGAGCCCGCCCGCGAACCCGAACCAGATCGCACACAGATCCGGGAACATGTACGGGTCGGCGTGCGGAAGCCCGAGCGCACCGGTGGCCTCGTTCGCCAACGGTATCGGCGGCGAAGTCATCATCGCCATGATCTGGAAGACCACGATCGCGACGAAGCCGAGGAACGCGAGCACCATGCCGATGACCCCGGGGATCATCCCGAACATGATGTGGTTGACGTACATCGCGAGTGCGAAGAAGAACGCGCCGAGCGAGAGGCAGACGTATTGGCTGGGGATTGCGATGCCGACCGGGATGAGCACCGCCGCGAGGATCAGGAACACGACCCAGAGGAGGTCGCGCAGGATCAGGATTGTCGGCTCGCCGGTCCAGAAGAACGGCCCCAACCACGCCTCGCCGATCTCACCCGACGGTGGTGGCTTGGGCGGGTGCTTGCGCAGGCAGCCGTGATAGCCCGCCGGGCGATGCATCGTCAGCGTCAGCGTCGCGGTGCCGCCCGCGGCGATGTCGACGTTGCCGGTGGCGGTATCCCAACCATCTTTCGTCGCGGTGACGGTCGCGCGACCGACCCCGATCGTGACGATGCTCGCGACGCCACTGTTGATCGTCGTCGCGCTGCGCACCGCACCCGTCGCGGGCTGGATGCTGACGTCGACGCCTTCGAACGGGCGATCGTCGCTCGAGCCGGACTCGCCGTTCGCATACGTGTCCCAGCAGCGCGCCTCGAGCATCACCGTGATGTCCGCGTTGCCGGTGGTGACCGCCGGTGGTGCTTCGGGCGCCGGTCCGTCCGGCGCGGGTGGGCAGACCGCTCCTTCGCCGCAGTCGGTCATCAGTTCAGCGACGCCTTTCCGCTCTGCATCGCCACCTTTCCGCCGCCGCCTTCCAGCGCCATCTTGGTCTCGGCCTTCGTGATGACCTCGTCGGCTTGCGTCTCGACCTTCTTCTTGTCGATGACGATGCTGGCGTCGTTGTTGTCGATGGTGATCTTGTCGGAGTGGAAGAGCGCGTGGCCCTCGCCGTTCGACGACACCTTCGCGTCGGCGTTCAGCAGGATCTCGGCCTTGTCGTTCGAAGTGATGCGCACGTTGGCGTCCATCACCGTCTTCGAACCGGTGCTCGCGCGCAGCTCGATGTTCTTGTCGAAGTAGGCCTTGCTCATGTCGTTGGACTGCACGAGCCCGTCCGCGTTGAGCACGATCTTCGCGCCGCCGCCGGCCTGCAGCACGATCTCGTTGGGCGTCATGTGAATCGACGAACCCGAGCACTTGATCATGATGTCGACCGGCGCGGTGACCAGGATCGTCTTCGCGACCTCGACCTTCCAGTCGTTGGTGATCTTCACCGACTCGCCGCTGAAGCCCTTGCCCTCCGCGCCATCGACCTGGATCGTGCGGCAGCCCGTGATCGTGATCGCTTCGTGGCGCCCGACGTTGCGCGTGCGATCGTTGCCCACCGTGTGGCTCTGATCCACATTCACCTGCGTGGTGTGGTTGCGCTGCACGAGCTCGTTGTAGTCACGCTGCGCGCGGAGGAAGACCTCTTCGAAGTCCGCGGCGTCGTCGAAGCGCAGCTCGTTGTAGCCGCCGTTGCTCGGCGTGCTCCACGTCTTGAGCGTACTCTTGGTGCGCTCGTCGGGCAGCGGATACGGCGGGGGATTGCGGCCGTTGTAGACGCAGCCGACCACCAGCGGCCGATCGGGATTGCCGTCGAGGAAATCGACCAACACTTCCATGCCGACGCGCGGGATGAACAGTGCGCCCCACCCTGCACCGGCCCAGGTCTGCGCGCAGCGGACCCACACCGACGAGGACGCATCGGCACGGCGCTCCCGACCGCGGCCTTCGCCGTCGCGATCCCAGTGCATGAGGATCTTGATGCGGCCCCACAGATCGGTGTGGATGTCCTCGTTCTCCGGGCCCGTGACGGTCGCCGTCTGCGGCCCGCGCATCACCGGACGCGGCACCGAGACCAGCGCGACGCGGAAGCGCGACGAGGGCACGCACACGAAGTGGTTCTCGTATGCGCCCGCGACCTCGAGCGTGTCGCCCGACATGCTGATCTCGTGCACGACCTCGAGCGCGACCATTCGGTCGAAACCGCCGGTGCGATCGAGCTCGAACACGGTGCCGGCACCGAGCGCGCACACGTTGCTCGAGCCGCGGCCCACGAAGTCGTCCGCCATCACGTGATCGAGCGCGATCTGGATGCGGCGCTGCGAGTCGTCGTGGCTCATCAGGATGCGACCGTCGGCGTACACCTCGCGGGTGCGGCGTTCGATGGGCGCGTACACCTCGCGATCGTTGGAATTCACCTCGCCGCGAGTGGACGACGTGCCGTCGTTCGCGACCGGACGATCGGGCATGAGCCAGTCGTGGTGCCGGGTCGTGACCTTCTTGGGGCTGGCGCTGCGCTCGACGACGAGCCGCGTGACCGCATCGCGGCCGTCGCTGCCACCGGGATCGAGCGGCAGTCTCGCGCCACCGCCGGCCGCGAGCACCGGCAGCAGCTCCTCGCGATCGACGAGCCGCAAGAGCTCGCTGTCGCCCTCCTGATCGAACACGTAAACGATGCCTTCTTCGTGCAGGAGTCGCTGCACGAAGTCGAGATCGGACTCCTTGTACTGCACGCAATAGTCGCGCGGCGGCTGGTAGTCCGTCATCGACAGCGCATCGGTGACGACGCTGCGCTGATACGCGGCGAGCCCCTCGGGTGGCTCGCCCGGCGGCACTTGTGCGCCGGTGAGCACGTCCTTCACGACGTCGGGCACCGTCATGTCCTGGAAGATGCGGCAGTTCACACGCTGCGCGGATGCAGCGAGCGCGGGGCCGACATCGATGTCGACCGCGAGCGCTTCGCCGGCGCCGCGGATCGGTACGGTGCCGCGCGTGGTGACGCGCAGGATCACACCGTGGAACGTGCGCGCCTGCGTGACGCGATCGAAGAAGAACGAGCACGTCGCTCCGACCAGCTCGTCGGGATCCGCGTCGAGATCGGCACAGACCAACGACAGCGTCACGCGATAGGGCCGCGCCAGCGCCTCGCGCACGACCGCGTGCCGTACGCTCCACGTGTGCTGGCTGCGTGAGCACTCGAACCGGCAGCGAACGCCGGGTCGCAACCCCGTCGCATCGAGCAGTGCCGCCGCTTCTGCAGTCAGCGTTTGATCACCGTCCATGGACCCTCGTAAGGGCGGTATCCTCGCACGAAACCGTGCACTGGGGAGTGGACAGCTGGGGGCCGGCCGACGGGCACGTGAGCGCGCCCGAGGCGTTGCAACGGGCGGGCGACCCATACGACGGCATCACGTTGTTCGAGCTCGTCGCACGTCGCATGGGACGCGCGCCCGCGTTCTGGGGGCGTTACCTCAATCGACGCTTGCCCGAAGATCGTCGCACGGGTGCGGTGCGCTCGCCCGAGCACAGCCATGCCATCACGCCGCGCGAGATCGAGTTCCTGCACAACAACGGCTGTCGTGCGTTGCTCGTGTACAACGGCGGTGCGGGTCGCGAGCATCGCTTGCGTGGTGGCATGCATGCGGGACGCGAGGCGGCCGAGCGTGCCGATGCGCTCGCGGATCAGCTGGGCGTGCCGCCGCACGTGGTGATCTACGGCGACATCGAGAACTGGCCCGGCAACGTCGGGTGGTTTCGCGGTTGGTTCGAGACGATGCGCGCGGCCGGCCGTCGCTGCGGCGTGTACGGGCGGCCGATCCGTGTGGTCGAGAATCCCGCGGATCCCTCGCCGACCTACGGCACGGCGCTCGATCACATCCCCAGCCGCTACACGCGCGAGCTCGCGACGCGGATGATCGACGAGGAGACGCGCCGCACCCATCGTGCGCCGCGTCGCGTCACCACGCACGACTATTGGAGCAGCGATCTCAGGCGAGCGCTCGCGGATGCGCTCGTCGACGGCGTGATCGAGCACAGCGTCGATCCGTTCACCTCGGATCAGTTCTACGTGTGGTCGAGCGAGCCGCGACGCGTGCTCTCGGCGGGATCGGATGCGGACCTCGACGGCAGCGACATCCCCACCGAGTTCGTCCCGGCCGAGCCACCCCACGCGGCGACGGTCCGCACCGTCGTGTGGCAATACCTCGAGAACGCGATCCACAACGGCGGCGCGCACGGTGCCGTCGACATGAACCTGGCCGACGACACCGGCTTCGCCACGATGTGGTGAGCGTCGCGGAACCAATCGCGGCGCCGTGCGTCCATAGTGCGATGCGTCGGATCGTTCTGTCCGTGATCGTGCTGGCGGCGTGCACCTCCTCCGAGCCGCCCGAGTCGCCGCCGGCGAGTGCGAGCGCGCCTGCACCGATCGCGGTCACGCCTGCACCGATCGAAGCGCCGCGCGGCGATGCGCCGGAGGCGTCGCCGAGCGAGACCGCCCGCGATGCGATCGATGCACCGCGGCCCACGACGACCGGCGATCCGAAGTGTGCCGAGGCGACGAAGCGCTGGGCCGCGGGGGCCGACGCGATGGCGGCGGAGCGACGCGAGCAAGCGCGCCAGGAGTGGCTCGTCGTCATCCGCGATTTCCCCACGTGCCCCGAAGTGCCACACGTGTTCCTCGGCTTCGGCGACGACGCATTCGCGCGCGGCGACATGACGGCGGCCAAGCAGTTCTACGAGAAGACCGCGCAGTTCCCCGAGCCCGAGCTGCGTGCGTACGCGATCTACAAGCAAGCGTGGTGCGAGCTCAATCTCGGGCAGCACGACAAGGCGCTCCAGAGCTTCGTGTCGGTCGCGCGATCCGTGCAGGCCGACGTGCCGCCGCCACGGCTCGCGCGGCTGCGCGACGTCGCGCTGCGCGACAGCACCGTCGCGTTCGCCGAGGTCGGTCAGCCCGCGAAGGCCCGCGACTTCTATCGCCACGTCGCGGGTGCGAGCGCCGACGATCTGCTGCGTCGGCTCGCGACGCACTACGAAGATCGCGGCGACGCAGCGGCGGCTGCCGCCGTGCGCCCGTGATTCAGCCCACCGCGTTCTTGCCGTTGTGCAGCAGCATGTCGCCGAGGCGACACACGCCCTGCCCTTCGAGCATCACGTCGAACGAGTAGAGCAGGAATTCGCACGGGCCCATGTTGCGGCCCGACATCAATCCGCCCGCGGTGCCGGCTTCGTCGCCGCTGCTCTTGGCGTACTGCGCACCTTTGGTCATCGGCATGCTGCCGTCGGTGGTGATCGTGGCTGGACCACCGACCGTATCGCTGGCTTGTCCGATGTTGGGATACGGGATCGGCATCGGCCCCGCCGACGTCGGCGTGTTGCACACGTCGGGGAACACGATGCTCTGGCCACCGCTGCCTTGGTGAACGATGCCGCGTGCGTTGGCGAAGGTGGCTTGGCTCATCGCGATCCTCCGGTGGCTTCGAGCTCGAGGGTGGCCGCGCCGATCGGGCCGTGATCGGAGATCGCCCACACCAGCGCGGGCGACTCGCGGCGCCCGGCGATCAAGCGCTGGGTTGCGTCGACGAAGAGCATCGCGCCAAGGCCTGCACCGGCATCGCCGAGTCGATCCGCGGGATGCTCGACGCGCGTCTCGTCGACCAGGCGATCGCGATGACGCAGTCGCGCGACCCCGAACTGCTTGGCCTCGAACGACTCGCCGACGAGCCCGGCCCACACGACGCGGTACGCGGTGCGCGTATCGCCGGCACCACGCATCGCCTCGATCGCATTCGAGAGCCCTTCACCGCGCGCGGGCTCGCGACCGAAGCGATGGCCGGGATCGTCATAGCGGCCGACCGACTGCACCACTACGCCGCCGCGCCGCTTCGCGACCGGCTCGACCACCAGCATGCCCGCCGCTTCACCGAGCACGCGACCATCGCCGGCATACGGCCCGCCCATCGTGCGTCCTTGCGCGTGTTCCTTCATGACGCGGGTCTCGTCGGCGTAGCTGTCGACGCCGCCGCACACGACGATCGTGTCGGGCTCGCGGGCGAGCAGCTCGCGCGCCGTGGTGAGCGCTTCGAAGATCGCCGCGCGTCCGCGTGGGAAGGTGCGCGAGCGTTGGGCATCGATCGCGAGCCCGCTCGCGCTCGTCAGTGCGGGCCACAGCGCCGCAGCGTCGGGTGGCGTCACACTGTCGCGCTGGTCGGGCAGCGCGAGCAGCAAGGCGATCGGCGGGCGAGCGGTCGCGCGTGCACGACCCGGACGCTCGGGCTCCGCGGCCGCGATCGCATCCGCGAGCGCGAGCCCAGCGAGCGCGATCATGCGCTGCGTGAGCGCGTCGGGTGCAGCGACGCGCCGGCGCGTCGCATCCGCGACGATCTCCGCGAGCGGTTGTGCGAGC
>DASZPU010000094.1:0-6580 GCA_035550195.1 Nannocystaceae bacterium
TGCGGGGATTGAGCCCGCGGTCGCGGAGTTTTCGGTACAACCGACCGAGCGCGTGGCCCGGATCCGCACCCTCGACACCTGGCGCGTCGATCGACTCGCGCACGCAGCCGTGCCGCTGCTCGTCGCCGTCGACGACGACGATGCGCTGGTCTACGTCTCGCTCGGTGCGCGGCTCGCTGGGCTCGCGTCGTACGCTCGTGCGCACGGCAAGCGTCTGCAGATCGAACGGCGTCGTCGCACCGCCGCGCGCACACAGCTGCACGAGTATCTCGCCGGCAAGCGCACGCGCTTCGAGCTCGAGCTGCGTCCGCTCGGCACCGAGTTCCAGCTCGCGGTCTGGAACGCGCTGGTCGAGATCCCCTACGGCGCCACGTCGAGCTACGGCGAGCTCGCCGATCGGCTCGAGAGTCCCGGCAGCGCGCGCGCAGTCGGCCGCGCGAACCACGAGAATCCGCTGCCGATCGTCGTGCCCTGTCACCGCGTCGTCGGTCACGACGGTGCGATGGTCGGCTTCGGTGGTGGCGTGCCCACCAAGCGGTGGCTGCTGCAGCTCGAGCAGCAACGTCGTCCGCCGCAATGGTCGCCGCGCACCGAAGCGCCGCGCCAGCTCGGGCTCTTCGCATGAACCGTCTGCTGCAGATGCTCGCCAACGTGGGCGCGATCGCAGCGTTCTTCGGCGACGTCGTGCACACCGCGGCCACGCGGCCGCGCTACGTCGGCGAGACGATCCGCATCATGTGGATCCTGGTGATCCGCTGCCTCGTGCCGGTCGGCCTCGCGGTCGCGCCGGTCGGCGCCGTGATCTCGCTGCAAGGGCTCGAGATCTTCCGCATGTTCGGGCTCGATCGCATGCTCTCGTCGCTGCTCGGCACCGCCATCTTCCGCGAGTACAGCCCCGCGCTCGCGTCGGTGATGGTCGCGGCCCAGGCCGGCTCGTCGATCGCCGCGCGCATCGGCACCATGCGGGTGCGCGGACAGATCGACGCGCTCGCGGTGATGTCGGTCGACCCGATGCGCTACGTCGTCGTGCCCGGCGTCATCGCGTGCGCCATCGTCACGCCGCTGCTCAACGTGCTCACCAACATCCTCGGTGTCGCGAGCGGATGGATCTTCGCGGTGCCGCTCGGCGGTGTCGATCACGGCGCGTTCATGGAACACCTCACCGCCCAGGTGACGCCCGCGGATCTCTGGGTCGGGCTGGGCAAGTGCGTGCTGTTCGGCACCTCGGTCGGTCTGCTCGCCGGCTATCTCGGCATGAAGGTGAAGGGCGGCGCCGAAGCGGTCGGTCAAGCCGCGAACGACACCGTCACGCAGACGATCGTGATGATCCTGTTGGTCGACTACGTGGTCAGCATGGCGCTGCTGGGGCTCGGCGTATGAAGGTCGCCATCGAGTTCCTGCAGTTCGCACACCGAGCGCTCGTCGCTCAGCTGACGCACGTGCCGCCGCTGAACCATCTCGTGAAGCAGACCTACCAAGCGGGGGTCGGCAGCGTCGCGCTGCTCACGATGCTCATCGTGTTCGCCGGCCTCAACCTCTCGGTGCAGTCGTACGCGACGTTCGAGCGCTTCGGTGGTCAGGACTTCCTCGGCATGTTCGCGGGCATCGGTGGTGTACGCGAGCTCTACCCGGTGATGGCCGCGGTGGTCTGCGGCGCACGCATCGGGGCGAACCTCGCCGCTGCGCTCGCCAACATGAAGATCAGCGAGCAGGTGGAAGCACTCGAAGTGATGTCCATCGATCCGCTGCGCCACCTCGTGGCCCCGCGGCTGTGGGCGGTGACGATCGCTCTGCCACTCTTGTGCGCCTACGCCGACGTCGTCGGAATCTGCGCGAGCTATGCCGGCGCCGTGTATCAGCTCGGCCTCGATGGTGGCACCTTCGTCAGTCAGCTCGACGAGTACGTCGATCTGCCGGACCTCTTGGTCGGCGTCGTGAAGGGACTGGTGTTCGGCTGGATCGTGGCACTCATCGCGTGTTTTCACGGCTACCGCGCCGCAAAACGCGATGGTGCAGAAGGCGTGGGCGTAGCCACCAATCGCGCCATCGTGCACGGCGCCGTCGTCTGCATCGTCTTGAACCTCGCGATGAGCTGGCTGCTCTACGGGTGACGACCGAGCCAGCGCTCGACCTCGGCGATCTCGTCGGTGCGTCCGGCCGCGCGGTGATCGGCGAGCGCTTGCTCGGCGAGCTCGCGTGCACGCTCGCGGTCGGCGGGCATGCCGAAGCCGAGCGCCTGTGCGAGCGCGAAGCGTGCATCGGCCTCGTTGGGCTGCATGCCTGTGCGGGCGTCGAAGGCCGTCACCGAGCGCTCGAACAACGCGCGTGCGGCTGCGACCTCGCCCATGGCGAGCCGGGCGGATCCGAGGTTCATGTACGCCGTCGCGGCGTCGGGATCGTTCGTGCGGGTGAAGATCGCCAGCGCACGCTCGTATGACTCGGCCGCGCCCCGGAGATCGCCGCTCTGCTCCTGCGCGTTGCCGAGGCTGCTCAGGCTGATCGCGACCTTGCGGTGGTCGGGCCCGAAGGCCGCGACGCGGATCGCGAGCGCGCGATCGAGGTACTCGCGTGCGGCGTTCGGATCGCCGAGCTCGAGCACGACGACGCCGAGGCCGTCGACGCTGTCGGCGAGATCGGGATGATCGGGGCCGAGCGTATCGACCCGGATCGCGATTGCGCGCTCGTACGCAGCCTTCGCCGCCGGACGATCGTCGAGCATCATGCGCATCGTCGCGAGGTTGTGCAGCGTGATCGCGACGTCGGGATGCACGGGGCCCAGCACCGCTTCGCGCAGCGCGAGCACCTCCTCCATGCCGCGGATGGCCTCGTCGTACCGACCCGACTGCGCGTGGATCACCGCGGCTTGGCTCTTCGCGATCGCTTCGCGCAAACCATCGCGACTCGGCGCGTGGCTGCTCGCCATCTCGGCGTGGCGACCCCATGCGAGCCCGTCTTCGGGGCGCGCGAGCGAGATGCCGACGATCGACTCGAGCAGGATCGCCGCATTGGTCGCGACATCCCACGCACCGATGCGCGCGGCCTCGAAGTACGCCGCGGAGACGACTTGCTCCGCCGCTGCGTGCTCGCCCAACCGATGCAGGGCCGAGCCCTCGAGCACGTGTGCGCCGGCAGTGAGCGGCTCGTAGCCGATCGCTTCACCCTGCGCGACCGCGCTGCGCGCGAGCTCCAACGCGCCTTGGTAGTCGCCCGCCGTGCGCAAGGCGAGTGCACGCGCGACGTCCTGCATCGCCAGCAACACCTGCTCGCGCTGGGCTGGCTCCGGCAACGACATCGTCGCGAGCGTGTCGGGATCGCGGCACGGTGCGATCGGAATCCACGTCGCGACCGCCGTGATCGCGCTCTGCACGAACGGACTGTCGGCGCGCTGTAGCTCGTCGACGAGCGCGGCGAGCTCGAGTCGACGCTGCGCGAAGCACCACTGCGACCGCTCGGCCGACGTGGCATCGAGCACGTTGCGCACCGTCGCATCGAGACACGCCTCGCTGCGCTCGCGCGACCAGGACTCGGCGCGGGCGTCGAGCCACGGCGTGAGCCGTTCGGCGGTGGTGTTCGCATAGGCGAGCCCGCTGTCGAGCAACACCGCGTGCAGTCGGGTACGCACGTCGTCGTTCCACACCTCCGCGATCGCGGCGCCTTCACGCTCGCACGCCGCGATGCGTCGCTGCTCGACGATCGCATTCGCACCGAACGCCGCTGCGGCCGCGAGCGCGATCGCACCGGCCGCGACCAACAGACGCTTGCGCCGCACGTGCGTGCTGCCGCGCTCGAGCGCACGCAGCAGCTCCGCCATCGACGGCCAGCGTTGCGCGGGATCGGTGGCCAGCCCGCGCACGAGCACGCGTCGCAGCCAGCGCGGCATCGTCGCGGCATCGCTCGGAGCCGGCAACGCGCCCGCGAGCGCAGCCGCGCAGAGCTCAGGCACCGAAACCCCGTCGAACGGTCGCTTGCCGGTCAACGCTTCCCAACACGCGACGCAGAACGCGAACTGATCCGCGGCCGCGCTCACACCGACGCCGATGAACTGCTCCGGTGCCATGTACGCGGGCGTGCCGACCAGCCCGCCTTGCTGCGTCCACGTCGAGCGCAACTCGGCGAGTCGTGCATCGATCGCGATGCCATCGGGCACCAGCTCGTGCGTGCCCGCGATCGTGGCGAGCCCGAAGTCCATCACGCGCACGCGCTCGTCGCCGTGCAGATCCGGGGGACTGATCATCACGTTGTCGGGCTTGAAGTCGCGGTGCACGAGCCCGTGCTCGTGGGCCGCGAGCAGCCCGCGACCGGCCGAGGTCATGACGCGCACGATCTCGGCCCACGGACGCGTCGCGTTGCGCAGCCACGACGTCAACGTCTCGCCCTCGACGAGCTCCATCGCGATGAAGAGCCACGCGCCAGGATTCGCGCGCGGTGCATCGTCGCGATCGTTCGGCGTCGGTGTGGCGGTGGTCGAGAGCCGCGTGCGATCGAGCTGCGTCGGGCCGTCGAACGAGCCGACGTCGTAGACGGTCACGATGTTGGGATGGCTCAGTCGCGCGAGCGCTTGCGCTTCACGCAGGAGGCGAGGGCGATCGCCACCGAGCGAGCTCTTGTGCAGCACCTTGAGCGCGACCTTGCGATCGAGCTGGGGATCGTAGGCCGCGTAGACGATGCCCATGCCGCCGGCGCCGATGCGCTCGAGCACGACGTAGCGACCGAGTTGCACGCGCGCGTCGTCGTCGAGCATCGTCGCGCGGATGCGGGCGCGCGCGAGCTCGGTGTCGAGCGGGTCTCGCAGGTCGTGGCCGCCACCGATCGCCGCGGCAACGCGCTCACCCAGCTCGAGCGCCCCGTCGGCGGTCGGATGCACGCCCTGGAAGAGGCCGGCCCCCGGCGATCCGATCACTTCGAGCCGCTATTTGCCGAATGCGACCAGCTCGCGCTCGTAGCCCGCGACGACGAGTGGCCCGGCCGACACGATGCCGGGGCTGTCCATGAGGTACAGCTCGCCCTTGCCCATCGTCAGCGGTGTGCGTCCGACATGTTGGCCGGTCGCAGGGTCGAGCCACATCATCGCGAGCGTGGTCTCGTCGTCGCCACCGACGTCGCCGAGCACCGCGATGCGATCGCCGTGCTTCACCGCGAAGCTCTGCGCCTTGGTGGCCGACTTCCACGACTCCGCGCTCGACGTGAGCGCGTAGAGGAAGCCACCGGATTGCACGATCATCGCGTCGGTGAAACCTGCGATCGGTGCGTCGGAGGCCTCGGCTGCGCTCACCGCTCGACGCCACCGCACGCACTCGCTCGGCGTCGTGTCCCACTCGCGCTCGCGCACCGTCGCGTCTTTCAACCACTCGGGCTTGCCGGTCGGCGGCCACGTCGCGGGCGCGTACGTGTCGCCCGCGTTGCCGCACTTCGTGGCATCGATGCCGATCACTTCACCGTCGAGCGCGATCACCAGCTCGTCGTTGCGCACCTCGGCCCACGACAACGCCGCGCGCGACTCGATCGCGAAGCGAAGCCCGAGCTTCGCGTCGAGCACGACCATGCGTTGCTCGTCGGGCATCACGATCGCGAGCCCACCGTCGGGCACACGCGCGAGCTCGACCGGTCCGAACAGCTCGACACGCAGGTGGCTCTCGGGATCGTCCTCGGCGAGCTTGCCCACGACCTCGACGCACGAGCCCTTCGCGCAGCGCGTGGGATCGATCGCGAGCACGCGGCGCGCCGAGTCGATCGAGGTGAAGCGCTCGCCCTCGCGCAGCAGCGCGCGCGGCTCGGGCTCGGCGTCGTCGGCCGGCATCGGCACGCGCCACACTTCCTTGCCGTCGGCGATCGCGATCGCGACGAGCTCGCGCGGCAGCACCACCAGCACGCGCTGCGCATCGAGCGGCTCGATCGACCACGGCGCGGTCGGCAACGCGTTGCGCCAGCGCTCCTTGCCGCCTGCGATCGCGAGCATCGTCGCGCCTTGCGTGTCCTCGCCCTCCGGTTCGACGACCGCGATCACGCTGCCGTCGTCGCAGCCGTGCAGGATCGATTGCTCGCCCGGCAGCGTGAAGCTCCACGCCTGCGCGGGACCTGCGGGCACATCGGCGGGCGGCACCGGCTCGCCGAGCGCCTCCGCGATCAAGCGCTCGCACTTCTCCGAGTTGAAGAGCGCACCGGTGCCGAAGCAACCGAGCGCTTCTTCGGGCCAGCCCATGCACTTCTCGACGAGCTCGAGCTTCGTCGCGTCGAGCTCCGCGCGCAGCTTCGCGGCCTCTTCGGCACCGAGCTGCTCCTTGCCCTCGGAGAGGCCGCTCACCATGCCATGGGCGAGCAGCATCCCCATCTTGGTCATCTCGTCGCCGATCTTCTCGCAGCGCGCACGCCGATCGAGCGGCGGCGCAGCGCTGGCTGGCGGCTCGTCCTTCTTGCAGCCGACGAGCGCGAGGAAGAAGACGAGGGACCGAGCGCGCATGCGGACCGAGAGTAGTGCTAGGCTCGCCCGAAGTGCTGCCCGGGCCCGACGACGCGATCACGCTGCAGAACGTCAGCAAGGCGTTCGGCACGCACAAGGTGCTCGACGACGTCAGCCTCACCG
>DASZPU010000095.1:0-2974 GCA_035550195.1 Nannocystaceae bacterium
TCGCCGGTTGGCACGACGAGAAGGGCCTCGTCGTATGGGCGCACAAGAAATGATCACGCGGTGTCCCGCGGCGGGCCGCATGTGTCCGCGCTACGGGCATGCGACCACGCACGGGCTCAAGCGGGACGGGGCGTTCGCCGATGGCCCACGTCGCCCATGGTCGCGTACGCCCCTCCATCTGCCGAACACACGATCGCAACGCGCCGCCCGCCCAAGCGGCCGCGGCTCTTCGGGCAGTGGCTCATCGATCAAGGCGCGATCACGCAGAGCGATCTACGTGAAGCGCTCGCATTGATGCGTGCGGTGAACTCGTCGATCGGCGAGCTCGCCGTCGCGAACGGTCTCGTCACCGCGGCCCAAGCCGAGGAGATCAACGAGCTGCAGCGTCACGTCGACGGACGCTGGGGTGAGATCGCGATCGCGCTCGGCGTGGGGCGCTCGACGGCGGCGCGGATCGAGCGACTCGCGTGGGAGCAGCAGCTCGAGAACCTGCGGCTGTCGGATGCGCTGGTCGAGCTGGATCTGATGTCGGCGACGGAGGTCGAGACTCGGCTCGCGGAGTTCGAACGCGGGATCGAAGGCGACGACGCCGTGCTCGACGACGAGTCCCAGGCGTGGATCGACGAGATCGTCGATGGGTTGCCGCGCATGCTCGGGCGCGTGTTGGGCTCGCCCGCACGCGTCGCCACTGCGCGCGCGTGGGATGGCACCTCGTACGAGCATCACGCGCAGACGGTGATCACCGGGCCGCACGGCTGCACGATCGCGCTCACTGTCGAACGCGGGGTCGCGCGTGCGCTCGCGGATGCGCTCGACGTTCCGGCCGAGCGCGGCGCGAATGCGATGCGACTCGACGCAGCGGTCGGTGCGATGCTGGTGCTCTACGGCGCCCACGTCGCGCGGCGGCTCGATGCCGCGCACGGGCCCGGCCACGACGCTCGTCCGCCGCAATCAGGCACGATGCTGCGCGGCAGCCACTGCGTCGGGCTCGCGTTGGCGGACGGTGCCGCGATGCTCGTGCTCACGCGCTGAGGGCGTGGGCAAGTGCTCGCGCTTGCCCTACCCTTCCGCCGATGAGCCTGAAGCACCTGATCCTGATCGCGTTGGTCGTGCCTGCATGTGCCGGCAGCGAGTCGCCGTCGACCGGCGGTGGTCTCGAGACGACGAGCACGGACACCGGCACGCCCGAATCGAGCAGCTCGAGCAGCGAGACGACGTCGACGAGCACGAATCCCACGATGGCGAGCGACTCGCTGAGCGACACGACGCCGGCGGAGACGAGCTCGTCGGAGGGCGAGAGCTCGAGCACCGCGGCGGAGAGCACGAGCGGCGATCCGTGTCCGGCGGGCACGGTGGGTTGTGCGTGCGACGTCGGTGCGTGCGAGTCGGATCTCGTGTGCGTGAACGACGTGTGCGAAGCGATCGACGACTGTGCGGTGGACGGCTACGAGCCCAACGAGAGCGAGGACGCCGCGGTGTATCTGGGTGTGTTGGGCGACGGCGACGATCCCGGCTCGATCGCCGCGACGCTCGATCACGCCGACGACGTGGACTGGTTCACCTACGACGGCGAGGACAACGTCGGCTTGCCGCCGGGCGTGGCCCCGATCCGCGATCTCAGCGCGAGCGGAGGCCTGCGCCTGTGCAAGTTCCTCGAGTGCCCCGACGGCATCGACGTCACCGAGGTGACCTGCCCCGACGGCAGCGACCTCGCCCAATCGCCGAGCGGGCGGCCGGGTTGTTGCTCGACGGAGTCGATCATGATGCCCGACTTCAACTGCAGCGGCGGCACGGACGACAGCGCGGCGGTGTATATCCGGTTGGATATGGCGGATGCGCAATGTGTCGATTACACCGTGAGCTACGAGTACTAGTGAGGAGGCGCTTCGCGCGTTTCTTCGCGACTACGACTACGCCCACGTTCACGACCACGTTCACGACCACGACCACGAGCGCGCGGGGGGCGAAGCGCCACCGCGCCACCGTGCCGTCGTGGACGTCGTCGTCGTCGTCGTCGTCGTCGTAGTCGTGGTCGTGGTCGTGGTCGTGGTCGTGAACGAGCAAAACCAACGCGCGAAGCGCCTCATCCCTCTTCCGGCGCTCCGCCTGCAGTAGCGAGCTGATCCGCGCTCACTTTCCCCGGATCGAACGCCTTCGCCGCCTTCGTCATCGACGCGATCGTGGGGTCGAACTCTGCGGGCGCATCCTTCTTGAACCGCAACGGATTGATGCGCGCGACCACGAACGCGCGCAGGTACGGGCTCTCGAGCCCCTTCTCCTTGCAGCGCTCGACCGCGGCGGTCACTTCGTCGTCGAGCGCGAGCACGGCGGTCGCACGCGCGTTGCGGATCTCCAGCGCCTCCGGTAGCGGCTCCGCCAAGAACCCATCGACGCGCTTGAGCACCGGATTGTACGCACCACCCGAGAACCGCCCGCGCTGCTCGTAGCAGAGCCCGAGCGTGATGAGCGACGGCTCTTCGAACTCGAGCGCGAACTCCTGCTCGGGCCGCGGATCGAGATCCGCCAGCGATCGCGCCATGCGGATCACCTCGAGCGCCTTCTCGCGGAGGTTGTGGGCCTTCTCGGTGTTGAGCGCGAGGATCTTGTAGGCGATCTCGAACTGCGGCACGAGCAACCCGACGATCGCCTTCGCGCCGAGGTTCTTCATCGCGTTCAAGCGATGGTTGCCGTTCGGCGTGAGGTACTTGCCGTCGTCGCTGCGCACCACGACGACCGGATCGAGGAACCAGTCGAGCTTGTCGATCACCTCGCCGAGCCGCTTCACGTGCGTCGCGGAGAGATCGCGCTGGAACGGCGTGGGCTCGACCTTGTCGATCGGCAGCGCCGCGAGCAGCGTGGTGTGCCCACCGAGCGGATCGCGATAGCTGGCCAGCACCTCTCCCCCATCCTCCGCGACCTGCTTCGCGAGCTCGGCGGCCGCACCCGCAGCCGCGAGCTCCGGCGCGGACAGCCC
>DASZPU010000096.1:0-7501 GCA_035550195.1 Nannocystaceae bacterium
TCGTCCCGCAGATGTATGCGCAAGACGTGGCCGCTCCTCTGGGTGATCGCGGGATGTGCAAGCGAAGCGCCGCCCTCCGATCCCGCATGGCCGGGCGCGACCGGCATCGACGTCGGCGAGTCGGGCTCGAGCGACGATGGCCCCGTCGGCGGTGAAGGCCCGCGGCTCGACATCGGCGTCGACGAGAACCGCGAGGGTTGCAACTACGTCGACCTGCTCTTCGTGATCGACAACTCCGGATCGATGTGCGACGCGCAGCAAGGTCTCGCGGGCGAGCTACCCGGTCTCGTCGACGCGATCTTCGACACGTTGCCCGCGAACACCGACGTGCACGTCGGGCTCACCACGACGTCGTTCTCGCCCGGTGGCTCGCATCAACAGGTCGGGTGCATCGCGCAAGAAGGCCCCGCGGAGATCGACGAGGCCTACGTCACCGATTCGCTCGTCGGCGGCAACGGCTACCAAGGTCGCTTGTACGAGTACGACGGCCTGTCGTACTTCGCGGGCAACACGTCGAGCGCAGACGATCGCGCGTCGCTCATGCAGTGGTTCCCCGACGCGGCCGCTTCGGTGGGCTGCGACGGTGGTGCGTTCGAGTTCTCGTCGGCGGCCGCTGCGTACGCGCTCGATCCGGTGAACGACGCGAGCAACGCCGGCTTCGTGCGCGACGAAGGCGGCGTGCTCGTCGTCTTCGTGCTGAGCAACGAGGTCGATCAGTCGCCCGAGGATCTCGCCGTCTACAGCGACATCGTGCGCAGCGCGAAGCAAGGTTGCGGCGGCGACGAGTGCATCGTCACCGCGGGTCTGCTCGCACCGAACTGCGTGCCCGATGCCGATCCGATGGTGTGGCGCTTCCTCAGCGCGTTCGGCGAAGCGCCCGCGTGGGGCGACATCGAAGACTTCGCGGGCTACGCCGAGGTGCTGTCGGGCGCGCTCGCAGGCGCGATCGTCGACACCTGCGACGCGATCGCACCGGCGGGCTGAACGGCCCGCAGCGCCGCGACGGTGGTACCGTCGCGCCGTGACTCGCATCGTTGCCTCCGCCCTGTCGCTCGCGCTCGCGCTCGCCCCCGCTTGCAAGAAGGACGAGCCCGCGCCGCCGGCCGCGGCATCGCCCGCGACCACGCCGGAGTCGAAGAGCGATCCGGTGAAGCCGTCGCCGAGCGAGCCGATCGCGAAGCCCGAGCCGCCGCCGCCGAGCAAGAGCGAGCTCGATCCGTTGCTCGATCTGCTGCCGACCGGCACGGAGGAGTTCGTGATCGTGCGCGATCCCAAGGCCTTGATCGAAGGCGTCGCGTGGTTCCTCGCGGGCGAGCGCGATGCGATGGGGCGCCTCGAGGCCGCGAAGATCGACGGCTACAAACCCGATCCCGAGCGCGATCGGATCTTGCGCGACTTCGACACGATCGCGGCCGCGATCCTCGGCTCGGTGGTGCAGCTCGATCGCGGCATCGTCGTGTACGAGCAAGGTGGCGAGACGATCACGCTCATCGCATCACCCGATGCGACGGTGATCCCCGCGCTCGTCGCCAAGGTGCGCGGCGTCACCGAGACCGACGCGGTGCACTGCAAGCCCGCGCCCGCGCAAGCCGGCTGGGTGGGCTGCGCGGCGAAGGCCGCCACGGTCGATGCGTTCGTCGCAGGCAAGGCTGCGAGCGATCGTCGCAAGCAGCTGCTCGGCGAGATCGCGGGCGGCGATCTCGATCGCGCGAACGTGATCGTACGCGTCAAGGGCGGCAGTGGTGCGCCCGCGACCACCGTCGCCGTCGAAACGGCGCCCGGCGAGATCGAGCTGCACATCGGTCAGCCGGCCTTCGCAGCGCTCGACGGCAAGCTCGCGGCTGGTCCTGCGCCCGCGCTCGGGCTCGTGTCGCCGGCCGCGAGCTTCGCGTGGGCACGCGTGTCGCCCGAGCTCGTCGCGAAGACCAGCAAGGACACGCCCGCGCCGTTCGGTGGTGCGGTGGGCACCGCGACCGGCGAGCTGTTGCTCGCGTGGATCGACAAGGCCGGTGTGGTCGCGCTCGCGGGCGTGAACGATCCGTCGCCGGTGACCGGGCTCTTTCCGTTCATCGGGCTCGCGAAGGAACAGATCCCCAAGAAGCTCCCCGACGGCAGCGGGCTCACCGTCGAAGTGCGCGACGTCGATCACGGCGACGGCAAGACGCATCCCACCGTGCTCGCGAAGCTCGATCCGAGCGCCGAGCTGCGCGCGAATCTCGACGCGATGGGGCTCGCACCCGAAGCCGTCGCGTTCGCAGCGGGTGGCTATGCGGCGGTCGTGCTCGGTGGCGGTGAAGCGGCGATCCCCGCGATCGCGCGCTACTCCGGTGCGTCGGCCAGCACCGAGACCACCGGTGCGCTCCCGGCCGGCCTGCAGCGCGCGCTCGCGGACAAACGCGTGCTCGCGATCCTGCATGTCACGCTCGATGGTCTGCAGAGCCACGCGGTGCGCAAGTCGCTCGGCGACTTCGCGAAGATCCAGCCCACCGAAGGTGTCGACGCGGCGAAGGTGATCGACGTCGCGCTCGACGTGCTCGCACCGCTGTCGTCGATCTCGCTGTGGCTCACCCACGACGGCAGCGCGCACGCGATGCATCTCGCGGTGCGCAGCTTCGACGATCCCGCGTCGGAGGAAGGCAAAGAAGCGCGCGCGGCGATGCTCGCGGTCGGCAGCGACACGAAGGACGCCGCGACCGCGTACGGCGAGCTCGCGGCCCACTGGCCCAGCTCGCCGCGCAAGCCGTCGTACGAAGCGCGCGCGGGCACGGGCGCGAGCGTGGGCCAGGCAGCGAGCAGCGCGTTCCTCATCGGCATTGCAGCTGCGATCGCGATCCCGGCGTTCGTGAAGTACCGCGAGCGCGCGGCCGCGGGTGGATAATCACCGCGGGTGAACGACGCCGACGCCTACGCGACGCTCGGACAACGCGTGCTCCGCCGCGCATGGCGAGCGCTCGAAGGTCCGGGCGATCCGCCGACGTATTGGCTCGTGCGCGAGTGGCTGCTGCGCGCGCTCGGCTTCGTCTACGCGATCGCGTTCGCATCGGCGGCGCTGCAAGCCCGCGGCCTGATCGGCACACACGGCATCCTGCCCGCCGAGCGCGAGCTCGATCGCATCGCGGTCGCCATGGGCTCGCGCTGGGACGGCTTCGTGGCCGCACCTTCGCTCTTCTGGATCGACGCGGGCGACACCACGCTCACGGTCGTGTGCTGGATCGGAGCTGCGCTCGCGCTCGCGGTGATGCTCGGCTACGGCCACGTCGCGATCCTCTTCGTGCTGTGGGTGGTGCAGCTCTCGCTCGATCACGTCGGGCAGCGCTGGTGGATGTTCGGCTGGGAGAACCAGCTGCTCGAGACCGGCTTCATCGCGATCTTCCTGGGCTCGACGAGGAGCTTGCGCACGCTCGATCCCCGCGCGCCGCCGTCGAAGATCCCGATCGTACTGATGCGCTGGTTGATCGTCCGCATCATGCTCGGCGCGGGGTTGATCAAGCTGCGCGGGGATCCCTGCTGGGTCGAGCTGACGTGCTTGGAGTTCCACTTCGAGACCCAGCCGATCCCGAACCCCGGCGGCTGGCTGATGCATCGCCTGCCCGCGTGGATGCTGCACGGCGGCGTCGTGCTCAACCACGCCGCGGAGCTCGTCGCACCGTTCTTCGCGTTCGGGCCCCGTCGCGTGCGCCTCGCGGCGGGCACCGTGATGATCGCGTTCCAGGCCACCCTGATCGCGAGCGGCAACCTGTCGTTCTTGAACTGGCTGACGATCATCCCCTGCATCGCGTGCTTCGACGATGGCGCGCTGCGACGGCTCACGCCGAAGCGATGGGCGCGGGTGCTCGCCGACGTCGATCGCATGCCGCCGCCTTCGCGCGTGCGCACGATCGCGGCGGGCTTGTTCGCAGCGCTGGTGCTGTGGCGCAGCGTTCCGGTCGTGGTGAACCTCGTGTCACCCGGGCAAGCGATGAATCGCTCGTACGATCGCTTCGCGCTGGTGAACACTTATGGCGCGTTCGGTCGTGTCGATCGCGAGCGCTTCGAGCTGGTGATCGAAGGCAGCGACGATGCCGTGCCCACCGACGACGCGAAGTGGATGGCGTACGAGCTGCCGTGCAAGCCCGGCGATCCCCAGCGCAGGCCGTGTCAGGTGTCGCCGTGGCACTACCGGCTCGATTGGCTGATGTGGTTCGCGGCGCTCGACGCTGCGCACACCGGCACGCTGGGCGACGAACGCTGGATGATCCCGCTGCTCGACGGGCTGTTGCGCGGCGAGCCGGCGGTGCAGAGCTTGTTCGCGCGCGTGCCCTTCCCGCTCGGGCCGCAGTGGATCCGCGTGTCGATCTACCGCTACCGCTTCACGCGAGCGGGCGAGCCGGGTTGGTGGCACCGCGAACGTCTGGGCACGTTCATCCGCCCGCTCGCGGAGCACGATCCCGCGCTGGTCGAAGCGCTCGCCGAGCTCACGGCGCAGCCATGAACGGCGCGAGCGCGGTGAGAATGCCGGGCAACGCGTCCGCTGCGATCTCGATCGTCGTGGTGACCTGAGCATCTTTGCTCGTCACCTTCGTCTGATCGAGCAGCGTCGCCGGCAGGCCGGCGGACGCGAGACCCGGCTTCGCTTCGTCGAGCGTCGTGCGCAGCGAGCCCTCGATCTGCTTCGCGTTCGCGGCGTCGCGCGCCTCGAGCACGATGTCCAGCTTCAGGCCCTTCGCGAGATCGGCGAACGCCGTGAGCGTGCTGACGCCGTCCGCACCCTGCACGTCGGAGAAGTTGGCGCGATCGCTGTCGGAGAGCGCCATCGCGAACCACACGTCGTTGCTCGGATCCACCTTCGCGACCGCCTTGGCGAGCGGCGTGGTGGTGTTGCGCGCCGCGGGATTCTCCAGCGACGCGAAGAACTGTTCCTCCCACGGCTTGTCGACGACCGCGATCGCGTTCTCGTCGAGGATGACGAGGAAGCCGCCGCCTTCTTGCGCGAGCGTGCGCACTTCCCCGCGCGTGTCGAACAGGATGAGCCCGCTGTCGGACTTGCCGGTGCCGCGTGCGAAGCCCTTCTCGATGCAGCGCACGGTGTCTTCGTTGCCGATCTTCGGCGCTTCGATCACCGCGACGACGCGATCGTCATTGTCGAGCACGGTCGCGAACATGCCGCGCAGGTTGGCGAGGTCGACGTTGCAGTCCGCGATCGCGGCGGTCATCGCTTTCATCTCCGCGTCGGTCTGCATCGCGCCGTGCACGAGCGCACCGAGCGGCGAGCTGCGCACCGGCTCCAGCTCGAAGCCGAACGCACCGGTGGCATCGAGCGGGACGAGCTCGCGCGCGTCGACCTGCACGCCCTTGGGTTGTTTGCAGGCCGCGAGCACGAGCAACGCGAAGGCGAGCGACGAACGGGACATCGCTCGCCAAGCTAGCAGAAGCAAGGGTAGGATGCCGCGCATATGTTCCGTGACTCGGTGGCGTTGGTGCTGACGACGGTGGTGCTCGGCTGTGCTGCGGATCCCAGCAGTGAAGGTGGCGCGACGACGGAGGGCTCGACGAGCTCGGCGGGCGAGAGCTCGGCGACGATGACGTCGACGACCGCGAGCACCACCGACGCGACGACGAGCACGACTGCGACGACGTCGACGACGACGACGACGAGCACGAACGACGACACGAGCGAAGACGGCAGCGAGACGAGCGCGGACACCACGACCGGCGAACCGACCGGCAACGGTTGCCCGGCGTCGCTGCCGAGCGCGTGGATCGGTTGCGAGGACTTCGATGCGATCGACGATCCCGCGTCGCAGATCCCGGAGTGGATGGTCTACCAGGACGCATTCGGGGTGGAGCCGGACGGCGACGACGCCAGCGATCGCGCGCTGCGGATCACGTTGGTACCGAACCAGCAGTTCGGTGGTTGGGTGACGCTGCGCTTCGGCGACGGCCCGGATGGCCCCGGCGTGTTCGCACCGAGCGAGCGCTACGACGACGTATGGGTCCGCTATCGCCTGCGCACCGGCGACGACTGGCCGGGCTGGGCGATCGGCGACGTCGGTGAGCTCATGGTGCTCGACGCACCGACGTGGGGTATCGCCGCCGAGATGGCGATCCGCAGCGAAGACGGCCAACGCCTGACGCCGCTCGGATGGAGCTGCATCGAGAACGGCGTGAACAACTGCAACGGCGACAACGACTGGAGCGGCGCGCTGCAGCTGATCTGGAACGCGGAAGGCGAAACGGTGCTCTTCGACGGCGCGGGCGCGGGTCAGTGGCGCTGCTTCGAAGCCCACATGCGCTTGAACACGCCGGGCGGGAGCGATGGCGAAGCGCAGGTGTGGGTCGACGGCAACGAGGAGATCGCCGTCGACAACGTCGACTTCCTCGGCACGTGGACCGACTACGGGCTCAACGGCCTGCGCTTCACCAACTTCGCGAACCCGCCGGCACAGCCGCTCGACTTCTGGGTCGACGACATCGTCTTCTCGACCGAGCGCGTCGGCTGCGACTGATCAGCGGTGCTCGATGCGGTGCTGGTAGACGATGACGTCGTCGTTCGGCCGCGCGACCACGCGCTGCGCCGCATCCTTCGCCTTGTTGTAGACGACGCCGCGTAGCTTCTTGCCGGCGCACGCGACTGCGCTCTTGGTGTACTTGATGCCGCGGCGGCCGTCGGGCTCGTCGCACAAGAGGTCGCCGATCTTGCCGAGCACGCCCTGCTCGGGCTGTGCCGGCGGAGCACCACCGAGCGTCTTCAACCGCTGCTCGAGATCCGTCAGCGGATGCAGCGACGCCAACACCTGCAGGTGCTCTTCACCGGTGACGTTGTCGAGGTCGAACGTGCCGTCCGGCGGAATCGCGACCTCCTGGCCACCGGGCAACGGATTCGTGAGCGGCATGTCGGGATTCGGGAAGAGCACGCTCGGCTCACCACTCGACGACAACAACAGCACGTACACGTGCGCGTCGACGGTCGGTCGCACCACGACGCGGAACTTGTCGCCGCTGCTCAGCGGCTGCCCGTCTTGATGCACGATCGTGCGCCCGCCCGCCATCGCCTCGAGTCGCATGTCCATGCCGAGTCGCTGCGCCGCGAGCTGCGGCACCGCATTCGACCAGATCTCGTCGCCGAGCTGCGCCGTCACGCCTTTGCCCAACCCGTTCACCAACGTGACGTGCTGATCGAGCTGCTCGCGGATCGTCTGCGCATTCGCGGAGTACTGCTCTGCGCTGCCGACACATGCGTTGTAGTCCTTGCACGCGCTCTCCAGCTTCAGCGCGAGCTGATACGTCGAGTCGGTCACCTGCCCGACCGCACGCTCTTCGTACTTCCCACCGATCCCGATGCCGGTCTTGCCGAGGCTCGCATTCGCAGCGACCACGCGCTCGCGCAGACCGAGATCGGTCTGGCAATCCATCGATGGGCGCAGCGTGCCGTCGGGGCACGAGATCTGGTGCTTGGGCGGCTTCGGCCCCGGTCGCGGACCGCACGCGAGCGCGAGCACCAGACCGAGCGCGAACGAGGAGA
>DASZPU010000097.1:0-18258 GCA_035550195.1 Nannocystaceae bacterium
CTCGGCGTCCGTGCGTGCATGGTCCCACACCCGCACCTCGTCGAGCGTGCCGGCGAAGCGCCCCTTCGGCATGCCCATCGTGTCCATCGCAGTGCCGAGCGCGAAGTGTTGCAGGCTGTCGCTGCGCGGCGCCGCGTTGGCCTCGAGCTGCACGTCGAGCACGCCGTCGACGTAGAGCTTCCACGTCATGCCGTCGTACGACGCCGCGATGTGGTGCCACTCGTTCCACGGCACTGCGATCGTGCCGACCACGGGATGATTGCCTCCGTCGGCCATGTCTTCGAAGTCGGCCGCGAGCACGCCGCCCTGGAAACCGAACGTGTAGTTGCAGTTGTTGGTGGTCTCGTCGTCCTCGCCGCGACCCTTGCCGAGCACCGGCACCAGCGAAAGCCCACCGACGCCCGTGCTCACCTCTTCGCCTTCGGCGTCGCGCCGCACCCACGCTTCGAGCGTGAACGTCGACAGCCCGAGCTCCGGTGCGACCCCCATCGCCACGTGATCGTCGACGCCGTCGAGCACGAGCGCGCTCGTGCTCGGCGTCGCATCGGACGGACATGCGGATGCCGGCTCGCCACCGCTCGAGCTGCTCTCGTCCGCTGCATCCGACGATGCCTCGCTCTCGTCGACACCGCCTTCCGAGCTACTCGAAGATGGACCGACCGATCCCGCGGTCTCGTCACCGGTGCCGACCGTCGCGGCGCCGGCATCGTCGCGGCCTCCGTTGCCCGAATAGCATGCAGACGCGAGACACACGCTCGCCAGAATCGTTCGTTGCACGTTCGCCCTCACCGTCTCGCATCGTAGGGCGAGCGCCCGCGCAGCGACATTCGCAAGGTCGCGTAGGCAGAACCGCGTAGCGGCTGCGATCGCGGAGGCGATGACGTCGGCTGCACCACACGATCGACGCTCCGCGTCACCCGCGGAGCGCCTTCGCGCGCGTCAGGGCTGGAATCGCACGTGGAAGTGGTCGTCGTGACCGCGCCAGTCGCGGATGATGCCGTGCGATCGACGATTGCCGCCCGGGTACTGGAACCACGCGTCGAGCTTGTCGCGCGGCACACCTTCACCGAGCGCGTGCTCGTACAGCAGCTGCTGCACGTCGTAGTCCATGAAGATGTACGCGATCGCGTGCGACTCGAGCAAGATGCGCAGGAGCGTCCACGTGCGCGTGCGATCGATGTTGTGCGCGTGCGTGTGGACGAAGCGCGGCTGATCGGCCTGATCGCCGAGCAGCACGTAGCCGATGTCGACGTCGCGACCGTCGCGGTGCGAAAGATGCGGTGGGAATGGCCCGCCGCCCGAGCGACTGATGTCGCCGACGTGCACGTCGGGGCCGCCGTCGGCGACGCGCACGTAGGCGCGCAGCGCTTCGCGAAGGCGATGCACCGTGCGCGGCGTTCCCCAAGCGTTGTGCGGTCGCTTGATCTGCCAGCCCGGTCCGGCCTCGAGCTGCACACCATCGGTCATCGCATCGGAGAGCGACGTGTCGACGAGGTCGGCGTAGAACACGTCGTCGGGATCGAGCTGCGCAGGCTCGACGCCCACCGCGAGCAGCTCTTCGCGCTCGTCGTGCACGAGCGTGACCTTGCCGTCGGCGATGCTCGCGATGATCGCATCGGCACGGATCGCATCGCCGGGCCGATAGCTCGCGATCGTGCCGTGCTCGCCGTCGCGGATCGTCGCGCGCGCGTGCTCTTGCTCGGCGGGCACCTGCGTCGCGAGCAGCGTGAGCGGCAACGCCGTGGGCGGGATCGTCGGCGCGACCTCGGGTGCGGGCCCCTCGCTCTCCGGCGTCGCGGGCTTCGGCACCTCGGGTTCCGGTGTGGTCGAGACTGCGACGGGCTCGGGCTCGTCGGGCTCGTACGGATCCGCGACGCATGCCGCGATCGCGAGCCCACCGAGCACGAGCGAGCGCATCACCCGGGGGCGCTGCACGTCGCGTGCACACGCCGATCGCGTCGTGCTGTCGAGCCCGCACACGTGAACAGGTCACCGCGCGCGCGACAGCTTGTCAATCGTGCACACGCTGCGCTGACGCTTCGTCGACTCGGTTACGCTGTGCCATGGCTGCGATGCGACATGCACTGACGTTCACGATCGTGCTCGCGGGCTGCGGCGCCGGAGGCAACGGCGACGGGGACAGCGGTGACAGCGGCGCGATGACGACATCCGCGATGACGACGTCGTCGATGACCACGACGACCAGCGCGATGACGACGTCGACGGACGAAACCGGCGTGCCGAGCGACTGCACGATCTTCCCGGCCGACAACCCCTGGAACACCGACATCTCGGCGTTCCCGGTGCACGAGAATTCCGACGCGATCATCGCGTCGATCGGCATCGACACCGGCATGCATGCCGACTTCGGCACGGAGTGGGAAGGTGCGCCGATCGGGATCCCGTGGGTGCAGGTGCCCGGCGATCAGGCGCGCGTACCGGTCACCTTCGAGTACGACGACAGCGATCCCGGACCGTATCCGATCCCACCCGATGCACCGATCGAAGGTGGGCCCGACTCCGACGGTGATCGCCACATCATCGCGCTCGATCTCGACGACTGCAAACTCTACGAGCTCTTCGCCGCGTACACCGACGACGGCGGTGCGTCGTGGACTGCCGGCTCGGGTGCGATCTTCGACATGACGAGCAACGATCTGCGCCCCGAAGGTTGGACGTCCGCCGACGCCGCGGGCCTACCGATCTTCCCCGGGCTCGTGCGCTACGAAGAGGTGGTCGAGAACGGAGTCATCCCGCACGCGCTGCGCTTCACGGTGGAGAACAGTCGCAACGCGTACATCCATCCGGCCACGCATCAAGCCTCGGATCAGAGCGACGAGAACCTGCCGCCGATGGGCCTGCGCGTGCGCATGAAGGCCGACTACGACTGCTCGGGCCTCGCCAGCGAGATCCAAGTGATCTGCACCGCGCTCAAGACCTACGGCATGTTCGTCGCCGACAACGGCAGCAACTGGTACCTCTCGGGCGCGCCCGACTCGCGATGGAGCGACGACAACCTCCACGACATCGACGGCATCACCGGCGCGGCGTTCGAGGTGGTGTACACGGGCGACCCGATCAGCGGCTGAACCAGCTCACAGCGTGATCGTGTACTCGACGCCGATCACGGACTTGCGAAAGTGCGGGAAGGTGGCTTTCTTCAGCGCTGCCGCGACGCAGTTGCCGAGCGCCGTGCCGCGGTGAGGATCTTCGGCGGCGGTCGACGACACCGCTCCGGTCGCGCCGACGATCGACAGCTTCACGCGCACCTTCTCGCCGGCCGTGCCACCGAACTTGTCACCGCACATCTTCGCGCTGCTCTTCACTGCGGCGATGCCGTTGCGGATGTCGGCGTTGCCCAGCGTCTCGGGCAGGTTCGGATCGACCTTCGTCTTCGGCTCGACCGGCGGCGGCGCCTTGGTCTTGCCGCCGCACTTCGGCAAGCTCGGATCGAGCACGCACTCGAGCGGCACGTCGCCGCGACGCTCGGGCTCGGGCACGACAGGAACGACCGTGCGCGTTTCTTCGCGCGGACGCGTGCGCGTGCGCGGGGTGGTGCGACGCTCCGGCTCCGGCTTCACCACCGGCTCTTCGCGCGTCGGCGGCTCGATCGGCGCGATCGTTTCTGCACGCAGCTCGGGCTGCACCGCGATCGGCTCGACGACGCGATCGACCGCATCCGCGGCGGGCGTGACGACGCGCGTGATCACGACGTGTTGTCGCGGCGTCATCACCACGTATGCGCCCAGCGCGATCGTGGTGAGCAGCAACATGCCGAGCATCATCATCAACGGCGCGTTCGAAGGCGGCGGCACCACGCTCGCGATCACGGGCGCGCGCATCGGCGTCACGCTGGCCGCGGGCACACCGCCTAGCTCGGTGCCCGAGAAGCTGGGCAACGACGCGCGCGTGCTCGGTCGCGCATCGTCCTCCACCATCGCGCGCAGGCTCGCCAGCGAGAACACCACGGAGCTCTCCTGCGCGCGTCGTCGCGGCGCTCCGGCGCCACCCTCGTCCCGTTCGATCTTCATGGTCCTGCCCCGTTCCCACGCACGGCGAGCGGCGTAGTTCCTGCGCAGGGTGCGACCGGTCGCACCTAGACCGATCGCACACGCTCGTGCGTGCTCACGGAATCACGATGTCGACGTCGACGCGCTTGCTGCCGACTTTGACCGTGCGCTCGATCGGATCCTTGCCCTTCGCGCGCACCACCAGCGTGTAAGTGCCGGGCTTCGCGACCGCGCGCTCGAACCGACCGTCGCGCGCACGCGTGGTCCACGACTCGCCTTCGAAGGTCTTGATCTCGCGGAGCATCACCTCCGCAACGACGGCCTTGCCCGCGGCATCGCGCACGTGCCCGCCGATCCACGGGCCCTTCTGCACGCGATCGAGCAGCGTCATCCAGATCGGTCGCGTGCCTTCGATCGCGAGCTTGCGGATCTCCGCACCGGGATTGTGATGCGAGCCCTCGATCACGAACGCAATCGTGCCGTGCGCGTGCGTGTGCCAGTCCTGATCGCTGCCCGCGACCGGATACGGCCCCTTGCGCACGCCGTACTCGCGCGCTTCGGGCTGCACCGGCGTCGCCGCAGCGAGCTCGAGCCCGATCGCCTTCGGCACGTCGGGTGACAGATCGCGCTTCGACTCGACGACGTACGAGCTGTACACGTCGGTGCCGTAGGTGTGAAACGAGAGCGCCGCCGCGAAGCGCTCGCGCTCGGCCAGCCCCATCATCGCGAGCGTCTCGGGCTCGGAGCCCGGCGACGGCCCGCGATACCACTTGTGCATCGGCAGATCGGAGCTGCCGAGCTCGCCCCAACCGAACGGATAGTTGCGGTTGAGATCGACGCCCTCGAACGGATCCGCAAAACCGTCTTTGTCGGCATCGAACGCGTTCTTGCGGATCGCGAAGCGCGACTCGTGCACGAACATGTGGTTGCCGTCGACGTTGACGAGCGGCACGCACCAGATCTCGAGCCCATCGACCCACTTCGTCACGCGCGCATCGTGGTGATAACCCGCGAGGATCTTGTCGATCGCATCGAGCACGTACTCGATGCTGAGCAGCTCGCTGCCATGGTGCGCGCCGTCGAGCAACACCGCGGGCTCGCTCTCCGCGGTCTTCGCCGCGTCGGAGATCTTGAGCGCCCAGATCGGTCGCTTCTGGTGCGTGCGCCCGATCTCGACCAGCTCGGTGATCTCGGGATAGCGCTCGTGGTACCCGCGCAACAAGCCTTCGACGATCGCGTCGTCCTTGTAGCTGTCGTCGAGCACATAGCCGCGCCCGAGCTTCTTGGCCGGCTTGCTCGCGCGCTCACGAAACGGCGGATCGAAGGTCTTCCACGGCACGTTGCTGTCGACCGCCGTGATCGCGACGCCGCTGCGCCGCAGTCGCTCGTAGCCGACCGTGTCGAGGAACAGCACCGCCTTGCCGTCGACGTGCGCCTGCACGTTCGCGCGCAGCTCCTTCGCAAGCCGCTTCACGTCGCCGTCGGCCACCCACGCATAACGCGTGTTGCCGAACGGCGTGACGTCGCTCGGCGCCAGCGATGCATAGCGAGGCCCGCGCTTGGGCATGTGTGTGCGCGAGGCGTGCTTGGTCGCGTCCATCGCGGTGAGCAACGTGATCGCGGCGCCGGGATCGTGCTTCGGCCCGACGCGCACGCCGGCGCAACCGAACGAGTACGTGGTGTCGTGCACCGCCGCGGTCGCGAGGTGCTCGAGCGTGTCGCCGTCGTAGACGCTCGCGAACAGCTGCGCACCCACCATCACTACGACGAGCTCGAGGTTCTTGCGCTTGTCGAGCTTGACCAGCTTCGCCTCGGGGCCCATCGGCAGCACCATGCCGCGATCCCAGCGATGGAAACGCAGCACGTCGCCTTCGATCGACACGCCGTAGCCCGACATCACCTTGGGCGGATCGCCGGTGTAGCGGTGACGGACCAGGATGCTCACGTCGAGGTTGCCCTTCACCTCGAGCCGCGCGCGCACCATGCCTTCACCGAGATGCGCCGGATCGCCGGACGGGAACCACCACTGCTCGCTCGGGGTCGCGGCGAAGCTCGGCAGCAAGCGCCCGCCGTCGGTCTTCCACGCGCCGACCATCGTGGCCTTCGCCGACACCGGCGTGTCGCCGGCCACGACACGACCGAAGAGCGTGGTTTCGCGCTTCGGGTCGTGTTGCGGGAAGCCTGAATGGCTCGCGGAGGGCGGCGCCTTCACGGGCGCCGCAAATGCGCTGTGCACCGACGCCGACGAGAGCGTGAGCAGCAGCGCGGCGCGTCGGATCACGTCGCGAGGATACCCGATCGTCGCGAAGGCGTCGCTCACGCGCGCGCAGAGCTGCCATCTTGGCGCCATGCGTCGTAGCTCCTTCTTGCTCGCATTGTGGTGCGTGGTCTCCTGTCAGGGCTCGGACGATGCGGCGTCGGCCGAGGCGACGTCGTCGTCCGAAGCGGGCACGACCGATGTGTCCGCCACGACGACGATGACGACGACATCGGCGGACTCGAGCTCGGAGACGACCACCGCCGAGACGACGTGCGCCGAGGCGTGCGCGACCGAGAGCGGCTCCTCGAGCAACGCGACCACCGAGAGCAGCTCCGAGAGCGGTAGCAGCAGCGGCGCGCCCGAGAGCAGCTCGTCGGAGAGCAGCAGCGAAGGACCGACGAGCGTGTGTGGCAACGGCGTCGTCGAAGGCGGTGAAGACTGCGACGACTCGGTGGAGACCGCCGCGTGCGACGACGACTGCACGTTCGCGACCTGCGGTGATGCGCACGCCAACACGATCGCCGGTGAAGAGTGTGATGCGGGCGGCGAGTCGTTCGGCTGCGACACCGACTGCACCGCGGTGGTGTGTGGCGACGGCCTCGTCAACGCGAGCGCGAACGAGACCTGCGACGACTCGGGCGAGAGCGCGTCGTGCGACAACAACTGCACCGCGGTCGACTGCGGCGACGGCACGCAGAACCTCACCGCGCTCGAGACCTGCGACGACGGCAACCAGGACGACAACGACGGCTGCTCGTCCAGCTGCGTGATCGAGGGTGACTTCGGCGGCCTGTGCCGCATCGTCGACGGCACGCAGTGGTGCTTCGACAACGATCACTGCGGCGAAGCGTGCCAAGACGTGTGCACGAACCTCGGGCTCACGCTGTCCGCGGACGACGCGGGATGGTTCGCGGCGCAGGACACCGCCGGCGAGTGCCAGGCGATCTCCGACGCGTTCGGGCTCGCGGCACCGATCGACTTCGGCAACCATCCGCTCGGCTGTCTCGAGGACTCGGGGCTCAACGCGCTCACCGGTGGCGGCCTCACGGGCGGCTTGTTGTGCTCGTCGGATCCGATGTGCCCGGCCGCGCACCACGACGACATGGACAATCTCGGCGTGGGCTGTGATCTCGTCGGCGCACGTCGATCGGTGTGCCCGTGCGAAGGCGAGTTCTGTGGCAACGGCGTCGTCGAAGGCGCCGAGGTCTGCGACGACGGCAACCAAGTCGAGAACGACGGCTGCACCACCGCGTGCCTCACGACGCCGCCGACCTGCGTCGTGGTGGGCACACAGATGTGGTGCTTCAACAACGATGCGTGCGGCGAGGCGTGCAACGACGTGTGCTCTGCGCTCGGGCTCTCGCTCGACATCACCGACGACGCATGGTTCGCGCTGCAAGACGAAGCGGCGGAGTGCCAAACGATCTCCGATGCGCTCGGGCTGGTGAGCCCGATCCAGATGAGCTCGTGGACGTACGGGTGCCTCGAAGACGACGGCATCAACGACGAAGTCGGCGGCGGGCTCACCGGCGCGTTGTACTGCTCGACCTACGAGGGCTGCCCGAGCGAGCACCGCACGAACATGGACGGCTTCGGCACGCCCTGCGGTCCCGGCGGTCGCCGATCCATCTGCCCTTGTAATTAGCCTTCGGTGGCGTGGCGCCGTCCTCGGTGACGTCTCATGGGGCGCGCGCTCGCGCGCGCTGAGCGAGTGCGGGATTTCGCGGGTTTCGGGCGGCTGCGCGCTTGCAGAGCTGGCGTGGTGCGGTTGCCGTGACGGATCGAAGTCGCGGCTGCACCCACTGTCCCGAACAGACGATGCGCCACTTCGCAGAGCTCGATGGTGTCCGTCGGATCACGTTGCCGCCCACGATCGTGCGCGCGTTCTGGTCGAAGCGCTGCGCGTGGCCGGGTGACCGCGTGCGATTGCATGTCGAGACGCGCAACGTGCCCGACGGCACGCCGCTCGCGATCACGCTGCTCGAAGACGACAGTGAAGAGGGCAACGCCGACGATCTGCTCGGCAAGCTCGAAGGCACGCACGAGCTGCACGGCAACAAGTGGGTGCACGAGTACACGATCGAGTGGAACGCCGACGCGCTCGGCGGCGAGCTCGAGGGCGACACCTTCGAGTTCTGCTTCGAGGTCGCGATCGCGCGCTACGGCCTGCAGAAGCGCTCGACGCGGTTGTACGTGCCGGTCGAGCCGTTCGTGCCGTCGAAGTGAGCGCACGATGAGCGTCGAGCCCCGCTTCTCGCGACTGCGCCTCGTGATCCCTTCGATCGCCCAGGGCAACCCCGGCGGCTACAAGGGCGGCGCGGTGTGGTGCGGGCGCACGAGCGCCGCGATGATCCACAACTACTTCACCGCGAATCGCGAAGGCGGTGTCGCGGCCACGAAGTCCAAGCTCATCGTCAACCAGCGCGACAAGGCGCCCTTCGATCTCGTCTTCGGCGACACGCACAAGGTCGCGGTCGACGGCTTCGATCTCGCCGGCTGCGTGCGGCGACAGAAGGCGAGCTACAAGCTGTACGCCGAGCGCCAGGGCGCCGATCAGAAGCCGCTGTGGCCGATGGGTGCGCGCGGTGGTGTGCCGTCGCCGACGCAGCAGCTCGAGATCCTCGCGCCGATCCTGTGCGCGCTCGAGGCCTTCAACCCGGTGCTCTTCTACTCGGGCTTGTCGAGCAACGCCGATCAGTCGCGCCACATCGTCGTGATCTCCGGCTATCGCTGGGCGCGCGGCGAGCTGTGGCTGCACATCGACGATCCGAGCTCGCGCTACACCGAAAAGGAGGGCAAGCCCGAGTCGTGGTTCCTCTGCGGTGCGCTCACCGATCCGAAGGCGGAGCCCGGCCGTTCGCTCGCGAGCCAGCTCGTGCAGCTGCCCGCCGACAGCGGCACCGACGAGCCCGCGCGTCGCTACCTGCTGCGTGCGTCGCGACTCTTCGAGCCCAACCTGCACAGCAAGCGCGCCGACGATTGCTGGTGCGATCACAGCGACTCGCCCGGCTTCACGGTGCTGCTCTCGCTCGAGCAGGAGCAGAAGCGCGAGCTGGTCGAGTGCGACACCGGCGAGCCCGGCTTGCCGCTCGAGCTCTCCGCGTCGGCGACCTCGAAGCTCGCGGGGCTCGAGGCCGCGCGCGCGCAGGCGCGTGCCGCCGGTGCACCGTTTCCGCTGGGCAGCAATCGTTGGTGGCACGACGGCGTGCACCTGTTCGTCGAAGAAGAGCACGCGGTGCGACCGCTCGCGTGCGGCGAGCTCGTCACCGCGCGGCTGCCCGCGACCGGCTCCGATGGTCGCGATCACGGCGCGATGGTGTTCCGCCACGACTTCGATCCGCACAGCGGCACCGTGGTCGTCGCCGGCGAGCCGAAGCCCGACGGCGCGATCCCGTTCTACACGATGCTCGTGCACCTCGCGTGCGACGTCGAGCCGATCCGCGCGCGACTCGACCCTGGTGCGGAGCCCGAGCGCACCGTGCTGACCGGCACCGCGCTGCACCTGCTCGCGCACGACGAGCACGGCGACGTGCAGACGCTCGCGGACGATCTGAAGGCGGCGAAGGACTACGCGCGATCGGTGGGCGTGACGGTCGGCGATCTCGTCGCGCTGCCGATCGACGACACCGACGAGCGCGCGTGGGGTGGTGCTGCGCCTGCGCGTCCGATCGCGCCCGTCGATGCCGTGCATGCGCTGCAGGACGGCGACACGCGCTACCCGATGACCGGTACACCGCGTCAGCGCATCGAGCTCGCGATCGACGAGCGCGACTGGACGCTGGTGGAGCGCACGCATGCCGACGCGCACCATTTCTGTCCGTGGCAGAAGCCGGGCGTCGTGCAGATCGACGGCGCGAGCATGATGTGCTCGCACGACAAGCGCGAACGCGATGCGCTCGCCCAGGGCACCGCCGCGGTGATGCGGGGGGCCGGCACCGTGCTCGCGGCGCTCGGCAAAGGCACCGTGCGGCTATCGGTCGACTGGCCCGCGACGCCGGTCGTGCTGCCCTGCGACGACGACGGCGTGCTGCAGGCCGAGCTGCACGCGCGCATCGAGCCGCGCCAGCGCAAGGCGATCGAGCGCGCGATCGCCAGCGGTGCGACGCCGCGCGTGCTCGCGTCGCTCGAGATCGTCGCCGGCGCGCAACGCTTCCGCGTGCGTGGCCAGGTGAACGTCGAGCTCGCGGCCGGTGTCGATCCGAGCACGACCGATGCATTGGTGCGTTGCGACAGCCTGCAGGTCGTGCAGCGCGCGCGTCACTGCTGCGTGCATGCGGCGAGCGACGGAGCCGCGCTCGCGGCGATGAGCGAGGACGCCCCGGTGATCTCGCTGCGCGCCGACACCAAGCTGCGCGCGCGCATCGGTGACGGTCGCGCATGCACGCTCGACGTGAAGGAGCTGCGCGCGTACGGCGATCCGAAGTCGCCCTACGACGCGCGGGTACGGCTCGAGCCCGTGGTCGGTGTCGCCGACGCGAAGTGGGACGAGCTCGCCAACGCGTTCGCGCAGCGTCGCGCCGCGGCACACGGCGACGTGCATGCGCGGCTGGTCGCGAAGCAGAGCCGGCTCGCTGCGGTGCGCATCGACGACAAGGGCAGCTGGAAGCGCCAAGGCGCGGTGGTGTTCCCGAAGGACGGTGCGCAGCACGACATCTGGCTCGATCTGGTGCCGAGCTGGCGCGTCGCGAAGGACTCGCGCCGAGCGCTCGCCGGGCTCGCGAGCTCGCTGCGCTTGCCGCTGCTGCGCGTGTTCGCGTCGGGGCCGCGCACGTTCGCGGTGATCGAGGTGCGCATCGCCGCACGCGAGGCCGACTTCGTCGACACGCTGATCCAGCGCTGGCAGACCCGCGTGGCGCTGCGCGACCGAGTGGTCGCCGCGCTGACCGACGGGAGCTGGGCCGACTTCGCCGCGATCGAGCGCGACGTCGCGACCGCCGACGATCCCGCGGAAGCGCTGCAGAGCTGGCGCGCGCTCGCGCGCGACGTCGTCGCGAGTGCGGGCCTCGTCGAGCCCGATCGCCGCGGCGTGCACGTGCAGCTCTGCTCGGTCGATCCGCTGTTCCCCGACGACGATGCGCATGGTCGTTGGCCCGAGCTCGGCGAAGTCTCCGGCGCGCCGCTGTCGCGCGAGTTCTTCGACGCTGCGGTCCGCGAGGTGATCGGAGACATCGCGACGCCGTCCGCCCAACGCGTGCTGCGTGCGCTCGATCGCGGCGGCATCGATCCCGACACGTGGCGCGCGTTCTGTGCCGATGCCGAGAGCGAGCGCTTGCTCGCGCGTCGCGTCGCCGTGCACGAGAGCGAGTGGACCATCGACTGGAAGAGCGCAGCGAAGGACGCCGCGCGCATCGCTCTGGATCCCGCGCTCGCCGCGTGGCCCGACGATCCCGCGAAGCTCGGATTGCCCACCGGCAAGCTGCGCTTCTATCACCCGCTGCGCGCGCTCGAGTGGCTCGGCACCGGCGTCGACGTCACCGTCGCGAGCACCACCGTCGACGCGGTCGAGCTCGAGCTCGCATCCACGACGATCGATCTCTCGCCGCGCCGACGCGGCGACGGCTACGTGGCGGGCATGCGTTTGCTGCTCGGCGAAGTCCGCGGACCGAAGCTGAACGCGAAGTTGCACGTGAAGGGTCACACCCACGGTGACGAGCCCTTGCCGATCGTGCTCACGCGCGGCGAGGTCGAACGCCTGTGGGTGTGCAAGCCCGACGTCGCGATCGCGCCGACCGCCGTCGACGAGGGCCAGACCTTTGCGCTCGCGGTGCGTCGCGGCGATCCCGAACCCGACCCGAAGATCACGCACCTGCTCGCCGACGGTTCGCAGCGACTCGATCGCGCCTGGGAGTCGCGCGCGAGCCTCACGATCACCGCGACGTGGAACCTGCGACCGCCCGAGCGCCTCGCGATCACGCTCGCGGGCCAGCACTTCGCGTTCGACGGCAAGCCCACCACCAACCATCCCGGCGTGGCGATCACCGCGACGGGCGATGGTTGGGAGGTCGCGATCCCGTTCGATCCCGCCGAGCCGTTCACCGGTCCGCGCACGCTGCAGCTCACCGTGTCGGTCGTCGCGGACACGACCCTCGACGCGAAGGGCAAAGTGAACGTCGAAGCGTCGGGTGGCGATCTCGCGCAGACGATCCAGCTCGCGCACGAGGTCGCGACCCGCAAGCTCGCGCTCGGCACCCGCGGCCGCGACGTCGCGAAGGTGCAGCTCTACCTCTCGCAGATCCGTGCGTGCGGCGTGCCCTGCCTCATGCCGAGCGGCAAGGATCAGTGCGCCGCGATCGACGGCACCTACGACGATCAGCTCGCGCTCGCGCTGTGGACGTTCGCGCTCGCGTTCGCGGGCCGCGGCGAGTGGAAGGCGAAGCAGCTGAGCTGCCCGGGTGGTGCGCTGCAGATCGATGCACCAAAGTGGTCGCGTCCCACGGGCGCGTCCGACGAGCAAGCGTGGCCGGCCCTGTGCAACGCCGCCGACGCCAGCTACCGCGCCCACGGTGCGCTCGTCGTCGACGCGGCGCTGATCGACGAGCTGGTGCGCCACTTCGATCTGCCTTTCATCGTGCCGCTCGTCGAGCTGTCGGTCGCGAAGCCGCAGCTGGCCGGCCCACCCGCGGCGTACGTGGCCGCGCTCGATGCGAAGACGAGCGCGCGGCTCCTGCCCGTGCCGGATCTCGATCCTCACAACGTCGTGCGGCTCGCGGTGAAGCTCGCGGCCGGCTTCGATCGCACGCACGCCGAGCAGACGTCGGTCGAGCTCGACGACGGTGGTGGCGACTACCAGCTCCGCGGCGCATCGCGGCGCACGCTCGCCGATCTACTCGACCACGGCATCGTGCTCGACCCCTCGGGCACGATCGGATCGAAGGCGGATCACAACCGCATCGCGCTCGCGGTCGACGGGGTCGCGATCGGATCGCTCGGGCTCGCCGGCACGCGCTCGCTGCATGCGCTCGCGAACGGTCGCGGCCTCGACGTGTTGCTCGTGCAGCAGTGGCTCACGCAGCAGCTCGATGCGCAGGGTCATCCGCTGCTCGCCAAGGTCGACGGCGCGTGGGGCAAGCACGGTGCGGCCGCGCTGCAGCGCTTCGTCGCGCTACACGGTCCCTGCGAGTACGCACAGGAGCTCCGCGATCTCGCCACGCCGGTGTCGTGGGCCCCGGCCGTTCAACCGGAGGCACACGCACCATGATCGCATCGGTACCCGCGGGCACGCGCACGTGGCACTTCGCCGACGCGCTCGATCCGATCGACATGTTCGCTGCGCGTCGTCAGCTCGCGGAGATCGAGCCGTTGCTCGATCTCGCCGATCTCGACGACGATGCCGTGCTCTTCCAGCTCCGCGAGCTCGACGAGCACGAGGAAGAACGCGAGCGTCGCGAGCGACTCCGCCGCGAAGTGAAGCCGCGCAAGGACGATGCCGCGTTCGAAGACGCCACCGATCTGCACGAGCTGGTCGAGCGTCACCGCCTCGCGTTCCTCGTGCTCGACGGCGGGGGCCAGCCCTTCCCCGGCGTGCCGTGGCGCCTGTTCGAGCAAGGCAGCGTCGCCGCCGAAGGCAAGCTGGGCAACGACGGCATGGTGCGCCGCGACTCGGTCACGCACGACGACTACGCGCTCGAGCTCGTCGACATCCTCGACGTACGGTGGGTGGCGGGCGGCAAGGGCTCCGGCGCGCACGCGCTCGAGATCGCGTGCACGGGCATCGCGGACGGCACCGCGTTGCAGGTGCTGGTGTTCGAAGAGCTGCGCGAGCAAGACGGCGAGGAGATCGCGAAGCTCGACGCGAAGGTGCAAGGCGATCGCGCGCGCGTGGAGTGGAGCATCGCCGCCGATCGCCTCGCGGAGCTCGCCGACGAAGACGGACGCGTGCGCGTCGTCGCCGAGGTGCGTGGCCCGAGCGGCACGTGGCGCAAGCCCGATGCCTCGCTCGAGCTCGCCGCACCGACCATCGTGTCGATCGCGTGGAGCGATGCGACCGAGCTCGTCGTCACGACGCTCGGCGTCGACGACGGCACGAAGGTGCGCTGCGAGATCTGGCACGCGCCGCTCGCCGCCGCGCCCGAATCGCTCGCCGAGCTGAGCGACGCCGTCGTCACCGGCGACCGCGTCGTGCTGCGCTGGTCCCCGCCGAGCGATCGCTGCGAGGGCCTCGAGTGCTGGCCGACGGTCGAGACGGCCACGCTGCGCGCGACCGGACCGATGTGCTTCGTCAGCCCTCCGGCGGATTGCACGTGACGTTGGCGAGCGCGCCGCCGGTCATGTCCGAGTACGTGTAGGGCCCGTTGAGCCCGTCGTACATCTCGATCGAGTAGTCGTCCGGATCGATCTTGTACGCGACCGTCTCGTCCTGGCGCACGGCCCAGATGAAGCCGTCGATGTCGACGCTCACACCCTTGACCGTCCAGCCCGGACCTTCGGGCAGATCGATGGTGTCACCGAGCGCCATCGAGTCCATGTCGACCCACGTGACGCCCTTGGTGTTGTTCGCGAACCACATGCGGTTCTGCAGATCCTGCGCGATGCCACCGCTGCCGCCCGAGACGCCCGCGCTCTGGTACATGCCGGTCGAGTAGTCGAAGCGCGACACACCGTTCCACCACGCGCGTCCCTTCGTGTCGACGGTGATCCCGTAGCCACCGCCGGAGAAGTACTCGACGTTCAACGTGTCGAAGTCGACGCGCGCGAACTTCCCGTTGTCGAAGCCGTGGGTGTAGAAGTTGCCGTCGGCATCGACGGCACCGCCGTAGATACCGACGCCGACGCCGGTGCCGTTCGGCAGGATCGCGACGGTGCACGGGAACTGGCCCTCGTCGAGATGGATCGTGTCCTCGACGACACCGGTGTCGCCGTCGACGCGATGCACCCACACGCCACCAGGGCCGCAGAAGCCCGGGCTCTGCCCGTTCGTGCCGGTCACCGTCCAGATCTTCTGGTTCTGATGACACTCGCCTTCACCCGGCGTCCACTGCACCGGACGCTCGACCGTCATGTCGGGGAAGTCGGTGAACCACGCGACGCACTCGTCTTGTCCGAACGGCAACACGTCGTCCTTGCCGGTCGACGTCTGGATGCCGGCCATTCCGTTGCTCTCGGCGCACAGCTCGGGGCGCGCCCAGATCTTCAACAAGCCGACGTGGCGATTCGCGACCGCGACCGCCTTGCCGTCGATGCTCACGCTCGTGCGCGAGGGATTACCGTTGCCGTCCGCGCGCGTCAGGTAGCGGCCTTCTTCGACCAACGTGCGCGTGTTGATCTTCGCGACCGTGCTCTCTTGGCTGTTCGCGATGAAGACGTAGCTCCACTCGCTGTTGCCACACTCGCAATCGCCGGGACCACCGTCGTCGCCTGCGCTCACACCATCGGGCGTGTCGAACTTCGGACCTTCGTCGCTGCTGTCGTCGGCGCCGTCGGCCGCACTCCCGGATCCGCCGCTGCCTTCGTTGCTCTCCGCACCGCCACCGCTCGGCGAGCTGCCGCTGCCGCCCTCCGATTCCGCGCTGCCGAACAGCCCTTCGGCGCTGCCCGAGTCGTCGCCGCACGCGACGAGCACGGCACCGAGGCCGGTTGCGAACGCAGCCGTGGTGATCGCCGAGGCGAAGCGCATGCCGAACCCTCCGCGCTCGTTGTTGGCCGCCGGCGGAGAAGATCGTGTAGCGATCTGCGGAAATCTACGCGGGTGCGGCCCCGGGCAACTACTTCATCGGTGCCGGCAGGCCGGACGCCGTCAGATCCCCGTGCGCGGTGGGGATCCGATCGAAGATGATCGTGGTGACCCAACCGAACCCCGGCAAGCGCATGCGTCGTTGCACGAGCTCGCCCTGCGCGACGTTGTGATGCCAGTGCCCGGTCTGACGGAACGCCCCCTTCGGGAACGTCTGCAGCACGATCGTCTCGGAGTCGAACGGCAGCTCGACCACGTTCTTGCGGTACGAATCGGTGATCGTGCCGCCCCACGAGCTGGGCGCGTTCGAGGTGTAGTAGACGCGGATCGGCACGCCGAGCGCCTTCGCAGCTTCGGCCACCGAGTGCATCGACTTGCTGCCGAGCAGGTCGCCCTTGATCGGCATGATGCGCCCCTGCTGGAACAGCTTGCGGATGTACGCGTAGTGCTCGGGATTCGCGAGCCACCCATAGCCGGGGGCCTTGGAGATCGGCTCGCGTTGCTTGATGAAGTACTCGTGCAATCGCTCGTGCGTGTGCAAGTAGCCGCGCTTGAGCTTGCCGAGCGCAGCCGAGCCCGCGTGCACCTTCTCGAGCGCCGCGACCCCGCGCGCGGTGTCCTTCCACATCGCGACGAAATCCTCGGGTGTCTCGGCTTCGAGCACGAACGCACGCACGCGCTGGTGGTGATCGGTGACGCGCGGGTCGTAGTCCATCACCCACGCCCACTGCGAGCGCGCGACCGCGATGAAGCTGTAGTTCTGATCGCTCGCGATGCCGAGATACGCACCGCCGATGTTCTTCAGATACGGCGCCCACAGGTACGCGCGCGGCTCGTTCGACTCGAGATACGGAAATGGATCGCGACACTTCAGATCCGAACGGCCGCCGCGCGCCTGCACTCCCCAGGTCTTGCGGATCTCCTCGGAGCAGATCGGCTTGTCTTCGATCGGATCCTGTTCGATCGCCGCGAAGTGCTGCAGCTCTTCCGCGCTCGGTGGCTCGGGCTCGGCGATCTCCGGGCGGGGATCGACCAGCACGCGCGCCGGCGCATCGGTGAGCCACGGCGTGGTGCTGGCACAGCGCGCGCTCAAGCGATGGCTGCCGGTCTTCGGCATCTCGATGCGGCGATGCGATCCGCGGATGCGCCCCATCGGCCAGTACCACGAGCCGCCACGCAGGATCCGCCGGGTCGTGATGCACGGCCACGCACCATCGCACGGACCGAGCGGATCCTTGCCGTTGCACGCCGCACCACACGTCGCGATGTCTTCGACACCACCGCTGTGCGTCCACTCGTAGCCGTTGCCGGCCATCTCGAAGAGCCCGTAGTGACCGGCGGGAAACGTGCCGACGTTCTTGGTGTCGTGCTCGTTGCAATCCCAGCGATGCGCCTTGCCGGGATACGGCTTGCAACCGACCGGCGCACACTCGCGGTACTGCGCCTTGTCGCAGGTGGGCGCGTCGTTGCCCCACGGATAGATGTCGCCGTCGGGTCCGCGCGCCGCCTTCTCCCACTCCCACTCGCTCGGCAATCGCTTGCCTCGCCACGCGCAGTAGTGCATCGCGCGTTCCCAGTCCATCGGCACCACCGGCTGATTCGGGCCGACGAACGGCTGCATGATCTTCTGATAGCCGTTGATGCGCACCGCACATGCACGATCGGCGTGGCACTTGTCGTAGTCGGAGATCGTGATCTCGTGCTGGTCGATGTAGAACGTGGAAAGCTCGAGCTCGCGACGCGGACGTTCTTCGGGCGGACCGTCGTCGCTGCCGACGATCGCGGGACCGCCGGGCACGCACGCCATCCCCGGCGGCGGCGTGACGCAGGGTGCGTGCTCGATCGCCAGCACGAGCGGCGTGTCGCCCAGTGCTCGCATCACCGGTGCGAGCTCGCTGGCCGCGAGATCGTCGGGCGCATCGATCACGACGCCTTGCCCGCGGCGGGCTGCGTCGATCTTCGCGACCAGCTCCGGCGCGCGCGCGGGTTTGTCGACGCTCGCGATCGTCGTGTCGGCATCGCGCAGCTCGACCGCATCGCGACGGAATCGAATGCGCACCAGCCCGGCCGTCGCACCGGTGCGCACGCTCTGCTCACCGATCGCGATCGCGGTGTCCTTCGGCAACGACGCGAGCACGCCACGCAACACTGCGACCGGCGTGTCCTTCGCGAGCTCGAGCCCGATCGGCAGGCTCTGCGCGAACGCGGTGCGCAGCTCGTCGTAGACGTACGTCGACGCGAGATCGGAACCCACCACACCGGGCGCGCTCGCGGGTCGCAGCTTCACCAGCGCGCGACCGTCGAGCTCGAGCGCACCG
>DASZPU010000098.1:0-1979 GCA_035550195.1 Nannocystaceae bacterium
TGGCGACCGATGCCGAGCGCGTCGCAGCGCGCGGACAGGTCGCGCACGATTGCGTCGACGAGCTTGCCGCTGTCGAGCAAGTGATCGCGCGCCCACGCGAGGTCGCTGGGCGCGAGCGGTGCGAAGCCGCTGCGCGAGCCCGGCAGCATGCGGTGGATCATCGCGGTGCGCACGAGATCGCCGAGCACGATCTTCTCGGGCTCGTCGAGCCGACCGAGCCACACCGGATCGATCGCGTAGCCGTTGGGTGCGAACGTCAACGCTGCGAGCGCGCCGGCTTCGGCGATGCGCTCGGTCGCCCGCGCGACGTCGGCGAGGGCACGGATCGGACGCGTGCCCGACGTAGTCGACTCGAGCGGCAGCTCGGGATACCAGCGCACGAGCGCCGCGATCGCGGGACCCCATGGACGATCGAGCAGCGAGCCGACGCTCGCGAGCGAGATACGCATCGAGCGATGCAGCGCGATCGCTGCACGGCGCAGCTTGTCGAGCGCGCCGTACCCGACGCGGAAGACGTCGCGTAGGCCGATCGCGACGATGCGATCGGCGAGGAACGCCTCGGGCTCGGGATGGCCCGGACGCGCACCGAGCAGCAGCTCGAGCCCGAGCCCCAACGTCGCCTGCGTCTGATCGAGCGCGCGCTCCTGCACGGCTTCGTCGCCCGGCGGCAGACGCTGCGCCGCGATGACCTCGTTCACCAGCAACAGGAACTCGCGCGAGCGCACGCCGTGCTCCGCGTCGGACAGCCGCGCCATCGCGCGCCGCAGCAGCTCGTTGCCGCGGAAGCTCGTCATCGACGCGCCGAGATCGTCGCCACCGAGCCAACGGAAGTCGCGCGGCGCTGCGTCGGCGGCGGCCTTGTGATCGAGCGGGCGGAAGAGCTTGACCGCGTCCTCCCACTGCACGAAGCCGAGATCCGCGAGTCGACCGGCACGGAAGCGCAGCAGGTTCTCCTCGATCTCCGCCGGCAACGCGGAGTGGATCGACAGCACCAGCTTGCGTCCCTGCGCGAGGTCGTCCTCGTATACGCGCGACAACGCTTGCAGCACCGACATGCCGAGCTCGTCGTCCGGCACGCCGACGAGGAAGAATCCGTCGGGCGTCTCCCAGATGCGCTGCTCGGCGAGCTCGGCGAGCCCGCGATCGCGCGACTGCTCGTCGTCGACGTCGATCACGAAGATGCGCGTGCCGCCGCAAAGCGCGAGCGTCCAGAACTCGGGATCCATCGCGTAGATGAGCTCGGTGAGCGCACCACGGGGCTTGTCGGAGGCCGCCCAGCTGTCGCCGATGGCGACCAACCAACGCCGTGCACGCGGCACGTCCATGCGGTCGCCGTGCCACGCATCGAGATCGAGCAGCGACACCAGCTGGTCGGGCGTCGCACGCGGCAACAGCAGATCGAGGCGCGCTTCGTCGTGGAGCCGTCGCGCCATCCGCACGAAGCTGGCCGCGGGCAAGGTCGCGACGATCGCGTCGGCATCGTCGCGCTCGTCGAGCGCGAGCGGATCGTCGATCACCGCATGCAGGTCGGCCGCCTCGAGCTTGCTGGGCGTCTCTGGCTCGCTCACGCGTCTGCGTCCTTCCACCCCGCGCTCGGGGGCTCGCGGTACTATCGCAACGTTGGACCAGATGCCACCTCGCTCGCCGATGCTCGCGCGTGCGCTGGGCCCCATGCGGCGCACGCTGGCAGCGGCGCGCGCCGAGCTGGGCATCGTGGGTACGTTCACCGCGCTCGTCGCCGTCTCCGGCGGCGCCGACTCGATGGCGTTGCTGGGCCTGCTCGAGCGGGTCGCGCGAGCCGATGCGCTGCGGCTCGTCGTCGGTCACGTCGATCACGGGCTCCGTGCGAGCAGCGGTGCCGAAGCGGAGCTGGTCGTCGCGACTGCGCGTGCGCGAGGACACGCGCATGCGTGCACCCGCATCGCGCTCGCGCCCGGAGCTGCGCTCGCGGTGCGTGCCCGCGATCGGCGTCGCGAAGC
>DASZPU010000099.1:0-11975 GCA_035550195.1 Nannocystaceae bacterium
TCCTCGAGGTCGAGCAGTTCATGACGGCGACGCTGCAGCTCGCGGCGACCACGATGCGCGCCGTCATCGGGCGCATGGATCTCGACGAGATCCTCGCGCATCGCGATCGCGTCAACGACGAAGTGCGCAACATCCTCGACACGCGCACCGAGCAGTGGGGCGTGGAGATCTCGGCGGTCGAGCTGAAAGACATCGTGCTGCCGCAGGAGATGAAGCGCGCGCTGGCGCGCCAGGCCGAGGCCGAGCGCGAGCGACGTGCGAAGGTGATCGCGGCGGAAGGCGAGCTCCAAGCGGCGGCGAAGCTCACCGAGGCGGCCGAGGTCATCGCGCGCAATCCCGCGGCGATGCAGCTGCGCCTCTACCAGACGCTGTCCGAGATCTCGAGCGAGCCCGCCGCGAAGATCGTGCTGCCGATTCCGATCGAGCTGATGGCCGGCATCTCGCAGCGCGGTGGGCTCTCGGCGGAGCAGGTCACCGCGATCGTGCAGCAGGTGATGACCAGCGCAGCGGCGAGCCAGGTCAAGATCACGCACGGCGAGCCGGTGCGTCCGATCGCGGCCGCGTCGCCCGCGACACCGAAGCCGCGGGCGACCGGCGAGTAGCTACTTCTTGGTCTCTTCGGGCTTCGTGTCGGCGGGCTTCGCATCGCCTTCGGGCTTCGCGTCGGCCGGCTTCGCATCGCCCTCCGGCTTCGCATCCGCCGGCTTCGCATCGCCCTCCGGCTTCGCGTCGCTCGGCTTCGCGTCGTTCGCCTTCGTGTCGGTGGTCTTGGTCTCCGTCTTGCCCTTCTCGACGGTCGACTTGGGGTCCTTCTCGCTCGCTCCCGCCTTCTCCGGCTGGCAACCGAGCGTGGGCAGGAACAGGGTGACGAGCGCAGCAGCGAGCAATCCTCGGGTCATCGTGGCGTGAGCCTCCACGACCAAAGATGCGTGCACGCACCGCTACCCGCCGTCACCCTTCGAGGCCGCGCACGGTCATCCTTCGATGAACCGGACCTAGCCGCGCACGGACTTGGTCACGGGCGCGTCAGCTCGCGCCGCTGCGCAGCACCACCGCGGGCACGGTGCGCAGCAGGATCTTGATGTCGAGCCACAGCGACCACTTGTCGATGTACTCGAGGTCGAGCTCCATCCACTTCGCGAAGTCGATCGCGTTGCGGCCCGACACCTGCCACATGCCGGTGATGCCCGGACGCACCGACAGACGACGGCGCTGCCAGCCCTCGTACTTCGCGACCTCGGACGGAAGCGGTGGACGCGGACCGACCAGGCTCATGTCGCCGAAGAGCACGTTGAAGAACTGCGGGAACTCGTCGACCGAAGTCTTGCGGATGAAGCGGCCCACGCGAGTGATGCGCGGGTCGTTGGTGATCTTGAAGACCGGGCCGTCCATCTCGTTGAGGTGCTCGAGCGCTTCGCGACGCTTCTCCGCGTCGGTGCACATCGAGCGGAACTTCAACATCACGAACTTGCGGCCGTTGCGACCCGAGCGCACCTGCTTGAACAGCACCGGGCCGGGCGAGTCGAGCTTGATCGCGATCGCCGTGATCAACATGATGGGCGACAGCATCAAGATCGCGAACGTCGCACCGACGATGTCGATGGTGCGCTTGAGCAGCAGCGTCGCCATGTTGGTGGGCACGCGCGAGAGGCCGATCATCGGCATGTCGAAGCCGGTGACGTGGGCGAGCTCCATCTTGCCGCTGGCCGGCACGACGCCCTGCATCGTCACGAGCACGTCCACGCCGCGGACGTCGCAGGCCTGCAGCGCGGCCTCGAAGGTCTCGAGCCCGCGACCGGGCACCGCGAACACGACCTCGTCGACGACTTCGGTGTCGAGCAGACGCTCGAGGTCACGCAGGTCGCCGCGCTTGGGCTCGGCCGCGACGTGGCAGTCTTCGCCGGGCACGCAGAGGTGGCCGATGAAGCGGTTGTTCCACGCCGCACGGTCGCGCAGCGAGCGAGCGAACGCGACCGCTGCTTCGCCGCAGCCGACCACGATCACACGATGATCGTCGACCCGCTTGCTGCGCTTGATCATCCACATCATGCCCAGGCGGCCGAGCACCAGCACACCGAGCTGGACGAGGCCGAGCATGAATACGAACGTGCGCGACAAGAAGCTCCACTTGAACCAGAACGACGCGACCACGAGCAGCGCGAGGCCGATCGCGACCGCACGCGCCTGTCGCCACGTCACCGCCGTGAAACCGACACGGAAATCTTGGCTGCGCGTGAGCACGAAGCTCGCCGCCCACAGCGGGAGCATCACCAACAACACTTGGTTGTACGCGTTCGCAGCATCGAAGGTCGGCAGCTCGCCGAGCCAGGTCGGCGTGGCGCCGGGATGGGCGCCGAGCCAGCCACGCAGCTGCATCGCGACGACGAAAGCCAGAGCAGAGAGCGCGACGTCGAGGACCAAGAGGACCTGTCGGAAGAGCGCGGATTGATGACGAGTCATGGCGAAGTCGAAGCCGAGGGAGCGAGGCGGTCAGTACACGGGTCGTGCCAAGGGCGGGGGTTCGCGGATTTCGGCCGGTTGAACAGGGTCAGGGCTGGCAAACGGCGTAGCCATGGCCACGAAAGGAGCGGCTGTTGGATGCCTGTCGCGCCACATGTGACGCCTTGGTCTGCGGCGATCGTACGGGTGCGCCTGCCTGCGGTCTGACGTGCGGGCTCGACCCGCGTGACCTCATCGGACGCTGTACGAGCGCGGATTCACCACGGCTCGGCGCGAACTTAAGACGCGCTACGCAGCGCGCTCGTCGCCCGGCTCGGCCGCAGCGATCGCCCACGTCGCGGTGACCAGCTCGCGCAAGCCGTGCGGTCCGATCGCAGCGGTCGGATCGAGACCCGATTGGCCGAGCAGATCGTCGAGCAGCGTGACGCCTGCGCGGGTCACCTCGGGCACCGCATCCGGCAACGCGATGCCGCGTACGCGCGCGTGGTGATCGACGAGACCTCGCACGAGCGCGCGTCCGGTGAGATCGCCGTGCAGCGCGACGCACAAGAGCGCAGGCCCCGGATCGGAGAACTCCGCGAGCTCGCGCGGATCGGCCCAGAGCTGCTCGCCGTCGCGCGTGCGCAACGAGATCGGCGGCACGCCTTGCGCGCCCGAGCGCGGCTTGCGTCGCCGCCACGGGAACCGCGCGAGCACGCGCTGCATCTTGGTCTCGTCGAAGGGCGCCATCGGGCTGCCGCGACTCTACTCGCAAAGCGCTCGCGCTACCAGCGAATCACTCCCCGCTGGCGCGATCGGGCTGCGCAGCCGTTCGCGGCGCAGTCAGCTCCACGCCCACGAGATCTTGCTCGACGGCGATGCCCTTCAGCGCGGCGCGGAAACGGCGAACGGTCCGCTTGCCCTGCAGCAATGCGGCCACCCGCGGCGACTCGGCGAGCTCGCGCGTGATCACCAGCTCGCCGCTCTTCGCTTGCGCCTGCAGTCGCGCGGCGAGATTCACCGTAGTGCCGAAGAAGTCGAGACGATCGTTCGCACGCACGCCGAGACAAGCGCCTTCGTGCACGCCGAGCTTCACACCGATGCCGTGCTCGCGCTGCTCGGCGACGGCCGCATCGGCGACAGCGACGGCAGCCGCGACCGCGAGATCGGCCCGCGCGAACGCAGCCATCACCGCATCGCCCATCGTCTTCACCACCGCACCTTCGTGCTCGGCGATGATCGCCTCCATCATCTTGAAGTGCTCTTGCACGATCGCGTACGCGCGCGCATCACCGACGCGCTCGTACAGCGCGGTGGAGCCGGTGAGATCGCTGAAGAGGAAGCCCATGCGTCCGATGCTGAGATCGAGCCCGGCTGCGGGCGCTTCGGTGGCGAAGAGCTCGACGAACTCCGGGAACGACGCGATCGCAGCGCCGAGCACCGCTTCGCCCGACCAAGTGCCGCGCTCGATCAGCACGTGGGTGGGCTCGTCGACTTCGGAGACCAGCACGAGCTTGGTGTCCTTGCCATCGGCGGTGCCGCTGCCCGCGATCTCGACGCGGTCGGCATGCACGGTGACGCGCACCTCCGCAGGCACCGTACGATCGCGGCGCTCGTCGGCGCGCTGACGACCCAACGTGCGCACGATGAGGCCGCCGTCGCGCAGCGGCATGGTCAGCTCGCGCGTGGCGCGAGCGTCGAGCGAGAGCTGCGCGAGCACGTGGGGACGCAACGCCGGGCTGGCGGCGCAGAACACCGAGGGCTGCACGTTGCGCACCGCGGGGTTGCAGCGGAACACCGCTTCGACGCTGGTCGCGAAGTCGACGTCGTAGCGGATGTTGCACGCGTCGCAGTGCACCTGCTTGCCGAGCTGCTCCATCGTCGTCGCGACGGCAGCGGAGACGCGACAAACCGGGCAGTTGATCTGCCAGTTGAGATCGACGAGCCCCGCGCGCGTGGCATGCAGGAACGTGCGCAGCACTTCGCGACGATCGAGGCCCCAGGCGCGCGCGCGTGCGAACGGTTGGATCTGCGAGACGTCCTCGTCGGGATGATCGCGCAGCAGCTGGATGATGCGCTCGACCGTCTCGCCGTGCAGGCCGACGTCGCGCAGTCGTCGGGCGCGACGATCGAGCTCGACGATGTCGGGCTTGGTGACCTGTCCGCGCGCGCCGACGCCCGCCATGCCGGCGAGCAGCGGTTGGATGCGCACGATCGGCGGCGCATCGGGATCACCGGGCAACGGTCCGGAGCGCAACACCTCGTCGACCGCATCGAGGAACGCCGCGCTGCGGTTGCGCAGTCGCGACGTCATGATCGGCTTCGCGAACCACATGTACCACTTGGGCGAGTCGCCCCACACCGTCGCGCGTGCGCGCGTGCCCTGCCCTTCCGGGAAGAGCTCGACGCGCATGCCACCGCTGCCGAGCGGTCCCTTGGTGAACGTGCGCACGCCATCGAGCAACCGCGCTTCGATCCACTGATACGGCGGCTCGATCCACTCGACCATGAGCCCGTCGTAGTTCGCATGCGCGACGTGCTGGCGCTTGCCGTCGATCTCGCGCCACGAGTACGACGGCAAGCCGAGTCGCATCGCGCGATCGAAACGATTGCTGTCGCCCAAGAGCGCCCACACCAGCTCGGGCGGCGCATCGTAGGTGCGCTCGTGGACGACGCGGGTCTCGGGCATTCCAGCCTCGATCGTGCCACAGATCGGCTCAAGACCGCATGCGTTGCACCGCATCGGCCAACGCGGCCGCTGCACGCGTGATGTCTTCGCGCGTGGTCGCGCGGCCCAGCGAGAGCCGCAGGGCGCCCATCGCCTCGCGCGCCGGCACGCCCATCGCACCGAGCACACCCGACACGCCGTCGTGCTCGCTGTGACATGCGGACCCCGTCGAGGCCGCGACCTCGGGTGCGGCCGCGAGGATCGCCGCACCCACGAGGCCGGGCACGCGCACGTGCAGCGTGTTGGGCAGCGTGTCGAGGCTCGCGCCGGTGCGCACGAGATCGGGGATGCGCTCGACGAGCGCGTTCCACAGCTGCTCGCGCAACACGAGCTGTCGCGCAGGCTCGCGATCGAGATCGTTGCGAGCGAGCGCGCATGCGGCCCCGAGCGCGACCGCGAGCGCGACCGGCTCGGTGCCCGATCGCAGCCCGCGTTCCTGACCACCGCCGTGGCTGGTGGGGGTGAGCGACGTGCCGCGGCGCACCACGAGCGCACCGATGCCGGCGGGCGCGTAGAACTTGTGGCCGACGATCGTGAGCATGTCGACATCGAGCGCGCGCACGTCGACGGGAATCTTGCCGACGGCTTGCGCACCGTCGCAGTGCACGAGCACGCGATCGTGCGCTGCGCGGGCTCGCTTCGCGAGCTGGCCGACCGGCTGGATCACGCCGGTCTCGTTCTGCGCCAGCATCACCGACAACAAGCCCACGGGCTCGCGCAGACTGCCGAGCTCGACGCGCCCTTCGCGATCGACCGGAAGCTCGAGGCTGGTCGCGCCTCGTCGAACGCGCTCGCGCACCGCAGCGGCGACGGCCGGATGCTCGACGCTCGACAGCGCGACGCGATCGATCGCGAGCTGGGCTCCGAGGATCGCGAGGTTGTCCGCCTCGGTGCCACCGCTCGTGAACAGCACCTCGTCGGGATCGGCACCGACGAGCTCGGCCACCTGCGCGCGCGCATCGGCGAGCGCACGCGCGGCGTCACGACCGTAGGCATGCGCCGACGACGGGTTGCCCCACTGCGCACCGAGCCACGGGAGCATCGCCTCGCGCACCGCCGGATGCACCGGCGTGGTCGCGTTGTGATCGAGGTAGATCGGCGTCGCGGACATCCGACGCAGGATCGACCCGAGCGCGGTGGCTCGCAACGGTAGATGTTCAGCGACGCCGTCGCGTGGCGTTGGCGTGCGGCGACGCGGCAATGCAATCGTCGAGCCCGCGATAGTCGAGCGTGCGGTCCTCCCACTCGCCCGCCATCAACGTCAACCGTTGCAGCAGCGCGTGCCCGACGACGCGGCATTGGCTGAAGTCCACGACGACGTGCTTGACCGACGGCTCGAGTCGCTCGAGTGGACGCGTGACGCCCCGCATGTTGGTGAAGATCGCGCTGTCGTGCGGCGTGAGTGTCAAGGTGTCGCCCGCGCGGACGATCTCGACGCGATTCCGGAACACGCTGCGCAGCGGGGCCCCCCATGCGAGATGCAGCGCCAGCTGCAGGACGAGACCGACACCGACGCCGACCAGCAGATCGGTGGCGAGCGTGACCACGAGCGTGACCACGAAGACGGCGAGCTGCTCGCGCCCGATCTCCAGCGCGTGCGCGAATTCCTTCGGCGACGCCAGGCGCGTACCGGTGAAGATCAGCATGGCGCCCAGTGCCGCGAGCGGAATCTCCTGCACGACCCCGGGCACCAGCGCGACGAAGAGCAGCAGGAACGTGCCGTGGAAGAAGTTGGCGAACGGGCTCGTCGCGCCGTTGTCGACGTTCGCCTTGCTGCGCACGATCTCGGAGATCATCGGCAGGCCGCCGAGCAACGACGCGACCGTGTTCCCGACGCCGAGCGCGAAGAGATCCTTGTCGAGATCGGACGCTCGCTTCGCGGGATCGAGCGCATCGACGGCGCTCGCGCTGAGCAGCGATTCGATCGTGCCGACCAGCGTGAACATCACGATGTACTTGATCGAGACGGAGCTCCCCAGCATCGAGAAGTCCGGCAGCGTGGCGGCGCCGAGCAGGCTGTCGGGCAGGCGCACGAGGTACTGCGGACCCACCTGCCAGCTGGTGTCGAAGAGCCCGTAGACGTGGGTGTGATCGAGATCGAAGGCCAGCCCGAGCGGGATCGCCATCGCGAGCACGACGAGCGGCGCAGGGATTCGGCGCAGCAGAACCGAACGCGACGCGGACATCCCGAACAACACGAACAGCGCGAGCGCACCGATCACGAAGATCTCGGGATTCAGCTTCGCGATGCTGCTGGGGATCTCGGCGAGCAACGGCAGCGGCGCCTTCGCGGTGGGAGTGACACCGAGCACCGTGTGCGCCTGCTTCGAGATGATGATGACGCCGATCGCCGACAACATGCCGTGCACGACCGAAGGCGGCATCATCGATCCCACGAAGCCGAGTCGTGCGGCCGCGAGCACGATCTGGATGACGCCCGCGACGACGCCGACCGCGAGCGTGCGTTGGTATCCGGCGACGGGATCGCCCATGCCGAGCTCCGTGACCGCACCGATGACGATCACGATGAGCCCGGCGGCCGGCCCTTTGATCGTCAGGCGCGCACCCCCGATGAAGCTCGTCATGATCCCGCCGACGATGGCGGTCATGATCCCCGCGATCGGCGGGAAGCCGCTCGCCATGGCGATGCCCAGGGAGAGCGGGAGGGCGATGAGGAAGACGAGAAAGCCGGAAATCGCGTCGGCGCGCAGGTCGTAGCCCGCAAAGCGTGATGTCGATGCGGACATCGGGTGGGTCAGATTGGACCACGAAGACCCCGGCTCCGGCCGAGGATCTGCGTGTCGAATCGACCCCGTGTGTCAGTCTGACTCGGCGATGTCGTCGTCCGTCGGCGTCGAGCGGTCGGACCGCTGCATCACGCCGTAGCGCTCGAGCTTGCGATAGAGCGTCTTGCGACCCATCCCGAGGATCTTCGCCGCCTGGGTCTTGTTGTCGCCCACCGCTTCGAGCACGCGCAGGATGTAGCGCTGCTCGACGAGCTCGAGCGGCACGAGCTCGGTGGGATTGTGCGAGACCACGAGCACGTCGCTGCGCGCGTAGCTGCGGATGCGCTCGGGGAAGTCGAGCAGCTTGAGCGCAGGACCATCCGCGAGCGTCACCGCGCGCTCGATCGCGTTACGCAGCTCGCGGACGTTGCCCGGCCACGGATAGTCGAGCAACCGCTGCGCGACCTCGGGCCCGATCTCGCGCACCTCTTTCTCGGCGGCGCTCGCGAAGCGCTGCAGGAAGTGCTGCGCGAGCAAGAGGATGTCGCGCCCGCGCACGCGCAGCGGCGGCACCTCGAGATCGAGCACGCTGAGGCGGAAGAACAGATCTTCGCGGAAGGTGCCGGCCTCGACCGCCGCTTCGAGATCGCGGTTGGTCGCCGCGATGACGCGCACGTCGAATGCGATGTCGCGATCGCTGCCGACCGGACGCACGACCCGTTCTTCGAGCGCGCGCAGGAGCTTCGGCTGCAGATCGAGCGGTAGCTCGCCGATCTCGTCGAGCAACAACGTGCCGCCGTCGGCGCGCACGAACAGCCCCTGGCGCTTTTCGCTGGCACCGGTGAACGCACCGCGCGTGTGTCCGAAGAGCTCGGCTTCGATCAGCGACGTCGGCAAGGCGGCCACGTTGACCGCGACCCACGGCGCGTCGCGACGACGCGAGCGCAGATGGATCGCGCGCGCGACGATCTCCTTGCCCGAGCCGCTCTCGCCGCGCAGCAGCACCGGTGCATCGACGGTGGCGAAGCGATCGACGCGCTCGAGCATGCGCCGGGTCGGCACGCTGTCGCCGATGATGCCGCTGTCGCCCGCGCCGGCGCCGACGCGCTTGCGCAGCATGCGGACCTCGCGACGCAGGTGCCGCGTGGCGGCCGCGCGCTGGATCGTGAAGCGCAGCTGATCGATCTCGATCGGCTTCGTGACGAAGTCGTAGGCGCCCGCGCGCATCGCCGCGACCGCGGTGTCGATGCTGCCGAACGCGGTGATCACGATGACCGGGAGCTCGGGATCGAGCTCGGCCACCCGCTGCACCACCGCGATACCGCCGGCACCGCCGAGGTTGAGATCGGTGAGCACCACGTCGAACTCGAATTGGTGCACGCGGGCGAACGCGTCGGCCTCGTTGGTGACCGTCGCGACCGACATGCCGACCAGCGTGTCTGCGAGCAGCTCGCAGAAGCGGGGATCGTCGTCGACTGCGAGCACGCGGATGGGTTCTTGATCATCGGCCATCGTCAGTCTCCGCGAGAGGGAGGTAGAGCGACATCTGCGTGCCCTTCATGGGCTCGGTACGCACGTCGATCCATCCGCCGTGATCGTGAACGATACCAGCGGCGATCGACAAGCCGAGTCCCGTTCCGGATCCACTCGGCTTGGTGGTGAAGAATGGTTCGAACAAGTGTGGCAATACCTGCGGATCGATGCCGGGTCCACGATCACCTACGGTGAACGTGACGTATTGACCCACCCCACGTCCGCGTCCTGCAGGTGGTGTGCATTCGCCGACGCTCACCTCGACGGTGACGCGTGTGTCGGGTGGCGCCACATCGAGTGCATTCACGACCAAGTTCGCGAGCGCTTGCTGTAACAACAACAGATCGCCGTGCACGCGCGCACTTGCTGCGGGCGTACCGATCACGAGCTCGACATGTCGCTCGCGTGCGAGCCCCGACAAGAGCTTGTCGGCGTGCTCGACCAGCTTTCCGGCTTCGAGCGTGCGCTTCGGCTCCCGCGCCTCGCGCGAGAAATCGAGAAAGCTGCGGATGATGCCGGTGATGCGATCGGCCTGTTCCGCGGCGATGCGCGCGTTCTCGGTCGCGGCCTCGCCGGTGGCCTGACCGCGCGAAATCAGCTTGGAACGCGCAGCGATGACGTTGAGCGGCGTGCCGATCTCGTGGGCGACGCGCGACATCAGTGCACCGATGGTCGAGAGGCGATCGGCGTGGCGGAGCTTGCTGGTGAGACGCTCGCGCTCGTCGGCCTCGCGATTGCTGCGCTCGCGCGCCTCCGCGAGATCCGTGACCATGCGATTCATCGCGCGCGTCAGATCGCTGAGCTCGTCGCCGGCCTCGGCGGGCACCGGCGTCACCGTGTCGCCGCGACCCACGGCGCGCGCCATCGAGACCAAACGACCCACGCGCTGACCGACCAGCAACCACCCCATTCCGATCGCCATGACGGCGGCGCAGCTGCCGATCACCGCCAACGTGGTGACGAGCTGACTGCGCGTGCGATCGGTGAACGCGTTGCGCACGTCGAGCGAGCGACGCAGCTCGATCACCCCCGAGCGGCCGTCGTCGAGCGCGACCGGCAGGTAGGCGTGCAGCGTGCGTGCTTCGTTGCCGGGTGGCCACGCGAGCACCTCTTCTTGCCCGGTGTCGATCGTGCGCTGCACGACGGCAGCGAGCTCGGCATCGAGATCGTTCGTCGCGGACGCGGGCCCGATCCACCGCAGCCGCACCGCTTGCTCGCTCGCGTAGGCCTCGCGCAGCACCTCGGCGACCTCGGAGTCACCGCCGCGTTGCCACGCGTGCTCGACCAGCGGCTGCAACGCGCGGCCCATGAGCACGATGCTCTCGGAGAGGTCGCCGTCGATCAGCTCGAGCTCGTGCTCGAGCTCGCGCTCGGACATGACCACGAGGACTCCGATGGTCCACAAGGTCAGCGCGAGCGTGATCTTGAGTGCGATGCGCACGGGGACGGGAGCCCCGCGGTGGTCAGCCGCCGATCCAGTCGAAGTTCCAGAGGATGTACTTCCAGTCCTGCTCGATGCTGCGCTTGTCCCCGAACGGGTACTCCATGCGCGCGATGAACACGACGTCGTTGCGCGGGAACATGAACTGGATGATCTCGCGCGTCGGCGTGGTGCCGTCGGTGACGTGCAGCTTCGCGTAGATGCCCGACTTCTTCTGGAAGTCGTGCTGGAAGCTGATCTCGTCGACCGAGAGACCGGCCTGCTTGTACTGGCTCTCGAACCACTGCACCGCGCGCTCGTCGAGCGGACGGCTCTTCTTGGTCACGTAGAAGGTGATGTTGATGTCTTCGACACCAGGATCGGCACCGAGGTCTTCGTCGCTACCGAAGACGTCGCCGCCACCTTCGCCCTCTTCGCCCTCGTCACCGCCGCCGGTGAACACCTCGCCGTCGCCGACCGAGTGACACACGACGATGGGCACCCAGCCGTGCTCGCCTTCGGGTGCGTGCGAGGCCTCGCCGCACTTCTTGTAGACGTAGAGCGTGTCGGGCGTCTCGAACTTCACGCCGAGCTCGGGGAAGCTGATCTTGCGACCCTCCGTCTTGCCGGCGGTCGGATGCTCGAGCCACTCGACGGCGCTGGTTTTCTTGCGATCGCCGCGCTTGCAGCTCGCGATCGAGACCGCGCACAGAGCCGAGATCGCGATCGCACAGACACGGGTGGACGTGACGTGTGGCATGACGGTGCGACGTTACCAAAACGGGCCGCGGCGACAAATCCCTCGCATGCGCGCCCCTATCGCGGTGGGCTCACGGGCTGGCATCGCGGTTGCTGTGGAACGGCAGTGCCATGCCGTTGGCGTCGCACCTCCTCACCCGCCCCGCCTCTGATGCTCGCTCGACCGGGGGACCCGCGGGGGTCTCGTCGGCCGAGGCCGCCGGTCCCGCCGACCCTGCCGTCCGCGAGGGCAGCGCGACGCTGCGGCTCATGCAGTTCCTGCTCGATGCGGAGGGACCGGAGGTGGTGCTGCACCGCGCGGTCGCTTCGCTCGGGCTCTTGCCGGAGATCTCGTGGGCCGAGCTCGACGGTCAGGACACTGGCGATCTGG
>DASZPU010000100.1:0-10952 GCA_035550195.1 Nannocystaceae bacterium
GATCGCGGGCGTCGATGGGCTCGTCGAGCTCGCCGACTTCGCGCGCGCACGCGGCAAGCGTGTGCACCTCGACGGTGCGCGGCTGTGGAATGCCCACGTCGCGACCGGGGTGCCGCTCTCGACCTACGGTGCGCTCGCGGACACGGTGAGCGTCGCGCTGAGCAAGGGCCTCGGTGTGCCCGCCGGTTCGATCTTCGCGGGCAGCGAGGATCTGATCGCGCAGGCGCGCCGGCTCAAGCACGCATACGGCGGTGCGATGCGGCAGAGCCCTGCCCTGCTCGCCGCCGCAGCGATGTACGCGCTCGATCACCACATCGCGCGGCTCGCCGACGATCATCGCCGCGCGCGCGCGTTCGCGGCCGCGATCGCCGACCTCCCGTGTTGGGACGTCGCGACGCCGGACACGAACATCGTGGTCGCGCGCGTGAAGTCGCCGGTGCGATCGGCGGAGCGACTGTGCGCGCCGCTGCGCGCGGCCGGATTGCGCTGCTATCCGAACATCGCGCGAGAGGTTCGCTTCGTGTTCCACCTCGGTATCGACGACGAGGCGGCGACGACAGCAGTCGACTTGGTGCGCAACACGGTCGGCGGCGACCCGAGGCAGTTCGCCTGACCCGACCGCAGCCGCGTCGTCGAGAGTAATTCGCGGAGGCGATCAGCGACCGAAGGGCGCGGTCGCAATCACTTCGTCAGCCCACCGAGCGGATCGTCTTCGTCGCCAGTTTCGATCCGTTCCCGCGGCGGACGTCCCTGCACGTCTGGAGTGCCCTCGTCGCGCGGCTGCGTGCGCGGAGTCGTCTTCGTGGTGCGCGTGGTCTTCGTCGTCTTCGCGCCCTTCGCTTCACCCGCCGAGAGCTTCGCGCGGAGATCCGCGAGCTCGCGCTCGAGCTTCGCCTTCTCCTCGGCATCCGCAGCATCGGCGAGCTTCTGCTCGAGCACCGCGCGATCGGCCTCGAGCCGATCCTGCTCGCTCTGCAGCGCGGACACGCGATCCGCGATCGCGGCGATGCGCGCCTCGTGGGCCTCGCGTTGCGCCGCGAGCTCGTCGGCGCGCGCATCGGCTTCCGCGTTGCCACGCCACGCGAGCATGCCGGCACCGATCACCGCCGCGATGAGCACGGGCGCCGCGAAGAGCGGCCAGCGCGGACGCGCCTGACGCTCGGCGAGCTTCAGCTGCGCTGCGAGCCGCAGCTCTTCCGCACGCACGCGCGCCTCGTGCTCCGCGCGCGCGATGACCTCGGCCTGCGCGATCCGGATCCGCTCCTCGCGCTCACGCTCGGCCTGCAGCGCAGCCGCCTGTGCCGCCTGCATCGCCTGCAGCTCGGCGACGCGACGCGCCTCGGCTTCGGTGCGCTCGACAGCGTCTCGCTGCGCACGCGCCTGAGCCTCGCGCTCCGCATCGCGACGCGCTTGCTCGTTCGCGATGCGACGCGACTCGAGCTCGTGGATCTCCGCCAACGCGACCAGTGCTGAATTCTCGGTAGCCATCGAACGCGAACCGAACCTCTGTGTACGGATCACGCACGAGCCCGCGAGTCGTTCCATGATCGCCTGCGCCGCGACCTCGCCTTTGCGAAGCAGTAAACGGCGCGCGCGCACCGACGCCCGAAAACGAGACGGCCGCGCTGCAGATCACTGCGGCGCGGCCGTGGACTCGCGACGACGATGTCGCGGGCTTACATCGTCACCGGATAGACCGCGCCGAGCGTCGGCTTGCGGAACTTCTTGAACTGCGCCTTCTTGAGCGCCGCTGCGACGCAGTTGCCGAGCGGCGTGCCGTTGTGCGGCGGCTCGGCCGACGCCGACGACACCGCACCGGTCGCACCGGTGATCGACAGCTTCACCTTCACCTTGTCGCCGGGCGCAGCACCGTGCTTGCCGCCACACGCCTTCGCGGCGTCCTTCACCGGGCCCACACCGGCCTTGATGTCGGCGGTCGTGAGCGTCTCGGGCAGGCTCGGATCCGCAGGTGCGGCCGGCTTCGGATTGGTGCTGCCGCCGCTGGTCGGCTTGCTGCTGCCGCCTTTGCACTTCGGCAGCTTGGGATCGAGGATGCAGTCGACGTCGAGATCCGAGCCGCCCGATGGCTTGCTCGGCGTGGTCGGCGTGGTGGGCTTGCTCGGCGTCGACGAGCCGCTGCTGCCGGACTTGCTGCCGCTGCTGCCGGACTTGCCGCTGCTCTTGTCGCCGTCGGGCTTGTCGCCGCCTTCTTCCTTCGCGTCGCCGCCCTCTTCCTTCGCGTCCTCGCCGGCTTCGTCCTGCGCCTTGTCGGGATCGCCGTCCTCGTCCTTCGCCTTGTCCTTGTCCTTGTCCTTGTCGTCCTCGTCCTTGTCCTTGTCTTTGTCGTCCTCGTCCTTCTCGTCGCCCTTCACGGACGGCGCATCGGACTGGACGGTCTTCTCGACGATGACCGGCTCGTTGGGACGGAGCACGATGTACGCACCGAGGCCCGCGACCGCGAGCAGCAGCACGACCATCATGATGTACATCGGTGCGTTCGATCGCTGCTGCGGCGGCGCCATCACGGCGCCCATCGAGTGCGGATCGACGGCGGCGACCTGCGGTACGAGCGGTGCGGAGGCGAGGCCACCCAAGCTCGCACCACCGAAGCTCGGCAGTGCAGCATCGTCGTGCTTCGGTGCGGAGTGCACCGGCGTCGGACCTTGATCGGTGCCGACCATCGCACCGAGCGAGCGGATGTCGATGAGGCCGGAGCCTTCCGACGACGGCGCGACGGTGGCGAGGCTCTTCGGACCACTGCGTTGCGGCGCGGCTGCACCACCGCCACCTCCACGTTGGGTGTTCGCCGCGTTGCCGCCGGTCGCGAGCGCTTGCAGGCTGTCGAGCGAGAACAACACCGAGTTCTCGTTGCGCTGACCGGTCAGACGGCTCACGCGCGGCGACTGTGGCTCGGACACCGCCGCACCACCGCTCGCCGCACGCGCGACCGGGGCCGCGCTGTGGCTCATCGCGCGCGCTTGCACGGCCTGCGCAGCCGGAGCGGCGTACTCTTCTTGGTTCGCCGACGCGAACGGATCTTCCGCCGCGGCTCCACCCGCCGCGAGATCGGCGAACGTGTCCACGTCACCGAGCGGCACCCAGTCTTCGAAGCCTTCCTGCCAGATCGCCGTCTCGCGATCGATCTCGCCGGCGGCGAAGCGCTGGCGCACCTCGTCCTCGGGCATCGGTCCCACGGTCTCGCCGTTGATCGCGAGATGCCATCCGATCGCCGCGGGTGCATCCGCTTCACCGCCCAGCCCGGCGCCCGCCGCCTTGTCGCGCACGATGATCACGTTGCTGCACTTCTTGCAGCGGATCTTGAAGGTCTTGCCGCGGACCTTCTCGTCGGCGATGGAGTACTTGGCGCTGCACTTGTCGCATTCGATCTTCATGGGGCGATACCCTGCTCCCGCGCGTGCGGGCGCGATGGCGATCGGACCCGCTGCACGCGGGTTTTCCAGCCGACCGCAGTATATGGGAGGCGAGCCTTCGCACACAACGACGCTTTTGAAGCTGGTTGCCCCACAGCGCATGTGCTCGGGCGCGCGAGCTTGGGGTGTGCACGCGTACAGCAGCGGCGCGACGGCGCCTGTGCAGGCGGCCGGGCGCGGGACGGGGTTCCGACCCGCGTGATCACGGGCTCGGCCCCGGAGATCGTGCGTCCCGCGGTGCGAGCTGGGACATGGGTCGGTGCGCGCTGCATGGTGTGATCGCGAGCCGCGGCCGCCGGGCGCAACTGGCGAGGGGTGACACGTGGCGCGCGCGGCCTGGTTCCCGGCGCGCGCGGCTGCCATTCGCGCGCGCGCGTCAGCGTCGAGCTTCGAACGGTCGTCGCGTGAAGATGGTCTGCTCGCGATCGGCTCCGACCGACGCGAGGGCGATCGGCACGTCGACGGCCTCGGCGACGAGATCGAGGTACGCGCGCACGCTCGCGGGCAGATGCTCGAGCGTGCGCGCGCCTGCGAGCGCCCGCGCGAGATCGGGCGCGTCGAAGCCCGGCACGCGCTGCAGCACCGGTCGCGCCTGCGCGAGATCGTCGCGGCCCGGCACGATGCCGTCCTCGTACGCGATGCACACCTCGGCGTGGCCGAGCACCGCGAGCACGTCGAGCTTCGTGATGCAGAGGCCGGTCATGCCGGAGAGGCGCGCGGCGTAGCGCAGCGCGGGCAGATCGAGCCAGCCGCAATCGCGTGGGCGCCCGGTCGTCGCACCGTACTCGTCGCCGGCGCGACGCAGGCGCTCGCCCACGTCGCCGTCGAGCTTGGTGGGGAACGGCCCCGCGCCGACGCGCGTCGCGTACGCCTTGCTGATGCCCCACACCGCATCGATCGCGGTGGGGCCGAGCCCGAGCCCGGTGCATGCACCACCGGCGGTGGTCGACGACGACGTGACGAACGGATAGGTGCCGTGATCCAGATCGAGCAGCGCACCTTGGGCGCCTTCACAGAGCACGCGCTGGCCGGCACGCACCGCGTCGTTGCACAGCTCGCTCGCGTCGCAGGCCATCGGCTCGAGCCAGCGCGCCCACTCGTCGGCGGTGCGCAGCGCTGCGTCGACGTCGAGCGGTGGTGCACCGAGCGTCGCGAGCTCGGACGCGAGCGCATCGCGGTTCTGCTCGAGCCGTGCGCGCAGGCGCGACGGATCGAAGAGGTCGCGCACCTGCACGCCGCGGCGCGCCGCCTTCGCTTCGTAGGCCGGCCCGATGCCGCGTCGTGTGGTGCCGATCGCCGTGGCCTTCGCCGCCGCTCGATCTTCGCGCAGCCCGTCGAGCGCGCGATGGAAGTCGAAGATGAGATGCGCATGCAACGAGACGCGCAGCTCGTCCTTCGCGAGCAGACCGAGCGCGCGCAGCTCCGCGATCTCGCGCGCGAGCACCTGCGGATCGATCACCATGCCGGCCCCGAGCACGCAGCGCGTGCCGGGATACAAGCAACCCGAAGGCACCAGGTGCGTGACGAGCTTGCGCCCACCGACCACCAACGTGTGCCCCGCGTTGTTGCCTCCGCCGAAGCGCGCGACGAGATCGGCTTCGGCCGCGACCGCGTCGACGACCTTGCCCTTGCCCTCGTCGCCCCACTGGGCACCGATCACCACGAGTGTGCTCATCGCTCGACTCCGCCCCTCATGCATCCTCGTCCCAGCTCGCCTCGGTGCGCCAGCGCGCGCCGTCGTGCACGCGCCGTTGCAGCGCGAGCTTGCCCGCGCGCGGCTCGATCCAGGTGAGCGTCGCGGCCTCGCCGTCGCGCGCGAGCTCTTCGGCGCGCACCGGCGAGCTCGCCGGCTGCACCCACGCGCGCAGCCCCGCACCACGCTCGCGTGCAGCGAGCCGTGCAGCCTTGGCGCGCAGCGTGGCGCTCGCGTCGTTCGGCAGCGCGACGAGATGTGCAGGCGTCCGCGCGGCGATGCGGGGCTCGACCCGCGCCAGCGCTTGCTCGAGCGCGTCGAGATCGATCGCGAAGCCGGTCGCGGCGCGCGTGCAGCCGTAGCCCGCGAGCAATCGATCGTAGCGCCCGCCGCGGACGATCGGTCGCGCGACGCCGGGCGCCCACACGCGCACGCGCACGCCGCTGTAGTAGTCGTAGCCGCGCACCTCGCCGAGATCGACGACGAGCCGCGCCGCGATCTCGTCGCCGAGGCCTTCGCATACGCCGGCGAGTGCGTCGAGGTGCGCGTGCTCGACGAGCGTGCCGAGCTCGCTGCGCGCGCTCGCGATCACCTGCGCATCACCGATGCGATCGCACAGCGAGGCCACGCGCGCGGCGATCTCGGGCGGCACGCCGTGCTCGGCGAGCAACCGCGCCAGCGCGACGGTGTGCTTGCGCGCGAGCAGATCGCGGACCGCGATGCGCACCGATCGTTCGAGCCCGAGCTTGCCGATCGCCGTGCGAGCGAGCTGCGCGTGCGCGAGGTCGATGCGAAAGTCGACGAGCCCACATGCGCGCAGCGCCGCGTCGCACAGCGCGACGAGCTCGACGTCCGCCCAGGCATCGCCATCGCCGAGCAGCTCGACGCCGACCTGATGACCCTCGGTGGGCTCGCGCGCGCCGCTCGTGCGCACGACGTCGGCCGCGTAGCACCAGCGCTGCACCGCGTCGGACGCGAGCTCGCCCCCGAGTCGCTGCGCGAGCATGCGAGCGATCTGCGGGGTCGGGTCGGCGCGCAACGTGACGAGCGCACCGGTGGCGCCGTCGATGAAGCGCACGCACGCTTCGCGATCGGCTTCGGTCAGCCCGCGCGCGACGACGTCGAAGTACTCGACGAGCGGCGTCTCGACCTGCTCGTAGCCCCAGCGCTCCAGCTCGCCGAGCAAGCCCTGCACGAGCGCACGACGGCGTCGCGAGGCCGCCGGGAGCAGCTCGCGCGAGCCCCTCGGCAGCCCGAGCGGCGCGCTGTCAGCCACTGGGATCCTCGTCGGCCGCGCGCAGGTCGTGGATGACGAGACCGTTGGGGATCTTCGGATGGAAGAAGGTGCTCTTCTGCGGCATCACCTGGCCGCTGTCGCAGACCGCACGCACGTCCGCGACGGGCGTCGCGTTCATGAAGCAGACGAGCTGGATGTCCGACCGTTCCGCGTTCGCGGCGGGGGCTGGTCCGTCGCCCATCCGCACTTCGCCGTCGCCGTTCTTCGCGACCGCGAGCGCTTCGTCGGTGGACTTGTAGTAGCGCAGGTTGGTCTTCGCTTCTTGTGCGGGCTTGCCGATGCCGAGCGCACGCTCGATGACGAGCTCGTGCAAGAGCGCGACGTCGAGGCGCTGCAGCGCCGGCGGCAGTGCGCCGAGACCCGCGGCGTTCGGATCGAAGCCGGCACGCAGCGTGAGCACGCAGAGCTCGCCCGTGCCGGGCACCGCGAGCCCGAACGCCGCGCGCTCGGCCCCCGCCCGCTGCAGGCGCTCGCGCAACGCGAGCCCGCTCTTCGGCAGCGGCTCGCGCGACACCTCGAACCACGGCGCCACCGTCGTCAGCACGTCTTCGAGCTCGACCTTCGGCAGCGAGTGCACGAGGCGATGCGTCGGCAGCACGGTGAGCTCGGGATCGTCGAGGTTGGCGAGATAGATCATTCCCCAACGCGCCGACGGGTGCCCGCGCTCGGCGAGCTCGTCGCGGAACGTGCACATCGTCTCGTAGCGGTGGTGACCGTCGGCGATGTAGATCTTCTTGTCCGCGAGGTGCTGCTGCAAAGCGGCGACTACCTGGGGATCGTCGACGCGATAGAGCGTGTGCTCGATGTGATCGAAGTCGGCGTGCAGCACCGGATCGTGCAGCGCCGATGCGACCTTCGCTTCCCACTCGCGCTGCGGATCCGCGAAGAGCCCGAACACCAGCTCGAGGTGGGCCATGGTCGCGCGCATGAGCTCGAGGCGATCCTGCTTGGGACCCGCGAGCGTGCGCTCGTGCGCGAGCACCGGGCCCTCGCCGAAGCGCGTGAGCTCGATGAGCGCGATGAAGCCGCGACGCGTGCGCGCGTGCCCTTCGACGGTGTAGCGCTGGTGATAGACGTAGATCGCCGGCGCGCCGTCACGCACCATCGCGCGCTCGATCTGCCCGCGCAGCTCGGCCGCACCGCGCTGGTACTTCGCCGGACCTTCGCCCTCGGGCAGCACGTAGTGGATGCTGTTGTTCGGCGAGCGTGCGGCCAGCTCGGCGCGTTGCGCCGCATCGACGACGTCGTAGGGCGGCGACATCAAGCGCGCCGGATCACCGGCACGTGCGACGTCGTAACGAAGCCCGCGGAACGGACGGATGCTCGCCATCGGCGCCAGCCATACCACAGCGCGCCGCGCCGCGACACGGGCTCAACCGACCGCGCGCCCGAGCGCGCGCGCGCCCACGTCGCGACGAAGCTGCATACCCGCGAAGGAGATGCATGACGCGGCCTGGTACGCGCGTGCGAGCGCGCGCTCGAGGTCGTCGCCGCGTCCGCACACGCCCAGCACGCGACCACCCGCGCTCTCGAAGCCACCGTCGTCGGCGCGGCGCGTGCCGGCGTGGAAGACCAGCGCATCGCTCACGGCGCGCGCCTCGTCGAGCCCGTGGATCGCGTCGCCTCTGCGCGGCGTGCCGGGATAGCCCGCGGCTGCCAGCACGACCGTCGCAGCCGCGCGCCCATGCAGCTCGCCGTCGGACAGCTCGCCGATCGCGGCGGCGTGCAGCACGGGCAGAAGCGGCGCGTCGAGCCCGAACACCAGCGCCTGCACCTCGGGATCGCCGAAGCGACAGTTGTACTCGATCACCCACGGCTCGCCCTGCGGATCGATCATCAGCCCGACGAAGAGCGCACCGTTGAACGCGCGACCTTCCGCGCGCAGCCCCGCGAGCGTCGGCGCGACGATGCGATCGATCACCTTCGCCCGCACGCGCGCGTCGAAGATCGGCGCCGGCGCGTACGCTCCCATGCCGCCGGTATTGGGGCCGGTGTCGTGCTCGCCGATGCGCTTGTGATCCTGTGCGGGCGGCAGCGTGACCGCGTGCGCGCCATCGGTGAGCGCGAAGAAGCTGACCTCCTGTCCGACGAGGCGTTGCTCGAGCACGACCTGCGCACCCGCGGAGCCGAACACGCCGCGCTCGAGGCAATCGAGCACCGCGTGCTCGGCCTCGTCGAAGCTCTCCGCGACCGTGACGCCCTTGCCCGCCGCGAGCCCGTCCGCTTTCACCACCGGCGGCGCGTCGAAGCGTGCGAGCGCGGCCGCGAGCTCGTGCTTCGCGGTGACGGTGACCGCGGTCGCAGTGGGGATGCCGTGCTTCTGCATGAAGCGCTTCGCATCGACCTTGCTGCCCTCGAGCCGCGCGGCCGCGGCCGACGGACCGAAGCAGGGCAGCCTCGCGTCGCGCAGCGCGTCGGCGAGCCCGTCGACGAGCGGCTGCTCCGGACCGACCACGACGAGGCCGACCTCGCGCTGCTTCGCGAGTGTGACGAGCGCCGCCGCATCGCCCGCCTGCATGGCGACGCACTCCGCATGCTGAGCGATGCCGTCGTTGCCCGGCGCGACGATCACGTCGGCGCCGTCTTGCGCGAGCTTCCACGCGAGCGCGTGCTCGCGGCCGCCGGAGCCGATCACCAAGACGCGCATCGTTCAGTGCCGGAAGTGACGCTCGCGGGTGAACAGCATGACGATGCCGTGCTCGCGCGCGGCGGCGATGACTTCTTCGTCGCGCACCGAGCCGCCGGGCTGGATGATCGCGGCGACGCCGGCATCGGCGAGCGCGTCGATGCTGTCGCGGAACGGGAAGAACGCATCGGACGCGAGCGTGGCTCCGCGCGCGCGCTCGCCCGCGCGACCGAGCGCCTGCCGCACGGCTTCGACGCGCGACGTCTGTCCGCCGCCGAGCCCGATCGTGACGCCGTCCTTGACCAGCGCGATCGCATTGCTGCGCACGTGCTGCACGACGCGCCAGGCGAGCTCGAGCTCGCGCCAGCGTGACTCGTCGGGCGGGTTGCCGGCCACCTGCTCCGCGCGTCGCGGTGCGACCACGATGCGATCCTCGCGCTGCGCGAGCAGGCCGCCCGCGATCGAGCGCACACGCAGCGGTGCGGCGCCTTCGGGCGCTGCGATCGGCAGCTCGAGCAGGCGCAGGTTGGTCTTCTTCGAGAGGCGCGCGCGCGCGTCGGCGTCGAACGACGGTGCGATGACGACCTCGAGGAATGTGGCGGCGAGCTTCTCGGCGGTCGCGCCGTCGCACGGTTGCGACAGCGCGACGATGCCTCCGAAGGAGCTCTCGGCGTCGGCCTGTTGCGCGCGATGGTAGACGTCGGCGATCGCTTCGTGCGCGCTGCCGATCGCTGCGCCACACGGCGTCGCGTGCTTGATCACCGCGGCCGCCGGCCCGAGCTCGGCGAGCGCACGCACGAGCCCGAGCGCACCGTCGGCATCGAGCAGGTTGTTGTAGCTGAGCGGCTTGCCCTGCAGCTGTACCGCGGCGTCGAGGCCGGGCGCTTCGTCGCCGCGCGTGCTCGGATAGAACGCCGCGCTCTGGTGGGGGTTCTCGCCGTAGCGCAGCTCGCCGCGCCGATGACCGCCGACCATCAGGTATCCGGGCAGCTCGTCGGCGGCGATCGGCTCGCCCGCGTCGCTCCACCGCGAGAGATACTCGGCGATCGCCGCGTCGTAGCTCGCCGTGTGCGCGAAGGCCTTGCGGGCGAGCGCGCGCCGCAGCGTGCTCGGCACGCCGCCGTGCTGTGCGACCGCGTCGGCGAGCACGGCGTAGTCCGAAGGCTCGACGACGACTGCGACGCGTCCCCAGTTCTTCGCGGCCGCGCGCAGCATCGTGGGCCCACCGATGTCGATGTTCTCGATCGCCTCGGGGAACGTGCACCCGGGCTTCGCGATGGTGGCGCGGAACGGATAGAGGTTCACGACCACGAGATCGATCGGCGCGATCGCGTGACGCACGAGCTCGGCCTCGTGCTCGGGCGTCGGCATGGCCAAGATGCCGCCGTGGATCTTCGGATGCAGCGTCTTGACGCGTCCACCGAGGATCTCCGGCGCCTCGGTGTACTCGCTGACCTTCACCACCGCGACGCCGAGCTCTGCGAGCGCCTTGTACGTGCCACCGGTCGAGAGCACCTCGACCTTGCTCGCGACCAGGAACCGCGCGAGCACCTCGAGGTCCGTCTTGTCGCTGACACTGACGAGCGCACGCCGAAGCGGAGAGACGTCGTTCACGACCAGCCGCCTACCCCGCGACACGACAGGGGTCAACCCCGTGCGCGCGCATGCCCTCACCGCACCGACGATCACCGCTCCCGCGATCGCCCGCGTGCGCTCACACGAGGCGCTGCGGGCGAAGCGATCTCCAGGAGCACGGCCGCGCGCCGAGGCGTTCGATCACGCGCCGAAGAATTGCCGAGCGAGGTGAGAGCCGAAAGGCGACCACCTCGCTCGAGCAACCGCCGCACGGCGGCGGCGGCCGCTCATGCGGCCGTGGGGTAGCGACCGATCGAGTCGAGCCGCCTC
>DASZPU010000101.1:0-6234 GCA_035550195.1 Nannocystaceae bacterium
TACGCAGCGACGCCGGCCGTGCGCGCGCGACGTTCCGAGCTGGTGGTGCTCGGCCTCGCATCGCCCACACCGTTCGACCGCGCCGCGCTCGAACGCGCGGCCACGCGCCCATGAACCCGGAGGAGCTGCGATGGACACCACGCTCACGACCCACGTGCTGGTAGCCTCGAAGGTGGTGGACGAGCTCGACGACGCCGAGCTGTTCGCGCGCTGGCGCGGCGGCGACGACGTCGCCGGCAACGCGCTCGTGCGCCGCCACTTCGACACCATCCATCGTTTCTTCGCGGCGCGCTTCGATCGCGGCGTCACCGATCTCGTGCAGCGCTGCTTCCTCGGCGCGGTGCAGGCGAAGGAGCGCTTGCCCGACGGCCTCAGCTTCAAGGCCTACCTCCTCGGCATCGCGCACCGGCAGATGCTGATGGCCTGGCGCACGCAACGACGCCACGACGCGGTGTTCGCTGCGGGCTCGGTGAGCGCACCCGAGCAACGCAGCTCGCCGAGCGCCGTGGTGGCGCGCCGCGAAGAGCAGCGCGTGCTCATCCGTGCGCTGCGCAGCCTCGCGATCGAGCAGCAGTCGCTGCTCGAGCTGTTCTACTGGGAAGAGCTCGGCATCGACGAGATCGCGGCGATCCTCGAGATCCCCGCGGGCACGGTGAAGAGCCGCCTGCACCGCGCGCGGGCGCTCCTGCGCGACGCGATCGATCGCATGGAGCTCGCACCGGATCTCCTGCACAGCACGGTGCAGAACCTCGAAGGCTGGGCGCGCTCACTCAAGCGCAGCACTCCGTGATCGGGTCGACGCTGGCAGTGCCACTTCGAAGCGTGCGCCGCCGCTCGGTGCATCGTCGACGCGCACGCGGCCGCATGCGCCTTCGACCAGTCCCTTCACGATCGCGAGGCCGAGGCCGGTGCCGCGCGCTGCGGGACCGCCTTCGCGCGGGCCGCTGAAGTAGCGATCGAAGATCGCCTCGCGCAGCTCCGGTGCGACGCCCGGGCCTTCGTCCGCGACGGTCACCACGATCTCGTCGCCCACCTGCGTCGCCGCCAGCGAGATGCTCGCGCCCGCGGGTGAGAATTTGATCGCGTTCTCGAGCAAGCCGAAGAGCACGCGGTGCATTCGCTCGGCTGCGATCGCGGCTTCGGGTAGATCGGTCGCGACGTCGACGACGATGCGCAGCGACTTGCGGGCGAGCAGCGGCTCCGCGCGGGTTGCTCGAGCTCGTGCGAGCCGCTCCGACTCGAGGGTGATGTTGGCGACGAAGCGCTCGCGATCCTCGCGGGCGATGCTGTCGTCGCCGAGCAGCTCCGCGGCGCCCGTGATCGCCGCGAGCGGCGTGCGCAGCTCGTGGCTGAGGTTCGCGGCGAAGAGCACCGCACCTTCGGCACGGTGATGAAGCGCAGTGACGCTGTCGTCGAGCGCACGCGCGAGATCGCCGATCTCGTCGGGGCGATCGCGTGCGGGCGGCGACTGCCACGGCCCGCTCGCAGCCGCACGCGCACGCGCGGCGAGCTCGGCCAGCGGATCGAGCACGGTGCGGCGCAGGTAGAGCACCGCAGCCCCGAACGCGACGAAGCTCGCGACCAGCACGAGCGCCAGTGCGCCGCGCAGCGCCGCGACCATGTCGGAGTGCCGTGCGAGATCGGTCGCGTCGAGCCCGTGCGACCAGCGCCACAGCACCACGCCCACGGCCGCCCAGCCGCAGATCGGCACGACCACCAGCGCGAACATCACGAGCATGAGCCGCCGCGACAGCGGTCGACGCAGCTCACTCATCGTCCGCCCTCGCGCGATAGCCGATGCCGTGCACCGTCTCGATCGGATCGAAGCCCGCGACCGCGTCTTCGAACTTCTTGCGGATGCCCTTGATGTGCGAGTCGATCGTGCGCGCGCTGACGTAAGCCTCGCCCTTGTACGCGCGCTCGACCAACGCGTCGCGCGAGAACACCCGCGTCGGCGCCGCGAGCAGCGTGTGCAGCACGTCGAACTCGCGCGGCGTGAGCTCGACCGCGATGCCGCGCACCGTGACGCGGTGCTCCTCGAGGCTGAGCGCGAGCTCGCCGTGGCGCAGCAACGTGCCGGGCGTCGGTGCCGACGCGCGGCGCAGGATCGTCTTCACGCGCGCGACCACCTCGCGCGGCGAGAACGGCTTCACCACGTAGTCGTCCGCGCCTTGCTCGAGCCCGAGCACGCGATCGATCTCCTCGTCGCGACAGCTGAGCACGAGCACCGGAATGCCGGGACCGTCGCGGAGGCTGCGACACAGCTCGAGCCCGTCGCCGTCGGGCAGGCCGAGATCCAGCACGACGAGCGCGGGCGGTCGCTGGCGCACGGCCTTGCGCGCGTCGGCGAGCGTGCCCACCGACGTCACCGCGAAGCCGGCCTTGCGCAGCGCGAAGCACAGCACGTCGGCCACCGCGGGCTCGTCGTCGACGATGAGGATCGGCGTCACGGCTTCGCCTCCGCGCTCCGCCAACCGAGACGATTGTGCAGCGCCTCGGCGCCGGCCATCGCGAAGACGGCCGCGAGCGCGTTGTTCAGCACGTCGCGCAGATCGTAGACGCGCCCGGGCAAGCGCCCCTGGATGAGCTCGTCGCCCCACCCCACTGCGCCGGCGATCGCGATCGCGAGCGCGTACTGCCACGCGGGTGCGAAGCGTTCCGCGAGCGCACGACGAGCGAGCACCGCGAGCACACCGTACTGCAGGAAGTGCAGCCGCTCCTCGGGGATCGCGAGCCCGAGCACCAGTGCACCGACGACGCCGCCGAGCACCACGAGCGCGACGAAGGCGGCCTTGTCGGTGAGCCGCACGTCGAACACCACGTACCACGCGAGCAACACCGCGGCCGCGAAGTACGAGACGGTGACGAGCGCACCGACGAGCTCGAGCTGGTAGAGCGCGACCAACACGTCGCGCGTCCACGGCAGCGACGCGTAGAGCAACGCGACGTAGCCGACGAGCAGCGCCCAACGTCGCACGCTTTTCCGCTCTACCAGATCTTCCACAGTGGGCCCAGCACGAACTCGAAGAAGTTGCTCCGCAATCCCCGGACCAGCTCGAAGGGCTGATCGGGCGCGCCGAGGAACGGACGCAGGCCCCAGGAGAGCTGCGCACCGACGACCGCGTGCAAGAGGAAGTACGCGCGCAACACCGTCGCGCTTCCGTCGGTCGCGGCGGCGTAGCGCTGCGAGAAGCGGCGCAATCCGAAGGTACCGCCGACGGTGCCGACGACGAGCGCGAGCACCTGCGCGAGCCGATAGTGCTGCACCGTGCTCGCGAGGAAGAGCAGCGGCAACGCGAGCGCACCCCACACCAGCGCGGTCGCGGCCCATGCATGCACGTGCAGCGCGAGCGCGGACAGCAGCGACAGCGGTCGCGTCGCGCGAGTCAGCTGCAGCACGTGGAACGCGGGAAAGCAGAGGACGGTGGTGCACAGCAACAAGAGCGGCACCTTGAACGCCGACGCGATCATCTGCAGCGGTGATCCACCGAAGCTCCCGAGCGCGACCCCGAACGCCGCCGCACCGCCGACGCCGAGCACGAGCGCGCGCCTCATCGCGTGCGGAGCAGCGCCCGGCGGCGCGACGCTGCGCAGCGTGAACGCGATCGCATCGGTGGGCTCGGTGATGTCGGCGAGGACTGCAGCGGTCACTCCGCCATCATCCCGGACGATTGTGCAGATTCCGTGGAGACGACGCGGAGAGTGTCAGGGCACGATCATCGCGACGTGCATCCCCGTGGGCACGCCGATCCACAGCGTGCCGCCGCGATCCGCCGTGTGGAGCCAGCCGGGCGTCTGCGCGAGCGCGCCTATGTCCGTGCCCATCGCGAGCGGCGCGTCGTCGATCCGCACTTCGGAGGGTGGCACCGGCACGTCCATCACTTCGATCACCATGCCGAGCGCGAACGCGTCGCCTGGCGTCACCGTGATGTGCGTGCTCGAATCGTCCGGCAGCACCACGATCGCGGTGCCGTCGAACAGCGTCGTGCTCGCGGATACGTCGGCGACGAGGCGCGGCCACAGCACGCCGGGCGTCGTCGCGTACGAGTCGACGCGATCGGGCTGGCCGGTCGGCGACAGCGAGTCGATGGTCGGGCGCAGCATCGGCACGATGCCGCCCGCACGGATCCACAGCGGCAGCTTGCCGAGCGGTGCGTCCACCGTGGTCTCGATCGGGCCCTCGATCGCGGTGCCGTCCCACCAATCGATCCATCGCCCCGGCGGCACGTTCAGCGTGCGCGACGTTGCGCCGACTTCGATCACCGGCGCGACCAACAGATCGTCGCCGAGCAGATAGACGTCGGCCGGGTGCACGCCGAGCTCGGGATACGCGAGCCCGAGCGCGCGCTGGATCGGACGATCGGCCGCGCGCACGTGCGTCCATAGATAAGGAAAGAGTCGCAGGTGCAGCCGCGTGTAGTCGCGGTACCAGCCGAGCAGCTCCTCGTCGAAGCCGGGGTTCTCCGCGAACTCCCACGCGACCGTCGACGACGCCGTGCCGATCTGCATCACCGGCGTGAGCGCGGTGTGCTCGAACCACCGCACGAACGTCTCCTTCGTCGGCGGGCTGTCGCGATAGCCACCCGTGTCCGACGCGAAGAGCGGATAACCCGACGGTCCGAGCGACAGGCTGGCCGAGAGTGCCGACGGCAACCCGCCCACGCCCTTCTTGCCGTCGCGATCGTCACCAAAGCGGCTCATGTCCGCGTCGAGATCACCGGGCCAGATCACGCTCGCGCGCGTCTGATCGCCCCACGCACCGCCGCGCGCGAGGATGAAGCCGCCGCTCTCGGGCAGCGAGTCCGCGTAGGGCTGGTGATACACGCGCGGATACCCGGCGTGCATCGTGCGTTCGTCGCGACCGTCGGCGAACGCCCACGGCACGCGTCCACCCGCGACGCCGGTGAGCACGTCTTCGCCGTAGTCGAGCTTGTAGCCCTCGATGCCGAGCTCGCGGTAGTCGCCGAGCAGCGCGAACCACCACGACTCCGCATCGACGTTGGTGAAGTCGATCGGCGGCGCACCCCATGCGTTGACGAGCAGGCCGGTGGTCGGGGGATAGTAGCCGGCCAGCTCCGCTTCCATCGCGAGCGCGGTCGCGGGCTCGTCCATCGTGCTGACGTACGGCGTGTGCCACAGCGCGACGCGAAAGCCGAGATCGTGCAGCTCGTCGATCATCGCGGCGGGATCGGCAAAGCGCGTCGGCTCGAAGTCGAAGGTGTTGACGCCGGTCGCGTACGGGCGATCGATCCAGATCGCACTGGTGGCCAGATCGAGATCGCGGATCATGTTCGCGTCCGACGAGACCTGCGCGGCATCTTCGTTCTCGTTGCGCCACAACCACGGCCCGAGCGCCCAGGGTGCCGGCTCGACCGGCGCGCCGGTGCTCGCCCAGTAGTGCGCGGTGACGTCGAGCGGATGCTCGGCACCGTAGAGCTCGAACGCGAGACCGGCGTCGCCGTCGGCTCCGACGCCGAACGTGACCTGCACGAGATCGTCTTCCTCGCTCGCGCACTCGAACAAGCCCGGGTGATCGTCTTTCACGAACAAGCCCCAGCCACGCGTGCCGACCAGCAACGGCACCGGCACGTGGGCCTCGTTGCTGCCGCCTTCGAAGGTGAGATCGCCTTCGAGCTGCATCGGGCGCGCGCGCCCGCGGTGCTGCGGCGTGTCGAACCACTCGCCCAGGCCATAGAAGCCTTCGCTGGCGTCGATGCGCGCGCGCAGGCGGAACGCCGCGGCGATGCGACCGCCGTCACCGGGCACGAGCGTCGCTGCGAAGCGACCCGAGGCCACCTCGTCGAAGCGCAACGTCGCGGTGCTGCCGTCGGAGTACGCGAGCGCGAGCGTGAGCACGCCACCGTCGCCGCGCGTGACCGAGTCCGGTGCGAGCCACTCGACCGCGAGCTCGTACGCAGGATCGTAGCTGCGGGTGTCGTCGATCATCTCGACGAGCCCGAGCTGGAACCCGTCGGCGGCGAAGCGCACGAGCGGTTCTTCGTCGCGCAACAGCGAGACCGTGCCGCTCGCGTCGTCGAAGTCGATGCGATAGACCGCGGGCACGTGCTCGCCGGTCTCGCTCGAGCTCCCCGCGCTCGTGCTGGTGTCCGCGCTCGTGCCGGTCCCGGTGGTCGCGCCGGTCGACGACGCGCCACCGCCGTGGCAAGCGACGGCGAGCAGGGCAGCGGCCGCGAAGCCGCCGCGAGGAACGAGGATCGCGGCCCGCATCCGCCG
>DASZPU010000102.1:0-3836 GCA_035550195.1 Nannocystaceae bacterium
ATCGTCGGGATTCGTTGCACGGGAATCGCGATCACAGGCGGATCCGCAGCGCGAGTCCGAGCCCGCGCTTCGGTGCGAACGGTGCGAGCGCGAGCTGTCGCGATGGACGGATGTCGACGAGCGCCATCGTCATCCCTGCGACGAGCGCGAGCCCACCGATCGCGACGAGCGATCCGCCCGCGGGTCGCCAGTCACGCAGCCGCGTCGCGTCGAACGGATCGACCGTGCGATCGAGCGCGAGCAATCCGATGCCGCCACCCAACGTCGCAGTGCCCGCGATCGCGAGCCCGACGCCCGCCCAGCCCAGCCTGCCGAGCTTGCGATCCTTCTTCATCGCGGGTGCAGGCGCAGGCGTCACCACGATCGGTGGCTGCGGCCGCGGTCCTGCTGGCTCGGGACGCACCGCACGCGGGCGCTCGTCGAGCACGCGCGCGAGCGCAGCCGCGACGACGCCGGCGAGCCCATCGCTCGTCGCATCCGGCCCTGTCGATGCGGTCTGCTCGCGGACGCCCCCATGCGCGTCGATGCGGATGCGCACCGCGTAGTCGACGTCCGACTGATCACGCCACGCGATCGCGATGTGGATCGTCTCCGGTGCGACCTCGCGGTTGCGCAGGATCTCGGAGATCGCCGCATGAATCACCGCAGCCAGCTCGGCGCGCACGCCGGGGTCGATCGGCTCGAGCCGTCCCAACTCGAGCGCGACCGAAGGCGTGCTCCGCGATGCATCGTCGTTCGCGCCCGAAGGTCCGGACGGGGCGAGCGCGAGCAACACGGACGCGAGCGCGGCTGCGGTGATCATGCGACGAAGGGCTGGTCGACCGCCGCCGGAGATTCGTTGCAGGAAATTCTCACGGCCCCTCCGAACCGCTCGAAGACCCGTCCTCGTCGTCGTTTTCGTCGCAGTCGGGCGCGAGCTCGGCATCGACGCAGCCCTGGTAGCCGCGCAGACACGGGCTGCACACGGCGCCCGCGTTCTGCCGCGCACAGGTCGCGTCACGCTCGAGGTTCCAGCAGTGATTCGGATCCGGAACGTTCACGCAGGCGCCGAGCACCGCGCCCGTCACGATCCCGCAGAGAAGGAAGTATCTTGGCATCGCGTAACCTCGCCGAGGTCAATCGACCGCCGCCGAGCTTCGTTGCAAGGACACACGATGCCCGTCCAGCTCAACCACACGATCGTCAACGCGCTCGATCCCGAGGCCTCCGCGCGATCGCTCGCCGAGCTGCTCGGCCTCGCGGCGCCCCATCGCTTCGGCCCGTTCATGGTCGTCGAGCTCGCGAACGGCGTGTCACTCGACTACATCGTCGCGACCAAGGACGAGCTCATCGTCGAGCACTACGCGTTCCTCGTCGACGAGTCGGAGTTCGACGCGATCTTCGGCCGCATCCGCGCGCGCGGCCTGCCCTACTGGGCCGACCCTGCCAAGCGCACCGCGAACGAGATCAACCACCACGACGGCGGCCGCGGCGTCTACTGGAACGACGCGAACGGCCACATGCTCGAGATCATCACGCGCCCCTACGGCTCGGGCGGCTGATCCCGCGCGCGGGTTCGCGCCCCGCCGGAGTGCCACTCGAGCCCGACGTGGCTTCGCCACGGCGGAGAGCGAGCACGACCGCCCGCACCAGGAAGAGCGCCGGACGGCGCGACCAAAAAAAATTCTGATCGCAAAGGGGAGGTGCCGGTCTACCGCGCAATGCACCCTCGTTCCGATGCCCGCGCACGCGCGTGCGCCCTCGTTCTGTTCGTGAATCCACTCGTCGGTTGCCTCGTGGCGGACGACGAGATGACGGGTGACAGCGGCAACGCCGAGTCCGGCTCCGCCGATTCGTCTGCCGGTCCCACCACCACCGTTGCGACCGACTCGACCACCGAAAGCGCCGACGGCTCGAGCGGCAGCGATGGCAGCAGCGACAGCAGCGGCACCGCCGACAGCACCGGCGAAGGTCCACCGACGATGTGCGACCCCGGCTGCGCCGACGATCAGCTGTGCTACGCGGGCGCGTGCACGCCGATCGGCTTCAGCGTCGCATACGGCGGCGGCACCTCGCGCCAGACGTTCTGGGACATCGCGATCGGTCCCGATCAGAACCTCGTCGCGGTCGGCAACTTCGACGAGATCATGCAGCTCGACGCGATCGAGCTGCAAGGCGAAGGCGGTGGCCTCGAAGCGCTCGTCACGAAGCTCGATCCCACGGGCGCGCCGATCTGGGCCCACGTCTATGTCAACGAAGGCTTCGCGCACGAGATCGCGCGATCGGTCGCGATCGATCAAGACGGCAACATCTTCGTCGTCGGTGAGCTGCAAGAGACCGTCGACTTCGGCACCGGGCCGCTCGAGAGCGCCGGCGACACCGACGTGTTCGTGCTGAAGCTCGATCCCGAGGGCAACACGCTGTGGGCGCAGTCGTACGGCGACGGCGACGGCCAGCACGTCACGGCGGTCACGACGTTGCCCGATGGCAGTGTCGTCTTCACCGGTGACTTCTTCGGCACGCTCGATCTCGGTGGCGATCCGCTCGTGGCCGTCGGCGACGCGACCGACATCTACGTCGCTGCGCTCGATGCCGACGGCGCGCACCGTTGGAGCCTGTCGGCGGGCGACGAGGAGTACCAGTACGCGCACGCGATCACGGCGAACGGCGGCGAGATCATGGTGTGCGGCGAGTTCCGTGGCGAGCTCGATCTCGGCGGCGGCCCGCTCACCGCGAACCTCTCCGATCTGTTCCTCGCGAAGCTCGACGCCCTCGGCGCGCACAGCTGGTCGATCAGCAACTTCGACGACGGCGACGACGCCTGCCACGCGGTCGCGATGGATGGTGGTGGCAACGTCGCGATCACCGGCCGCTTCGTGTCGGGCCTCGACTACGGCGGGGGCGAAGGACTGCCCGACGACTCGTTCGACTCGTTCAAGTACGCCAGCGTATTCGACGGCGACGGCAACCACGTCTGGAGCACGGACTTCGGCGAAGGCACGTGGGCCGAGATGGGCAACTTCACCGACGAGATCGCGTTCGACTCCGCCGGCAACATCGTGCTGGCCGGCACGTTGACCGCCACCGCGAACTTCGGCGGCGAGGTGCTGCCGAGCGAGAACGTGCCGTCGATCTACCTCGCGAAGCTCGACGGCGGCGGCGCACATCAGTGGAGCACGACGTGGCCCAGCGACAATCTCTCACAGGTGATCTACGGCCTCGCGATCGACGAGCTCGGCGACATCGTGGTGAGCGGCGAGTTCTCGGGCGATCTCGATCTGGGCTTCGGCGCGATGTCGTCGCCCACCGATCCCGATGCACTGATCGCGCGGTTCCTGCCGTAGACTGGAGCACCGTGCAACCGACGTTGGAGCGCGTGCACGCCCGCGAGCTGGTGCGATCCCAGCTCTTCGGAGATCCGCGGCTGCGTCGCGGGTCGACGATCGGTCGCTACCACGTCCGCGGCGTGCTCGGACGCGGCGGCCTCGGCGTGGTGTACCGCGTCTACGATCCGCTGCTCGATCGCGAGGTCGCCGTGAAGCTCCTGCACGGCGATCGCGGCGACGATCCCCAGGCGCGCAAAGCACTGCTCGTCGAGGCCCAGCACCTCGCGCAGGTCAGCTCGCCGAACATCGTGCCGGTGTTCGACGTCGGCGAGGTCGCGGGCCATGTCTTCCTCGCGATGGAGCTCGTGTCCGGCGAGAACCTGCGACGTTGGCTCCGCCACGAGCGACGCTCCGTCCCCGAGATCCTCCGCGTGTTCCTCGAAGCCGCGAACGGGCTGGTCGCGATGCACACGGTCGGGCTCGTGCACCGCGATTTCAAGCCGGAGAACGTGCTCATCGGCCACGATGGCG
>DASZPU010000103.1:0-17143 GCA_035550195.1 Nannocystaceae bacterium
GTCGCGCCGATGCGGCGCGACTCGATCCCTCGCTACCCCACGGCCGCAAGAGCGGCCGCCGCCGCCGCGCGGCGGTTGCTCGAGAACGCTGGACGCCGTCGGCGTCCACCGCTCTCGGCAATTTCCTCGAGCGTCTCTAGCGTCTCCAGCTTCGCGATCATCAAGTGGCTTTCCTTGCCCGCCGCACCCACGGGGAGAACTGGGCGGGGTGCAGATGCGGCGGGCAGGAGCCGGGGACGAACGAAGCGATGGGGGGAGGATTCGTCGTGGGCGGGGAAGCCGACGACGTCTGATTTTCGAACGCTGCTCGTAAGTGCGAGCGGTGTGCCAACGGTTCTCCCCACGCGAGCACGCGAGCTCGGAGCGCATGCGATGCGCAGATCTCGTGGCTACTTCGGTTGCCGGCGACATCGTGAGTAGCCACCCGTCGCCGCTGCGACCGCCAGCTGCCGAGCGCGAGCTGCATCGGTTAGTCTGCCGTCCCGGCGGAGGCATCACGCGATGACGATCTCGTTCGAAGACTGGAAGGCCGGGTTGGAGAGCCGCTCACGTCGGCGCGAGTTGCTGCGGCGAGATGGGCGCCCGCAGTACATCTTGATGAGCCAGCAGTTCCGCCGCGAGGACATCGACTCGCTCTGCGACACCGCCACCGCCGTGCGGCGGCTCGACCGCCACGTCGATGGTCGCGACTTCCTGCGCAGCATGCTCCGCGGTCACCGCGTGATGAACCTGTTCGCGCAGCCGAGCACGCGTACCGCCGAGTCGTTCATCGCCGCCGCGCACAAGCTCGGCGCCGACTCGCGCCTGGTCAGCGACCTGCGCACGTCGTCCTTCTCGAAGGGCGAGTCCATCGAGGACGCGGTCCGCACGCTCTCCTCGTTCTTCGACGCGATCGTCACGCGTCACCAAGACGACGAGTTCGCCACGCGCGCTGCGTGGGCGCTCTACAACTCGGGTCGTCCGATCCCGGTCATCTCCGCCGGTAGCGGCAAGAGTCAGCACGTCACGCAGTCGCTGCTCGACATCTACACGCTGCGCTACTCGTTCCTCGAGCACGGCGGCATCGACAACAAGCGCATCGTCATCATCGGTGACGTCGCGCGCAACCGGGCCGCGCGCTCGCTCGCGTACTTGCTCACCCGCTTCGAGCGCCCGCGCATCCACTTCGTGTCGCCCGAAGCGTTCGCACCCGACGACGCACTGCTCGCCTACCTGCGCAAGCACGAGGTCGAGGCGTCGGTGCACACCTCGCTCGGCCCCACGCTGAAGGATCTCTCGGGCCAGGTCGACGCGATCTACGTGACGCGGCTGCAGCAGGAGTGGGATGGTGGCAAGGGCGGCATCCCCGACGCCAGCGAGCGCGGCAGCAGCGACGAGTACGTGCTCAAGCCCGAGTACAAGACGATGGTGCGCCCCGACACCGTCATCATGCATCCGCTGCCGCGCGTGAACGAGCTGCCCGAGGCGTGGGAATCCCACCCCGGCTTCATGGTGTGGCGACAGGTCCGCAACGGCATGTGGATCCGCGCCGCCCTCTTCGCGCAGGTGTTCGGCGCCGACGCGGAGATCCGTGACCGCGCCGCGCGACTGAAGCTGCTCTGACATGAGCGACCTGCTGGCTGCCCGCAGCCAGATGGCGATCTCGCTGGGCTTCCACATCCTGTTCGCGATCGCCGGCATGGCCATGCCCGTGCTCATGGCGCTCGCGCAGTGGCGGTTCGTCGTCACCGGTGAACGCGAGTGGCGCGAGCTCGCCGATCGTTGGGCGAAGGGCACCGCGATCCTCTTCGCGGTCGGTGCAGTGTCGGGCACGGTGCTGTCGTTCGAGCTGGGCCTCCTGTGGCCTGAGTTCATGCGCCACGCGGGGCCGCTCATCGGCATGCCGTTCAGCCTCGAGGGCTTCGCGTTCTTCCTCGAGGCGATCTTTCTCGGGCTGTACCTCTACGGTCGCGATCGCCTCTCGCCGCGCGTGCACCTCGCGTGCGGCGTCGGCGTGGCGGTGAGCGGCATGGCGAGCGCGGTGTTCGTCACCGCCGTGAACGCGTGGATGAACGAGCCCACCGGGCTCGTGATCGAGCAAGGCCGCATCGCCGACGTCGATCCATGGGCCGCGATGAAGAGCGCGGTGTTCGGCACCGAAGCGCTGCACGTCGTGCTGGCGTCGTACGCCGCGGTGAGCTTCATGGTGATGGGCATCCACGCGCACGCGCTGCGCAAGCAACCCGACGATCCGATGCATCGTCGCGCCTTCGCGCTCGCGCTGGTGATGGCGATGGTCGCGATCCCGCTGCAGATCGCGAGCGGCGATCGCTCGGCGAAGCACATCGCGAGCCACCAACCGATCAAGCTCGCCGCCGCCGAGGGTTTGTTCGAGACCACCACGGGCGCACCGATCGCGCTCGGCGGCGTGCCCGATCTCGAGGCCGGCGAGATGCGCGGCGCGATCGAGGTGCCGTACGTGCTCTCGATCCTCGCCACCGGCGATCCGAACGGCGAGGTGATCGGGCTCGACGCCGTACCGCGCGAGCTGTGGCCACCGATCGCGGTCGTGCACATCGCCTTCGACGTGATGGTCGGCTGCGGCACGGTGATGCTCGCGTTCGCCGCGTGGGCCGCGTGGATCTGGTGGCGCTCGCGACCACCGCCGTGGGCGCACCGACGCTTGCTGTGGCTCGCACGCTTCGTCGCACCGCTCGGCTGCATCGCGATCGAAGCCGGCTGGGTCGTCACCGAAGTCGGACGTCAGCCGTGGATCGTGCGCGGTTGGATGCGCACCGCCGACGCGGTCACACCGATGCCGAACCTCGTCGTGCCGCTCGTCGCCTTCACCGCGCTCTACTTCGTGCTCGGCATCGTGGTGATCGTGCTGTTGCGCGCGATGGTGCGCGCGAGCTATCGGGGGCAGACGTGACCGCGCCGCTCGTGCTCGCCGCCGCGATGGCGCTCGCGTTGGTCGCGTACGTGCTCACCGCGGGCGCGGACTTCGGCGCGGGCGTGTGGGATCTGCTCGCGCGCGGCCCCCGAGCCGAACGCCAGCGTCGCGCGATCGAGCACGCGATCGCGCCGATCTGGGAGGCCAACCACATCTGGATGATCCTCGTCGTGGTGCTCGCCTTCACGGGCTTCCCCGAGGCGTTCGCCACGATCGGCATCGCGCTGCACATCCCGATCGCAATCGCGCTGGTCGGCATCGTGCTGCGCGGGGCCGCCTTCGCGTTCCGTCACTACGGCGCGACCACCGAGGTCGCGCGCTCGCGCTGGGGGCGACTGTTCGCGTGGGCCAGCCTCGCGACCCCGATCTGCCTCGGCATGGTGGTCGCCGCGATGTGCTCGGGCGCGATCGCGATCGACGAGCACGGCCTCGTGCGCTCGGGCTTCTTCGCCGGTTGGACCACGCCCTTCGCGTTGCTCACCGGCGCGTTCACGCTCGCGATGTTCGCGTTGCTCGCCGCCGTCTATTTGACGCTCGACGTCGCCGACGATCCCGAGCTGCAATCCGATTTCCGCAGACGCGCGCTCGCGTGCGAGCTGATCGCCGGCGCGCTCGCGGCCGCAGTGGCGTGGCGCGCGAGCATCGATGCACCCGCGTTGTTCGCGGGCCTCGCCGGTGAACAGTGGTCGATCCCCGTGCAGATCGCGACGATGCTCGCGGCGTGCGGCGCGATCGCAGCGCTCGTGCGCCGCCGCTTCGCGGTCGCGCGCATCGCCGTCGCTGCGCAGATCGCCCTGGTCGTGCTCGGCTGGGTGCTCGCGATGGACGGCCACCTCGTGCTCGATGCGGTCCCCATCGATCGCGCGGGTGCGCAACCCGAAGTGATCGTCCCGGTCTTGTGGGTGCTCGCGCTCGGCAGCGCATTGTTGTTGCCGGCGTTGTGGTGGCTACTGCGGGTGTTCAAGCAGAGCCGCCCCCGCGCCAAAGGCTGACCACCGCGGTTCCTCTTCCTTCGTGCTTCGCGAAAAGACCTGTGCGATCCTGTCGCGCAAGTGTCGACGTCAGACCGTAGCGGGGACGGCAAAGCGCCAGCCAAGCCCGTCCCACCGCCGGCGAAACCGCCTGCGGCTGCGGCCAAGCCCGCTCCGCCCAAGCCCCCCGCGCCGACGACTCCGGGCATGCGGCCGCCCCCGCCTCCGCCCCCGCGACCGCCGGGCTCGCCGAACGCGGTCGGACGCGAGGGCAGCAAGCCGATCGCGGTCGGGGCTCCGACGCCGGTGCCCCGCGAGCCCACGCGTCAGCTCGGATCGCGGGCCGTCGCGCCGCCGCCGATCGCAGGTCCGCGCGCAGCCGTGCCTGCACCGCCGCCGCTCGCGAGTGGTCGACCCACCGCGGTGACGCGACCGGACACGACCAAGCCGATCAACACCACGCGCACGCCGGTGCCGTCGTCGGCGCGACCGGGCGCAGCGGCGCCGCCGGCCGCTCGCACGCCTGCGCCTGCGCCCGCGGCTGCTGCGAAGCCGGAGCGCAGTCGCTTCCGCGCGCTGCATCGCTTGTGGAAGCACCCGCTCGGTGAAGTGAGCGGTGGCACCGATGCGACCACGGGCGCGCGCATCTCGGTGACCGCGCTGCATCCCGGCAGCGTGATGACCGATGCGATGATCGAAGCAGCGCGATCGGCTGCACGCGTCGCCTCGGGGTTGTCGTCCGCCGCGGTGATCAAGCCGATCGACGTGCAGCGCATGCCCGATGGTCGCGTCGCGATCGCGACCGAACCGTTCGAAGGCACGCCGCTCACGAACGTGTCGCGTAACCAACCGATGCCGGTCGGACGCACGATCGCGATCGTGCGGCAGATCTTGAAGGTGCTGTCGACCGCGCACGAGGTCGGCCTCGTACACCGCGCGTTGTCGCTGGGCTCGGTGATCCTGCGCGCGCGCACGGATCGCCCCGACACGGTCGCGATCACCGACTTCGCGCTCGGTCCGCTGCTCGATGGCGACGTCGCGGTGCTGAAGGAAGACGCGTCGCTGCAACCGGTGACACCGGAGCGCATCTCCGGTCAGCAGCTCGACGCGCGCGAAGATCTCTACCTGCTCGGCTGCATCGCGTACACGTTGCTCACCGGTGGGCCGCCGTTCCGCACGGGCACGGCGGAGGCGGTGAAACGGCGGCACGCGATCGAAGATCCGATGCCGATCCTCGATCGCCTGCGGGGCACGCGGAACATCCCCGCGGGGCTCGCGACGTGGGTGCATCGCTGTCTGTCGAAGGAGCCCGACGATCGCTACGCGGACGCGGCCGAGACGGAAGCTGCGCTGTGCCTCGCGCAGATCGAGGCGCACCTGCAGACGCCGTGGGACGACCTGCCGCCGCCCGACGTCGATCGCATCACGTCGGAGCGCATCGCGGCTGCGCTCACGCCGAAGAAGCAGCTCCCGCCGGAGTTCGACGACGAGCTCACGGTGATGCGCGCACCGCAGGAGGGCGATCCCACCGTGCTGCGCACGTCGCCGCGCGATGCGGACACGACGATCCCGCGCGCATCGGTGCGCGACATGCCGCCGACCCGCACGCCCGCCCTTCCGCCTCCGCCCGCGGTCGAAGAGCACCCCGAGCCGATCGAGGACGCGCCGTCGACGTCGATCGTGCTCGAGACGATGGGCGACGAGATCGATCGCAGCCCGACCGTCGTCACGCATCAAGACGAGACCATCGCCCGCGGCGATCCGTTCGGCGACGAAGCGACGATCACCGAGGACGACGATCACCACGAGCTGGCGGAACGCATCGAGCGCGTCGTGTCCGATGCGGCGCGCGAGCGTGAAGAGACGGTCGTCGGTGGTGCGCCGAGCGAAGAGACCGTGCGTGGGCATGCGCCGGCCGCCGACGAGCACGACGTCACCATGCGTGGGCCTGCGCCCACCGCTGCGCGCAACGACGAGACCCACGCCGGCCCTCCGCCGCGCGAGCCTGCGGCCGCGCAACCGCGACCGCCGGTGAGCAAGCCCGCGCCGCCGGTCGTGACGCCGCCGCGTGTCGCTCCGGCGCCGCCGGTGGTTGTTCCACCGCGTGTCGCTGCGCCGGTCGTCGCGGCGCCCGTGGTCGCTGCGCCGGTCGTCGCGGCGCCCGTGGTCGCTCCGATCGTCACGCGGCCGATCGATGCGCCGGATCCGATCGATCGCACGTTGGTCACGCCTGCGGTCGCTGCTCCGGATCCGATCGATCGCACGTTGGTCGCGCCTGCGATCGAGGCTCCGGATCCGATCGACACCACGCTCGTCGCGCCCGCGACGGCACCTTCGGCCGCGGGCTTCGAGGAACAACCGACGGTGTCGGGTCGCGTGCTGCCGCAGATCGAGGCCGAGCCGCCGTCGAGCACGCCCACGATTCCAGGTGCCACCGATGCGCCGCCGTCGAGCACTCCGACGGTGCCCGGTGCCGGTGATGCGCCGCCGTCGAGCACGCCGACGGTTCCGGGTGCGGGCGAGCGCTCGGCGATCGACGCCGCGGAGTCGATGGAGGCGGAGCTCGTCGAGTCGTCGATCGTCTCGCCCCTCGATGCGAGCGTCGCGACTCCGATCACGCCACCGGCTGCGGTCGCGCAAGCGTTCGCACCTGCGCCGCCGCCCGCAGTCGCGCGAGCGTTCGCACCGGCACCGCCGCCTGCGGAGCCCGTGATCGCGCAACCCGTCGCGCCGCCGCTACCCGTCGCACAACCCGTCGCGCCGCCGCAGCCCGTCGCGCCGCCGCAGCCCGTCGCGCCGCCGCAGGCTGCCGTCGTCGCGATGCCACCGCAGGTCGCCGCGGCGATCGGCGCGACGCCGATCGCTGCACCGGTGGGTGCTCCGCAAGTGCTCCCGCCGCACGCTGCACCGCCGTGGCCGTCGAACCCGAGCGGCATGACCGGGCAGTACGCATCGACCGGCGATCTCGATGGCTCGATGATCGCGGCGATCGGCGGCGGTCGTCGCAATCTCGTGCTCGCCGCGATCATCATCGGCGTCGCCGCGATCGTCGTCGCGGTCATCATGACGCTGCGCCCGACCGAAGATCCGAAGCCGGTCGCACAGCAAGAGGCCACGCCGGCAACGCAACCGCAGACGATCCGCGCAGAGACGAAGACCTTCGATCCTGCCGCGGATCCGGCCGCGACCGCGAGCGACCTCGCCGCGTCGGGCGACAAGGCGCGCGCGGAAGGACGCGCCGCGGACGCGGAGGCGCTCTACCAACGCGCGATCGTCCGCGAGCCGCAGAACGTCGCCGCGCTGCTCGGCCTCGGCGAGCTCAAGCGCGCCGCCGGCGATCTCCCGAAGGCCGCGGGCTACTTCCGCCGCGCCGTGGGTGCCGCCCCGAAGAACGGCGCCGCCCGCATCGCGCTCGGCGACGTGCTCGTGCAGCAGAACGAGATCGCCGAAGCGAAGAAGCAATACCGCAAGGCCAAGTCGCTCGGCCACCCCGACGCGAACGCTCGCCTCGCTTCGATGTGATCGCGCCGCGAGTCGTGGCAGTCTTCGCCGCATGATGCGGCTCGTCGTCGGGAACAAGAACTACTCCTCGTGGTCGATGCGCCCGTGGGTCGCGATGCGGGCCGCGGGGATCGAGTTCGAAGAGGTCGTGCTGAAGTTCGACTCGCGAGAGTGGGAGGAGCAAGCGCCCGCGTTGCTGCCGTCGCGGCGCGTGCCGACGCTGTGGATCGACCAGCACGTCGTGTGGGACTCGCTCGCGATCCTCGAGACGATCGCCGAGCGGGCGCCGTCGCTGTGGCCCGGCGATCCGGTCGCGCGCATGCGTGCGCGCGCGCTGTCGGCCGAGATGCACTCCGGCTTCGCGGAGCTGCGCAAGCACATGCCGATGAACATTCGTGCGCGTCACCCCGGCAAGGGGCGCACGCCGGGTGCGTTGCGGGACATCGAGCGCATCGTCTCCGCGTGGAGCGAGTGCCTCGCCGCGGGTGGCCCCTTCCTCTTCGGTGCGTTCGGCAACGTCGATGCGATGTTCGCCCCGGTCGCGCTGCGCTTCGTCACCTACGACGTCGAGCTGCCCGAGCTCGCGGCGCGCTACGTCGCCGCGCTGCGCGAGCATCCCGCCGTGGCGGCATGGGTCGCGGACGCGCTCGCGGAGACCGAAGTGGTCGCCGACGAAGAGATCTACGCGTAGCAGACGCACGCGCGCGGACGCCTGCTACGCTGCTGCGCGGTGTCGTTGGTCGAGGTCTACGCGGACGAACGCGTGCTGATGTGCCACGAAGGTGCGCTCTTCCTCTGCGGGTGGAGCGACGCACCGACTGCGACACAGATGAAGGCGCTCGGCGAGCACGGTCGCCGCGTCGAAGCCGAGCACGGCCCGAGCTCGCTCATCAACATCGCATTCGGGGGCGTGCCGAAGTTCAGCGACGAAGTGCGCGCGCTCGCAGCCGAGGCCACCGCCGACGCATCGCGATTCCAACGCTCGCGTGCGCACGTCGTGATGATCGGCGGCTTCACCGGTGTCGCGGTGGTCGCGTTCATCAACACGTTCGTGCTGCGCGGCAAGCCGCCGCGACCGACGAAGATCTTCCGCTCGACCGACGACGCGATCGCGTGGACGGCCCCCCACATGTCGCCGCCCGGCGATGCGCTCGCGATCGCCGAGCTGGTCGCGGACCTGAAGCGTCGGCTCGCGCCGCAGCTACGTTGAGCGCGGCTTCAGCATCCACGTGAACGCGGCGGCGCCGGCGATCGTGATCGCGAGGATCGCCGCGATCCATGGCGCGTAGTCGGCATGCGGAGTTCCGCACACGGTGTACCAGCTCGCGGTGTCGCTCGCCTGCGGCCGGCACAGCACCTGCGCTTCGCTGAAGTCGGTCGCGCACAGGAACTCGTGGCGGACGTGACCGCCGAGGTCGGTCGCGAGCACGTCGCACGGGCCGAGCGTCTGGTGCACGCCCGTCGAGACCACCTGTGCAGGATCGAACACCAACGCGATCGCAGCGAGCACCGCGAAGTACACCACCGTCGCGATCCACAGGCGGCGATCCGCGGCGAAGCGCGGCGTGCTCGTGCGTCGGCCGAGCCCGAGCACCACGAGCACCACGAAGAGCACCACGAACACCGCGAGCCCGCGCCCACCCGGCAGCCCACCGTCGAGCTGCTGAAGCGGCGCCATCGCGATCATCATCAGCGGTGTCGTACCGACGGCGACGAGCGCGAGCGTGCCGATGAAGCGACCGCGCGAGATCGTCGTGCGTCCCCCGAGCCCGCGATCGAGCAGCCACGCATACGCGGCCGCGAGCGCGATCACGAAGATGATGCTGCCGACCGGCGAGCCGACGAAGCGCAGCGCGATGGTGGGATCGGTGTCGTGCCACGTCCACCAGAGGAACTTCGCACCGATGATGTCGTAGGCCTCGTAGAAGAGGATCGCGGCCAGCCCCGACGCAGCCGGGCCCGACCAGCGCGGCAGGCCGAGCCGCCACGACGCGACGCGCGGGATATAAAGGAAGCAGACGTAGACGCAGGGAATGTACAGCGGCAGCCGCGGCGTGATCATGATCGTCGCCTGCGCCTGCCAGAAGTTGTCGACCAGCGGCAGCGCCATGAAGAACACGTCGTTCGCGGTGCCGGCCACGAGCGCGGCGATCCACGCGATGACGTGCGCGCGTCCACAGGCACGCGCGTGCACGAGCGCGATGATCGCGAGCGCGATGAAGGCGTACTCGCCGACGAAGAACGACGGCTGGGTCGCCCACTGCTCGCTCCAACCGGTGAAGCGCGGTCCCATCAGTATCGTACGAACCCGCCGCCGGTCGAGCCTTCGCCCTTGCCTCCGAAGACGTCTTCACCGTAGCGGCGATCGGTGCGGCGCAGGGTGCCGTGCAGGCGATCCCAGAGCATCAGGTGCTGCCCGAAGTTGACGTGGAAGTGTGCGTGGTGATCGTCGTGGTAGGACGTCGACGCTTGCCACGGCCACATCGAGCGCAGCTTCACGCCGCTGTGATCGATGATGTTGAAGACCAGGATGTAGATGAACACCGCGATGACGGACGCGTAGTGGAACGGGATCACGAACAGCGGGAAGAACGTCACCGCTTGGAAGATCAGGAACTCGACCGGATGCATCGCGGTGGTCACGAAGGGCGAGGTCGCGATGTAGCGGTGGTGCCAGCGGTGCACGTAGCGGAACAGCGCCTTCGCGTGCAACGCACGATGCGCGTAGTAGGCCAGCCCGTCGACCAACACGAAGAACAGCAGCGTGCTGCCGAGGAAGTACGGCCAGCCGCGCTCGGCGATGTCGAAGTAGATCGGCGTCTCCAGGCCGTGCTGCAGCGCCCAGATGAACGTGCCGGAGAGCACGCCTCCGATCGTCAGGTTGAGCGTGCTGAGCAGCATCGCCTGTCGTTGTTGATCGGGCCGCAGGAAGCGCGTGGGCTGGCACTTCCACTGCTCGGGCTGGTGGCGGCGCGCGACGTAGTAGCGCAGGTGGTACCAGCCGCCGACGATCCACAGGATCGCGACGCCGCCCAGCACCGAGACGACCACGATGCCGAGCCAGCCCATGTCAGACCTGGCGATCGAGCGGGAAGAGCTGCTGCATGCGCATCGCGAGCCGCACCGGACCGCGGAGGCGGCCGCGTCCGGTCGAGAATGCGAACGGCCCGCTGAGCTCGCCGTTGATCATGCGGAGGTAGTCGTCGCTCGACATCTCGATCGTCACCGTGGGCGTCGCGTGGACGCCGGAGGCGGTCTCGATGTGTCCGCGTTTCACGGTGGCCCAGTGATCGAAGGGGCGATCGCCGGACAATCGCCACTGGAACACTGCATCGATCTCGCCGGCCGCGGCGGGATCGAAGCGACGCGCGAGCGTGTCGAAGTACGACTCCACCGATGCGAACCGACGCACCTGCTCGGCCACCGCGCGGCGGGGCGCAGCGCCCGAGGCCTGCGGAAGATCGTCGAAGTCGTCCGCCTTCGTGGTCGGCGCGAGCGAGCGCCGCAGCTCGAGCAGCACGCGGCGCGAGTCCGCGAGGATCCGACGCACGCGCTGCAACGGCGAGAACGCGACGTCCACCGCCGCACCTGCAGGCGCGCTCGGCTGGGCATGCTGCACGTAGAACTGCCGCGCCCACTTGCGATAGGCGCCGATCGGCCCGTCGCCGCCGGCGAGCAACGGCCGCTCGAGATAGGCCTTGTTCTCCCAGATCGGGAAGTCGCACGCGAAGTCGTGCACGAACGCGTCCCAGAAGATGTCGTCGATCTCGCGGGTGTAGCCGGGATCGGGCATCTCGCGCGTGTTCGCGAGCGCGAAGATCGCGATGCGATCGCCGTCGATCGGCGTGGGATGGATGCGCTGACGCGTGTACAGCCCCGCAGTGATCACGTGCGTCTGCGACATGATCACTCCGAGTCCGTGCAGCGACACGTCGAGCTCGACGTCGTTCACTTCGTCGGGCATGCCGATCGAGTACCCGCTCGCGACCAGCTCGAGCACGACGCGCATGCGCTCGGCGTTCTGCTCGACCGAAACCACGCGCGTCGATTCGACGTGGTGCACCGGCCCGAGATGCGCACAGTCGACGGTGTTCTCCGCGACCTCCTGGGGATGCGAGCGCAGCTCCCAGCGAATGGTGCGATTCGCCGTCCAGCCCTCTTCTTCGAGCGTGGGCGGTTGCCAGCTCGGTTGCTCGCCCTGCGCATCGTAGTAGACGAACACCGCGCCGTTCTTCTCGCACACCGGCCAGGTCGACACGCGTGCGCGCGGCGGGATCTTCGGTGCGTACGGCACCTCGACGCACGTGCCGCTGGCTTCGAACTTCCAGCCATGGAAGGGACAGCGCAGACAATCGCCTTCGACCTTGCCGCCACCGAGATGCGCACCGAGGTGCGGGCAGGTCTTGTCGACCGCCGCGACGGCTCCACTCTCGCCGCGGTAGAGCACGATGTCGCGATCGAAGTAGTGCACCGTGCGTACATCGCCGGGCGCGAGCTCGTGCGAGAACGCGACGACGTACCAGCCCCGTGGAAACGACGGGAACGGAAACCGTGCCGCCATCTTCCGACGGTAGCGGCGGCCTATCGCAGGGTCAAGTCACGGATCGTCCGAGCCGTAGATAGGCGCGACACAACACAGATAGCTCGCGTGCGAGCGTGCCATCGTGCAGGGTCTCGGGTCGCTCGAAGATCGCCGCATGAACTGCGGCCTCGATCGCGCTGCCGAGGATCATCGCAGCGAGTGCGGGCTCGACATCCCCGGGCAGCTCGGCCCGGCGCTCGGCCAACACGTCGCGCAAGATGGCGCGACCCTGGGCTGCGATCGCGCGGATCTTCGGGTGCTGACCGAGGGCAGGCACGTACGTGAGCATCCACTTGTAGAGCGCGGGATTGCGCGCGTGTCGAGCGACGAGCTCGACGACCGACCGATCGATCGCATCGGCGAGCGGCAGCTCGCGCGCGCCTCGGAGCACGCCCGCGAGCGCGTCGAGATCGGCCTGCGCCTCGCGTTCGATGAGCGCGGCGAGCAGCGCTTCCTTGCCGGGGAAGTACTGGTAGAGCGAGCCGATGCTCACGCCGGCGAGCTCGGCGATGCGATTCGTGGTCGCGCGATCGAGCCCGACCTGGCCGACGATGCGAGCCGTGGCCTCGAGGATCGCGTCGATCGTGACCCGCGAGCGCTGTTGTTTCGCGGATTTGCGTGGCTCGACCGGCATGTTCCAATGCGAGTGACGCCGGGGCGTCGCCGGCATCATACCTCTGCCATGTCGGACAGAGCTCTCGTGGTCGGCGGCGGTATCGGAGGCCTCGTGCTCGCGCGTGCGCTCGCGCGGCTGGGCGTGGGGGTCGACGTGGTGGAGCGCGCGCCCAGCCTGCGTGCGGTCGGGGCCGGGATCACGCTCGGCGCGAACGCGATGCGCGTGCTCGACGAGCTCGGCGTGGGTGCAGCGATCGCGGCGCGCGGGATGGTGATGAGCACGGGTGCGATCACCGACGCGAGCGGGCGCGCGCTGTCGCAGCAGCGCCTCGACGCGATCGAAGCGCGGTGGGGTCGCGCGTATGCGATCCATCGCGGTGCACTGCACGAGGCGCTCGCCGAAGGGCTCGCGAGCGTCGGTGCGGGCGTGCGCATCGTGTGCGACGCGTCGGTCGAGCAGCTGCGCGAGCGCGATGGTGTCGTCGAAGCGACGCTCGTCGGTGGCGAGCGTCGGACGTATCGCGCGGTGATCGGCGCCGATGGTGCACGCTCGAGCGTGCGCACGTTGGTGTTCGGCGAGAATCCGCCGCGCTATGCCGGCTACACCTGCTGGCGCTGGACGGGTGCGCTCGCGGGCATCGAGGGCGGCGTGGAGATGTGGGGTCGCGGTGCGCGGGCCGGGCTCGTGACGATCGCGCCCGGACAGGTCTACGCGTTCTTCGTCGCGAATGCGCCGGCGGGGACATGGCAAGACCCGCGCAACGGTCGCGTGGCGTGCGTGCGCGAGCGCTTTGCGAGCTTCGGTGGCGACATGCCGCGCGTGCTCGCAGCGATGGGCGACGACGATGATCCGCTGCTGCACCACGACATCGAAGAGGTCGAGCAGACGCCGTGGGTGAAGGGAGCGATCGCGTTGCTCGGCGATGCCGCGCATGCGATGACGCCGAACTTCGGACAAGGTGCTGCGATGGCGATCGAGGATGCGATCGTGCTCGCGCGCGAGCTCGTCGCGCACAACGATGCTGCGACTGCGCTGGCGGCCTACGAGGCGCGTCGACGTCCGCGCGTGGAGGACATCCAACGCGGCGCGCGGCGGTTGGGCGCGATCGGGCAGCTGCAATCACCGGTCGCGACGTGGGCGCGCGACCTCGCGATGCGGCTCGCGCCGGCGTCGACGACGATCCGCACGCTGGAGAAGATCGTGTCGTACGTGCCGTGAGCGGCTGCGCCCAATGCTGCGACGTAGCGCGGCATGACCCACCGCATCGTTTCCTCGCTGCTCGTTTGTGCGCTCGTGCCTGCGTGCGACTCGAAAGACGCGTGATCGCAAACGTGAGCCGATTCAAGTCGGTCGCCCGCGCAGCTTTACGCAAGGTACAGGTTGCGCGGGTCCGATCGCGGTGACATGAAGCGCGCGCGACTGGAGGTGAGACGACGATGCCGCGGAGTCGAAAGCCGAAGCAGTTGGTGCTCGAGCTGAATACGTGGGGCGGTGCGCGTGAGGGTGCGGGGCGTCCGGCTGCGAACGAGCGGCCCGATGTTCCCCACGTCGAGCGCGAGCTCGGCAAGCCGTCGGAACCGGTGCATGTGACCGTGCGGCTGCGCGACGGTGTGCCGTCGCTGAGGCAGGACGCGACGTGGGTGGTAATCGTCGCGGTGATGACCGCGCTGCGCGAGCGCACCGATTTCCGCGTGGTGCACTACTCGGTGATGACGAATCACCTGCACTTGCTCGTCGAGGCCGACGGCAAGGAGCAGTTCTTCGACGGCATGAAGGCGCTGCTGACACCGCTCGCGCTGCAGCTCAACAGACACTTCGGCCGCAAGGGCCGGCTGTTTGCGGGGCGCTACCACTCGCACGTGCTCACGACGCCGCGCGAGGTGAAGAACGCCCTGCTCTACGTGTTGCTCGACGCCAGAAAGCACGCGGCGGAGTCGGGGGACGACTACGCGCCGCACTGGCTCGATCCCTACAGCTCGGCGGCGACGTTCCGCGGTTGGTCGCGGCCGATGTCGATCGCGAGCGCACCGGACGTCGGGACGTCGCCCGCACAGACCTGGTACCTCCGCGAAGGTTGGCGCAAGGCGGGCACGCTCGATCCCACCACGATCCCGGGCGGCACGCCTCGCCGCGCCCGCACGAAGCGCAACGCCGCATAGCAACGTGAGCCGATTCAAGATCGCGCGGCGGCTCCAGCCGATCGACTAGTTCGGCCCGTATGCGCTCGGCTTCGCCAATCGTTCGAGGCAGCCCTCGACGAACTCGCTCGGCGGGAAGAAGCGCACGCCATCGTCGTCGACCTCGACCGGCAACGCGAGCAGGTGCCCGTCGCGCCACCAATACAGCGTGGGCGACAGCGAGCCCGGGCCCTCCGCGTGGCGGCGTTGCGAGAGGATCGCCATCGCCTGCAGCGTGTCGACCACCGTGAGGTCGACGATCGGCGCATACAACATCGTGTGGCGGTTCGGCACTGCCACCAGCGCACCCATCGGCGTGATCGGGTCCAAATGCTGCTCGAGCACCAATAGTCGCGAGGTGACGAAGAACGAGTCGCCCACCATCACGTGGAAGCGCGTCCCGTCGTCGAGCTCGAGCGTTTCCGTCTCGACCTCGTCTTGCTCGAGCACGTTCTCGAGCGCGAGCTCGAAGATCTTGTCGAGCGTCACCGGCCACTGCTTCGGCGCGTCGGTGGGCACCGTCGCCACCGCGTCGGGCAGGTCGTAGACCAGCACCGCGACCAGGTCTTCGCCCAGCGCGCGATGGATCGTGCTGTCGGTCAGATCGCCCAACGAGTCGCGCGCGTACAGCCGCACCTTCACGATGCGGCGCACCTGCTCGAAGTCGCGGCCGATCGCCTCGAGGTCGTGCGTGTGCGTGCTGACGATGACGCGATCGAAGTGCTCGCGCACGAGCGCGTCCCACTGCTCGCGATCGACCTGGTTGCACAGCTGCGCGAGATTCTGCAGCCCGAGGCGATGCTGGCCACCGCCTTCGATCTCGAGCTCGGCGACGCCGTCTTCGATCGAGATCTCGCCACGACGCGCGAGATCGTCCTCCACGACGCGCATGAAGGTCTCGTACTCGCCATCATCGAAGAAGCTCGCCCAGGTCGGAACGCCGCTGCTTCCCACGTCGCGCATCAGCCTTTCGCGCACCGTTGCACCCCCCGTGGCAATCTGCAAGCGTCAACGGCCGAGGTGCGTCACGAGGACTCCGATCACCGCACCGCCAGCGGCGCGGACGGGGCGCAGGCCGCCGAATCGACGAGGATCATCCTCGGCAACGCGACCCTGGGCCATGGGCCCGATGATGCGGTAGACGTCGCGGTCCCAGAGCGCATCGGTCGCTATCGCGTGCTCGGCGAGCTCGGCATGGGCGGCATGGGCGTCGTGTACGAAGCGCACGATCCCGTGCTGGATCGTCCCGTTGCGATCAAGCTCGTGCGCGCCGACCGACTGCGCAGCGAGAAGGGTCGCGAGCGACTCGTGCGCGAGGCGCAGACCATCGCGCAGATGTCTCATCCGAACATCGTCGCGGTGTACGAGGTCGGGCACCACGACGATCGCGACTCGGCTCCGGACTCGGCTTCGCCACATGCGACTGCATCGTCCGCGGGCGTGTTCATCGCGATGGAGCTCGTCGTCGGCAAGAGCCTGCGCAAGTGGCTCGCGAGCACCAAGCGCAACGCTGCCGAGATCCTCGCGGTGCTCGAGCAAGCCGGCGAAGGTCTCGCCGCCGCGCACGAGGTCGGCATCGTGCATCGCGACTTCAAGCCCGACAACGTCATGCGCTCGCAGGACGGGCGCGTGCGCGTGCTCGACTTCGGGCTCGCGCGCGTCGGCGAGGCCGCATCGAGCGACGCGAGCGACGCATCGCATCCGCCGCTCGTCGACGACGCTCAGCTCACGCAGACCGGCGTCGCGATGGGCACGCCGGCGTACATGGCCCCCGAGCAGTTCGTCTCCACCAAGGTCGACGCGCAGTGCGATCAGTTCGCATTCTGCGTCGTCGCGATCGAAGCGCTCTCCGGCAAGCGTCCGTTCACCGGCAACACCATGGAAGTGCTCGCGCGCCAGACCCATCGCGGCGAGATCGATCCCACCGCGTTCCGCGGCGTGCCGGCCGGGCTCGCGAGCGTGCTGCGACGCGGGCTCGCAGCCGATCCCGCGCGACGTTGGCCGGACATGGGCGCGCTGCTGCACGCGCTGCGCAGCCGTAGGCGTCGCCGCCGTCGCATGCTCGCTGCCGCCGTCGTGCTCTGCGTGGGCACCGGCATCGTGCTCGCCGACGCGCGCGCGCCGAGATGGCCCCGCGAGGCCGAGCTGCGCGCGGGTCTGTGGGACGAGCCTGCGCGTGCGCGGCTGCACGCCACCTTCACCGCGATCGGCACGCGCTCGGCGGAGAGCACGTGGGACACCGTGCAGAGCGATCTCGATCGACGCGTCGACGCTTGGATCGCGAAGAGTGCGACGGCCTGCGGCGAGTGTCTGCAACGCCATGGTGTCGCCATCGGCACGGCGATCGCGACGCTCGCCGCCACC
>DASZPU010000104.1:0-2608 GCA_035550195.1 Nannocystaceae bacterium
GGAAGCGGCCCGCGAGCCCGCGCCGGCGAGCATGCGCGCCGCGGCGGCGTGGGTCGCCGCTGCGATCGCGGCGTTCTCGTTGTTGTTCGTCGTGCTGATGCCGCGCGCCTGCGGGCGCGAGGTGGTCGTCGATCCGATCACCGGCGAGCCGATCGAAGAATCGTCGGCCATCGTGGACGGCGAGGTCGTGCGCGCACGCGTGCGCGGGCGCGTGTTGCTCGAGCGCGTCGACGAGGACGCGGTCGAGGAAGCGGCGACGACCGGCGACACCACCGGTGGCGACACCGGCGACACCACCGGTGACGGGCTCGACGAACCGACGCGCGCAGTCGAGACGTTCCCGCCCGGCGCCGACACCTGTCGCATCCTCGCGTGGCAGAGCGGGCGCGAGGTCGCGGAGCGAGCGAGCTGCGACGGCGAAGGCGAGTTCGAGGTCGTGCTCTTCGAAGGCATCGCCGGCGTCGTCGCCTTCGACATCGAAGTGCCCGGACGACTGCGGGCCGTCGTCGAGGTCGACGCGCCCGCGAGCGGCATCGGGCGGCTGCCCACCGTCGCGCTCGGGCTCGGCCAGATCGTCGCGGGCACCGTCACCGATGGCCGCGGTGCGCCGGTACCCGAGCTCGACATCACGGCGCGACCGCTGCCCGATCTCGGCGAGCCCGAGCCGTGGCGCACGCGCTCCGACGCGAGTGGACACTTCAGCTTCGACACGCTGCCGCCGGGACCGATCGCGCTGCGCGTGGTCTCGGCGAAGTACGCCGACAGCGTGCTCGAGGTGATCGCACCCGAGTCCGACGTCGAGCTGATCGCGTCCGCGCTCTACGACTTCGGTGGCGACATCGTCGGACCGCCCGACGTGCTCGCGCGCACGGTCGTGCGCATCGAAGGCTCGGGCGTGTGGCCCGTGCGCGAAGCTCCGCTCGTCGATGGATCGTTCGTGCTCGAGCGGATCCCCGACGGCGTCTACGCGCTGCAGGCGGTCGCGATCGCGAAGCATCCCGGCGATGCGGAGTTCGCCTCGATCCCGCTCGAGAACGTCAGCCCCGATGCCCGCGTCACGCTCGCGCTCGCGACCGCGTATCGCGTGCCGGTGCACGTCACCGATCCCGACGGCGCGCCCGTGCACGACGCGCGCGTCACCCTCGGCAGCGCGCACCTGGGGCTCTTGCAGCAGCGCGACAAGACCGACGCCGATGGCCGCGTCGCGATCGGGCCGGTGCCCAACGGTGCGTACGTCGTGCGCGTCGACGCCGACGGCTTCCTCGGCGCCGAGCCGGTCGCGCTCGAGATCGCCGATGCCGATGCGGAAGCGATCGAGATCGAGCTGACTCGACCGGGACGCATCGCCGGCATCGTGGTCGACGACGACGATCGTCCGGTCGCCGAGGCCAGCATCGACGTGCGCAGCGACGCGGCGTTCTCGGTCGGCGAGGGCAAGGTGCGCACCGCGGTGTTCGAGCGCGCGAGCGCGGCCGCGGGCGGATCGCTCGGCGTCACCACGGGACCCGTGCCCGAGATCCCGCTCGGCACGATCGAACCGGAGCGCGAGCGCGGCGACGTCGCGAGCGATGCCGACGGTCGCTTCGTGCTCGCCGATCTCGCACCGGGCCTCTACACGCTGCAGGCGTGGCACGGACGTTGGGCCGCGAGCGACACCGTCGAGATCCGCGTGCGTCCGGGCGCGGTGATCGAAGGCGTGAAGCTCGTGCTGCGCCGCGGTCAACCACTCACCGGTCGCGTCGTCGACGGCAACGCGCGTCCGCTCGCCGATGCGTGGGTCGAGCTCGCGGACGGCAGCGCGTACGCCACCGATGCGCGCGGGGTGTTCGACGCCGGCCTGCGCCGCGGCCCGCAGGTGATCGTCGCGCGTGCGCCCGGCAAGGCCCCGGTGCGTCGCGAGGTGACGGTGCGCGACCTGCCGGTCGACGTCGAGCTCGCGCTGTCCGATGCCGATGCGATCGTGCGCGGCCACGTCGTCGACGACAACGATCGTCCGCTCGTGAACGTGCAGGTGACGATGCGTACGACCGGCGAGCTCGTGCCCACCGATGCGGTGTGGACCGACGAGCGCGGACAGTTCGTGTTCGAGAACCTGCCGACGGGTCCGGTCGAGCTCTCGTTCGATGCGGCCGATCACGCGCCCGCCACGATGCGTGCGAACGCCACCGAGCGCGGGCGTGCGCGCGAGCTCGAGGTGGTGATGGTGCGCGGCTGGACGTTGCGCGTCGACGTACGCGATCGCGATACCGGCGATCCGATCGTCGACGCGATCGTCACCGCTGGCGGTCATCGCGGCCGCACCGACATCCGCGGCGTGCTCGATCTACCCGCGCTCGCCGACGCCAGTGTCACCGTGGACGTCGATGCAGAGGGTTACGGCGCCGCGCGTCGCGAAGTTTCGCGCGGCGACGGCGACCGCACCGACGTGATCGTCGAGCTCGCGCAGGGCGGTGCGCTCGACGGCGTCGTCACCGATTGGCGCGGCGATCCGGTCGCCGGTGCGACGGTGATCGTCAAGGTCGGCGACGACACCATCGCCGAGCTGCACACGTCCGCGCGTGGGCGCTTCACCGCGCGCGGTGTGCCCGAGGGCGACGTCGTGCTGGAG
>DASZPU010000105.1:0-6841 GCA_035550195.1 Nannocystaceae bacterium
GGTGCGGGGCGTTTCACGCTGGATCGTGCGCGCGTCACCGCAGCCGGCGATCTCGTCGCCGACGACGGGCGTGCGGTGCTCGTGCAGCTGCGCAGCGATCGTGCCGCCGAGCTCGTGCTCGCCGACGTGCGCGCGGCGATCGAGGGCATGCCGATCTCCGCGAGCCTGGTCGGGCCCGCGCAGCTCGAGCAGGCCGCGACCACGATCGTGCGCGAGCGCGGGCACAAGCTCGTGCTCATCACACTCGGTGCGATCGCGGCGGTGCTCGCCGCTGCGCTGCGCCGCATCCGTGCCACGTTCGCGATCCTCTTGTGCCTCGGCACCACGTACGCGGCCGTGCTCGCGCTGCTCGGCACCGAGACGCTGTGGAATCTGCCGATCGTCGTGCTCGCGGCCGGGTTCGCCTGCGAAGGCGCGCTGCACCTGCAACGCATCAGCGCGCGCGGCTGGCCGGCGGCGACCGTGATGGCGTGCGCACTGTTGCCGCTCGTGCTCTCGCCCTATCCGGCGTGGCGCGAGTCGGCATTCGCGTGGTTGTTGTCGGTCGCCGCAGCGATCTTCGTGTTGCGACTCGGGCTGCCGGCGTTCCACGTCGCGTTCGGCGGCGCGGTGTCGTGGGACGGCCGCGGCATCGCCTCGCGTGCGCGGCCGGGGCTCGCGATCGGCATCGCTGCCATCGCGCTCGCCCTCGGTGTCTGGGGGCTCGTGCGCGTGCAGTATCACGGAGCCGATCGCGTCGACTTGCCCGCGAGCGCCGTCGGCGAAGCCCAGCCGACCTTGCTCGCGCAGTTCTTCGATCCCGCGCTCGTCGTGCGCACCGACAGCACCGGCAAGACCGCCGCCGAAGCGCTCGAGCGCGCTGCCGTCGATGCGAAGGGCTTGCTCGCGCTCGTGCCGGAGCAGGCGACGCGCGTCGACACGCCGGGCAGCTGGGTCGCGCGCACGACCGATCTGCACCTGCGCAAGACCGCGTTGGTCGAGCTGCAGCTGTCGGCGCGGCTGGTCCGCTTGCGCGAGACCCTCGAGGCGCAGGGCTTCCGCGCCGATGCATTCGGCGAGTTCCTGCGCAGCGCGGGCGGTGACGAAGGCATGCCGACCGCAGACGCGATGCTGCGCGGTCCGCTGGGGCCGTGGCTGCGTCGCTACGTGCACGAAGCCGACGGGCTCGCGAGCGTGCGCGCGTACGTGCAGCTCGTCGCCGATCCGCGCGCACCACTGCCGCGGGTGAAAGACGGCGACGGCGCGGTGATGCCACTCGCCGGGCCTGCAGTCGCGGCGCGTAGCGATCGCGATCGCTTCACCACGTGGCTCGGCATCTACGCCGCGTGTCAGATCTGGCTCGGTGCGTTCGTGGTGTGGCTCGGCACGCGCAGCTTCGCGATCGCGGCGAGCGCTGCGTTCGCGACGCTCGCGACGCAGGCGGCGACACTCGCAGGCATCGTGATGTTCGATCTGCCGTTCGGGCCCGCAGTGTTGCCGGCATGGTTGCTCGCCGGTGCAGCGGCGACGGTGGCGGCGGGGCGCGCATGTCGTGCGGTGGATCTGCAGCGGCCGATGTTCGTCACCGGGCTCATCGTCACGAGTCTCTGCCAAGTCGCGGCCGGGCTCGCGTTGGTGGTCTCGCCGGTGCCGCTGTGGCGCGAGCTCGGCGGCGTGGTGATGATCGGTGCGGTCGCGGCATCGGTGATCGGCATCGTGGTCGCGCCCGGCGTGTGCGCGATGCTGCGCAGGGAGAAGGCCGCGTGATCGATCGTCGACGATGCCTCGGAGTGCTCGGTGCGCTGGCGCTCGCGCCCGCGCACGCGTTCGCCGACGAGGCCGAAGAGAAGCGGCTGGAGAACCGACTCGAGCTGTGGGCGAACTACGCGAAGCGCACGCGCAACCTGCTGGTGCGCACCACGCTGACACGCGAGACCTCGCTGTTGCTCGAGCCGTTGGTGGTGAGCGGTCAGCTGATCTTCCGCGCGCCGTCGACGTTGCTGCTGCGCGACGACGGCTTGTCGGGATCGACGACGGTGATCGATCGCGGAACGATGGCGATCGTGCCCAACCAACCGCGACCGGGCACGGGCGGTCCGATCGTGCGCGACGAAGCTCCGGCTGCGGTGTGGCTCGCCGATCGGCTGGTGCGCTCGTTCGCGCCGGGCGAAGGCAGCGAGCTGGTCGCCGATTGCCGCACCGAAGTTCCGAAGCGCGGCTATCGACTCGACCTGTTGCCGCCGCGCAGCTCCGAGATCCGCAAGCTGATCCGCAGCTTCACGATCCACCTCGACGCGGTCGCGGGCGCGGTCACGGAGATCCTGATCGCCGAAGCGCAAGGCGACCGCATCCGCATACAGCTCGCCGACCACCGCCAGAACGTGCCCGACGAAGACGTCGACCGGTTGATCGCGGACGTCGAGGCACTGCGCGCGTCGGCGCAGTGATCGACCGCCGCAGCGTGCTCACTTGCCGAGCGTGCGCGCGTACTTCGAGACCGCCTTGATCTCGTCGGCGGTGAGCTTGTCCTTGAACGGCTTCATCTTCGTGCCCGCCTTACCGTTGGTCACGATGTCGATGATCTTCGACTCCGGCCACTTGCCCTTCCAACCGGCCGCGGTCCAGTCCTCGATGTCGTTCTCTTCACCGATCTTGGTCTTGCCGTCGCCGGTCGCGCCGTGACAGCTCTTGCACTTCTTGCCGAAGATGTCCTTGCCGTCGATGCCGCTCGGCGCGGGATCCGTCTTGCCCTCGTCGGGCTTCGGATCCTTCGGAGCCTTCTTCGTGTCTTCCTTCTTTTCGTCGGCCTTCTTCTCGTCGGGCGCGGCCTTCTTCTCGTCGGGATCGGCCTTGGCTTCGTCGGCCTTGGCTTCGTCGGCCTTGCCTTCGGCGCCACCTTCGTCGGCCTTCTCGTCCGACTTCCCTTCGGCGTTCGCGCCTTCGGCCTTCTCGTCCGACTTGCCTTCGGCGTTGCCGCCCTCCGCCTTCGCGTCCGCGGTGTCGGCCTTTTTCTCGTCGCCTTTCGCGTCGGTCTTCTTCTCGTCGACCTTCGCCTTCGCGTCGGTCTTCGCGTCCTCCTGCTTGTCGCAGGCGACCGAGAGCGAGCCGAGGCAGAGCACGAAGAGGGCGGTGGAGAGAGCGCGGAGATGCACGTGAGGCTCCTTGGCGATGCGCGTGACGCTACCCGAAACTCCAACGCCGCAGAAGCCGAAGCGTTCTGCACGCCCTAGGACACCATCCCCGCTTCTGCTAGCGTTCGTCCCGGTCGTGTCGGACTCGCAAACTCCGCAGGGCGCACTCGTAGCCACGCGCAGCGCGTTGGCCACGACTGCGCCCGACGAGCTCGAGCTGCGCCCGATCGAAGGCATGGCGCGCTGGCTCGGCCGCCTGTTGCACCCGATCGCCTTCCGCATGGTCAGCATGATCGAGCAGCGCCCGGCCACGATGGTCGGCCCGCTCACGCCGATCGATGGCTACTTCCGCCGCGATCGCCATCGTCATCCGAAGATCGATGCGAGCACGTGGCGCGTGCGCGTCACCGGCGTTCGCAATCCTCGCGAGCTGACGCTCGACGATCTCCGCGCGCTCGAGCGCGAAGAACGTCTGTGCGTGATGGAGTGCGCCGGCAACGGCAACCACCTCATGGGCTCCGCGGGTCTGCTCGGACAAGCGCGCTGGGCCGGCCCTTCGCTCGCGACGGTGCTCTCCGCATGCGGTGGCCCCGGCGACGCGACGCACTTCGCATTCCACGGCCTCGATCCGATCCCCGTCATCCGCAAGGGCTACCACTACGGGCTGTCGCTCGCAGAGCTCGCGCGCGCGAAGGCGTTGCTCGCGATCACGATGAACGGCGAGCCGTTGCCGCGCGAGCGCGGCTTCCCCTGCCGGCTCATCGTGCCCGGCATCTACTCGATGTCGCACGTGAAGTGGCTCGGCCACATCGAAGGCAAGACGCAGCCGCACATGGGCATCCACAACCGTTGGGTGTTCACCAACAAGGAGCGCACGCCCGATGGTTGGAAGCGCGTGCAAGCGCGGTGGATCGGGCTGAAGTCGATGGTCACGCGCTGCCAACGGATGCAGGGCGGATGGTTGCTCAGCGGTTGGGCGTGGGGCGGTGGTGCGACGATCGCGGGCGTCGACGTGACCACCGATGGTGGCGCGACCTGGAAGGCCGCCGAAGTGCGGCGACCCGAGTCGTACTTCCCCGATCAACCGCTCGCGCCGGAAGCCACCGAGCACGCATGGTCGACGTGGTCGTACTTCTGGGATGCACCGAACGCCGGCGAGTACCGCATCGCATCGCGTGCACGCGCGAGCGATGGTCGCCTGCAGGATCTCGAGCAAGATCCGAACGTCGAAGGCCACTTCAACCAGACCCGGGTGAAGTGGCGCGCCGTGACGGTGCCTTAGGCGAATTCGTCCAGGCGCGCGCCCGGAGGTGGCGCGTCGTCGCGATCGCCCGTGTAGCTCTTGCAGCGCGGATCGATCGGCGGCGGATGTTCTTTTTGCTGGGGTTCCGCCGCAGCGGGTTTCGCTTCGAGCTCGGCAGCTTCGCGCGGCGTTTCTTCGCTGCGCGCATCCTCGTCTTCGCGCTCGACGGGCGCGGCGACCGGTTGAGCTTCGTCGTCGGTCGGCTGCGGCGGCACCCAGAGCTGCGCACCGTCGACCGCGTACGCGCGGCCATCGGGCCCGGCTTCGTACTCGAAGGTCGGCAACGTGCGCACGGATCCGTCGGGCAGATCGGTGGCATCCTCGGTGCGCACTTCCATGTCGCGCGCCCAGAGCTCGCGACGACGCGCGAGATCGTCGGCACCGCGACGCTCGTCTTCGGAAGCTTGCGCGCCTGCACGTTCGGTCTGGGCCGCCGGCGTCATCGCGAACGCCGACACCGGTGCGATCGCAGGTGTACCGCTGTCGTCCGCCCGGCTCGTCACGTGCCGCGGCGCGGCCAAGACGGCCGGAAGAGTCGCCTGTGCGATCCTCGACGATGCACGTATCGCGTCCATCCGCGCCGACCATCGCCCGACTTGGGGACATCTTGAGCCGGCGACGTACGCGAACGGATCAATTGCCAGAACAGAACGCGCGCGGCGCGGCCGCACCGTCCCACGCTATTGGGCGATCGCAGCGGTGCGGCGCTCGAACTCGGCTTCGTCGATCTCACCCGCACGCAGCTTCTGCTCGAGCTCGGCCAGCTCGGCGCCGCGCTCTTGCTGACGCTGTGCGATCGCGTCGGCATCGTCCGCGTACGCAGCCTTGCCCTCGGCCTTCGCGGCCTTGAAGCGCTTCGCGAGCTCGACGCGATCGAGCCCACGGCCCGACTCGAAGTAGCCCTGCATCACGCGACCGACCGCGTACGACGATGCGTACGCCGACGCAGCTCCGAACGCGCTGCCCCAACCGGGGAACACCTTGAGCAGGTTCGACACCGCGATGCGAGCACCGGTGCCGACCCCGAAGCCCGCGAGCAATCCCTTGGCCTCGGCGTAGTCGAGCTCGTGGCCCCACAGGCCGCCGATGTCGCGCGCGAGCCCGACCTGCAGACCGACGACCAGCAGATCGGTGGCGATCGCGATGCCGGGGAACGGGAACGCGCCGAGCAACGCCGACATGATCGCGCACTTGCGCGTGGCCGCGCGCGCTTCGTGCTCGCGCGCCATCGCGTCGAGCGTCGGCGTGACCGAGCGCGGGAGCTGATGACGCGGCAAGAACAGCTGCGCGAGATGAGCATCCTCGGTGGCGTCGATGCGGAGCGCATCGCGGATGTGGATCAGCAGATCGCGCTCCGGTGTCGAGCAGTCGCCATCGGCGCACGCGAGCGAGTACACCGCTGCGTAGGCGTGATCGCGCGCCTCGTCGCTCTTCAGCTGCGCGAGCACGGTGTCGACGTCGGCGGGCTCGTCGAGCAACCATTGCAACGTGATGCCCTGCGGGAGCTCGACCTCCGCGAATGCCTGCTCGAGGACGGGCCGCTCCTCGTCATGGAGCACGCCATCGGCCTTGGCCATGCACACCAGTAGGCGCAAGCTGGCGATCGATTCTTCGCGCGAGATCGGCATCGGCGCCGAGCATAGCAGTGTCTGCATGTGACTAGCAGGATGGGGCCGCCACGTTGACAGCGCAGGCGCTGCGGACTAGCGTCATTTGGCCCGTTGGGGCAACGGAGCAACGCGCGTGGACTTCCTGAAGTCGTTCGACACGGAGCTGATCGTCACCGCGACTGCGGTGATCGTCGCGGGCATGGCAGCCATCCTCGGCATTTGGATGGAGCGCGACGAACGAAAGCCGCCGCGCTACGCGTGGGCACTCTCGGCGCTCATCTTGCTGGCGACCGGCGTCAGCTTGATGCAGTCGATGCTCGACAAGAAAGAGCAGGACGAGATCAAGGAAGACATGGCGCGACTGCTCGCGACGATGGACAAGATCGCCAGCGAGTCGAACGACCCCGCGTTGCTCGAGCTGGTGAAGACCGAGATCACCGCGCAGAGTCGCGACAACCCCGAGGTCGTGCAGAAGGTCGCCGAGCGCGTGGAAGCTGCCGGCGGCGACGCGGAAGAGATGCTCGCGAAGCACCTCGATGCTGCGGATGCGGAGAAGGTCGCGCGCAAGGCTTCGAGCAAGCCGAAGGAGAGCAAGCCGAAGGCCGACGACGCGACGCCCGCGGACAAGGACGCGAAGGAATCGAAGCAGACCGTCGCGGCGCCCGACGACGAAGAAACCGCGAAGAAGAAAGCCGCGGCGGCTGCGGCCGCGGCGGCTGCAGCTGCGGCCGCGCGCGGTGGTCGTCCCGGCATGCCGCCGGTCGTTCCGCCGGCCGGTGCGAATCCTGCGGTGCCCGTGCCGACGCCGACGCCGGCGG
>DASZPU010000106.1:0-3277 GCA_035550195.1 Nannocystaceae bacterium
CGACGGCGAGCCGGTGCTGCTCATCGGCGACTCCGTGCTCGCGGGCGACGTCATGCAGGGCAAGGTCGCCGACTGGAAGCAGCACCGCGTCATCGATGCGATGCGCCGCGCGGCGAACCCCGAGAGCAAGGCACGCTTCCACCAAGTCGCGCTCGACGCGATGTTGCCGGTCGACATCCTGCACGTCGTGCAGGAGCTCGACGCCCACGATCCCGCCGGTCGCATCCCGGTCGTGATCGAGCTGAACCCGCGCTACTTCTCGGCGAGCTACGCCGAGGCCGGCGAGTGCACGCGCGGGTGGCTGTGCGAGATCGGCCCCACGCTGCTCACGAAGAACAACGAGTGGCGCATGCACGTCGCTACGCCGTGGCTGTGGGATCTGCTGCTCGGCACCATCGCCGATCACACGCCGCTGCTGCGGCTGCGCTCCGAGCTGCGAGGTGACTTCGTCGATCGTGCGATCGCCACTTTGCTGCCGCGCCGCGACGCCGAGCCCCCCGACGTGTTGGCCGCGCGCGCCCGCGTGCTCGCGCACTACACCGGGCTGAAGACCGCGAACACCTCGAAGCAGGTGCAGGCGCTGCAGTCCACCGTCGCACGGCTACGCGCCACCGGTCGGCGCGCGCTCTTCTTCACCACGCCGCTCGAGGACGGCTTTCTCGCCGAAGCGATGGAGCCGCACAAGTACGGCCGCTACATCGCGCGCATGTCGGAGCTCGTCGATCGCTCCGACGCGCCCTTCGTCGAGCTCGTCAACCTCGATCACCCGCTGTTCTCGTCGTCGCTGTTCCTCGATCACTGCCACCTCGGTCCCGAGGGCAATCGCCGGCTCGCGGTGAACCTGCTCGCCGAGCTCGGCATCGGCCTGGCCGAGGTGCCCGACGACGACGAGCTCGTCGATCTCGAGCTGCCCGATCGCACGGTGGTGAGCCGCGCGGAGCAGGGCTTCAGCGACGGCGCGTCGTGGCAAGCGCTCTTCAACAAGCCGCGCGGCCTCGCGGTCGCGCCCGGTGGGCATCGCGTCGTGATCGCCGACTCCGGCAACCACGTGCTGCGCGAGCTGTCCGGCAACCTCCGCACGGTGCGTACGATCCTCGGCACGCCGGGCGAGGCCGGCGACGTCGACGGCAGTCGTTCCAAAGCGCGGCTCGATCGTCCGGCGTTCCCGGTGTTGATCGGACGCGCGGTGTACTTCTCCGATCAGCAGGGCAAGAAGCTGCGCGTGTTCGTCGACGGCAAGTCGCGCACGGTGCAGACGCTGGTCGGCGAGCACTTCGCGAAGATCTCCGGGCTCGCGGCGCACGGCGGCCGCTTGCTCATCCTCGATCGCAACCGCCGCATCATCGAGCTCGACCCCGAGAGCAGCACCGCGCGCGTCGTGGTCGACGCGCTCGAAGGTCTGAAGCTGAAAGTGTTCGCCGTCGCACCCGACGGTCGCATCTTCGTCGCGGACCAAGACGACCGCATCTGGATGGGCGAGCTCGGCGATGCACCGATCACGGTCGGCATCGAAGACGAGGGCATGACGCTCGAGTTCCCCAACACCGGCGCGGCCGTGATGCCGCAGGTCAAGGGGCTCTACTTCCCGCTCGACTACAACCGCATCCGCTTCGCGAACATCGTCGGCATGACGTGGGTCGATCGCTACGGCACGCTGCTCGTGCAGGACGACATCCCGCTCGAGCGTCTGGTCAAAGGCATGACCGAGCGCATCCAGCTGCGGATGATCGATCCCCAGTCGCACCTCGTGTATCCGTGGCTGAAGCCGATCACCTACGGCGGCGGCTACATGCTCTACAACAAGCGCTCGAAGTCGTTCACTTCGTACTTCCACGAGGGCTCCATGGCGCTCGACCAGGGCACCGCCACGCTCTTCTGGCTCGAGCGCAATCGTTCGCGGATGTTCTACGTCGCCGATGGCGTGCTGGGCACGTCGAAGATCGGCCACATCCGCGACCTGTTCGCGCAGGGCTTCCGCGATCTGCTCGGGCACCACAGCGCGACGCAGACGTTCTCGGCCTTCAAGCCCCAGCGCTTCCTCGATCGTCGGCTCGAACGACTGCCGCGCGAAGGCCCGTACCAAGGCGTCATCATCGGCAGCTCGATGCTGTCGAAGTCCGACATGATCGGTTCGTACTCGTTCGGGGTACGGCTCGAACGGCGGCTGCGCGACGCGCTCGGCTACCGCGACGGCGTGGGCTTCGAGCTGTTCCAGCGCTCGTACGGCGGCGTGCCCAGCGAGAAGGTGCTGCAGGAGCTGCGCAGCATGCTCGACGCGGGTGCGCAGCTCGACGTCATCTTCATCGAGCTGTGCGGCTCGCGGAATCGCTTCTTCGAGACCGGTGCCACCGACGAGCGCATGCGCGAGATCCTCGCGGAGGTCGACGACATCGCGCGGCAGTACGAGAGCATGGTGATCTTCTTCGACGACTCCGCGATCGTGTCGGGGCCGCGCGACGGCAACCGCGGCACGCCGGACAGCGAGCGGCGCTTCCAGGAGATGGCGCGGCAGGCCGGCTATCAGGTGATCGATCTCGGTGCGGAGCTCATGCGCGACGCGCTCGAGCTGTCGCCGTTCGGCAGCCCGCCGTTCCCGTCGCACCATGCCGCGCCGTGGGCGATCGACGAGGCCGCCGACATGCTCGGCGATCGTGCATATCCGGTGTTGCGCGAGCACCTGCGCGACCGCGTGCCCGCGTATCTGCGCGCGCCGCTCGATCCCTCGCAGGATCAGGGTGCGATCGCCGACGTGTTCGCAGAGGTGGACGCGAGCTGGGAAGAGCTCTTGCCCGCGGTCACCGACGTGAGCGCCCAGAGCACGCTGGTCGGCGACGAGCTGAAGATCTTCGTCGACCTCGGGCGCATCGAGGTCGACACGTCGAGCACCGATGCGCTCGACGACGTCGCCGTCGCGGCGCTGCACATGTTCATCGTGGGCGACCCCGCGGGCGCGCGCGCGCGCAAGGTGGACGTGCAGCTCGCGAACTTCAGCCGCTACGACGAGTACGGCGCGGGCGTTCGCGACGCGGCCGAGGTGGTGCGCAGACACCAGCTCGATCGCGACGGCGTGATCGAGCTGCTCACCCGCGTGCGAGCGCGCGCGCGCTGACCACGGCTTGCCACGCCGCGCGCGAGGCGAGGCCGTGCGCCGCGAGCCCGGGCACGATCGCTTTCTCCACGGTGTCGAGGAACAAACGGCGCGCATCGGTGCCGTCGCACAGGCCGTACACGACGCCTTCGCTGGGCGGGCGCGAGTCGATCGGTAGATGCGCGAGCT
>DASZPU010000107.1:0-7773 GCA_035550195.1 Nannocystaceae bacterium
TAGCTTGCTCGAGCCGGTGCGCGTCTATGCGGAGGAGCCCGCGGCGTGAGGCTCGAGCTCGCAGAGCACGGCACCCGCGTCGACCGTGTCGCCGCCCTTCACCGCGACGCGACTGATGCGGCCGGCGGAGGTCGTGCGCACCTCGTTCTCCATCTTCATCGCTTCGACGATCACGACTGCGGTGTCGGCCGCGACCTCTTCGCCTTCGCCGACCAGCACACGCACGATGCGACCGGGCATCGGCGATCGCAGCGTGCGACCTTCGTCGGCGCGTCGCGATGCGCGGCCGATGTCGGCGAGCGCGGCTTGCTGCGCGGTCATCACCTGGATCGCGTGCGCGCGCCCTTCGGCGGCGGCGTGCCGCGGATCGGCACCGGGTGCGACGGTGACCAGCACACGCTCGTTGCTCCCGACGACGTGCACGCTGACGCGACCGCCGGGGCCGAGCACGGTCTCGAGCTCGAGCGCACCGACCTTGACGCGACCGTCTTCGCCGAGCTCGACGTCGTGCTCGCGATCGTCGACGCGCACGCGGAATTTTCTCGCGGCCTTCACCGCGCGCCAGAGTAGAGGATGCCCGTGAGCCCGTCCACCGTTCGCCCGCCTGCGCTCGACCTCCCCGCGGAGCGTCGCGTGCAGTTGGTGGTGGGCCCGGGCGGCGTCGGCAAGACCACCGTCGCGGCTGCGTTGGCGGTGCGCGCGGCGGAGGTCGGTCGACGCACGATCGTGGTGACGATCGATCCGTCGCGCCGGCTCGCGCAGGCGCTCGGCATCGATCGCGCCGACGTGGCCGGCGAGATCGTGAAGCTTCCGCACGTGGGCAAGGGGCTCGACTGCCTATTGCTCGACACCGCGAAGACCTTCGAGACGATCGTGCGCACGCACTCGCCGTCGCATGCGGCCGCGGATGCGATGCTGAAGAATCCGATCTACCGCGCGATGGTGCGCTATCTCGGCGGCGCGCTCGAGTACGCCGCGACCGCGCAGGTGCACATGATCCACGCGGAGGGGCAGTACGACCTCATCGTGTTGGACACGCCGCCCACCGCGAACGCGATCGATTTCCTCGAGGCGCCGCAACAGATCGCCGAGGTCGCGAACAATCCCGCGGCGAAGTTCCTCGCGCAGTCGGGCAAGCTGGGCATGCGCTTCCTCGGGCTCGGCAGCGGGATCATGATGAAGGCGTTGGAGGCGATCGGCGGCGGTGCGTTCGTCGGCGATCTCGGGCGCTTCTTGGCGGACTTCGGCGCGGTGCTCACCGAGTTCCAGCGCCGCGCGGGCGCGTTCGCGGATCTGTTGGCGTCGCCGGCGACGGGCGTGGTGCTGACGACGACGACGACGGGCTTCAGCGTGCGCGAGGCGTTGTCGTTCCTGGCGGTGCTCGCCGATCGAAGGATGCGCATCGACGGCGTGGTGCTGAATCGCTTCGACGTGCCGCCGACGGCATGGCCGGGCGACGACGCGGTGTTGGCCGCGATCGCGGAGCGTCATGCCGCGGGCGCGGATCTGCAGAGCGAGCTCGACGCGTTGAAGCGCGCGCACGGCATGCTCGAGCTGCAAGCGAAGCGCGCCCACGAAGGCAAGAACGAGCTGCACACGAACTGGCCCGGCACGCCGGTCTGCGTGATCCCGCGGGTCGATCCCCCGCCGACGAGCCTCGACGAGCTCGCCGCGATGGGCCGCACGATCTGGCCCGACGTCCGCCGCTGACGGCCATCCATGGCCCGATCGCGCCGACCTCCACGGGCAGGTCGGGCAGAGGCGACCACGGTCGGCCGGATCGGCGCGACCGGCTTCGCTGTAAGCCGTGGCCGCGGTCCGCGTAGAATCTCGAGATCGCTGCGTGGTTACAGCTGCTCGCGTTGTCGTTCGTGCCGCGGGAGGCCGTGCACTGGGACGCCGACGCGGCGTGTCCCGATCACGCCGAGGTGCTCGCACGCGTCGATCGGCTCGTCGCAGACGAGACCGCGCCGACCGACTTCACCGCCGATGCCCACGTCGATCGCGGTGCGCAGGGTTTTCGTCTCTCGCTGACGATCGCGCTCCACGATCGCCCACCGGCGCTGTGGGAGATCGATGCCGAGCAGTGTGATGCGCTCGCGAGCGCGACTGCGCTGCTGATCGCGATGGCGCTCGATCCGATCGCGGTCGTCGCACGCACCGAAGCGGCCGTGCAGCCGATCGTGCCTGCGCCGCCTCCGAGCACGCCGGCATTGCAGGCCGCACCTGCGATCGTCGAGCCGCCCGCTCCGCCACCCGTGCGCGAACGATCGCCGCGCACGCGTGGATCGTTCGCAGCGTTCGTCGGCGGCGCGATCGGGATGCAGCCGCGCATCGCCGCGCTCGGTGGTGCGCGGCTCGGCGTCGCGCGTGGGCGCTTCGCTGCCGATCTCGGCTGGCGCATCACCAGCCCGACGTCGGCGTTCTACGACGATCGCCGCAGCTTGGGCGGCACGGTGCGGAGCTGGTCGTTCGTCGCGCGCGCGTGCGTGCGACCGCGGGTCGGTCGCGTGGAGCTGCCGGTGTGCGGCGGCGGTGCGCTCGGCATCGTGCGCGCGCGCGGAGTCGGCAGCGATGAGGATCGCACCGTTCGTGCCCTTCGCGGTGCAGTCGTCGCGTCGGCTGGCGTGCGTGTGCCGTTCGCGAAGCGCTTCGCGTTCACCGTGGCGGTCGACACCGAGGTGCCGGTGCGCCGGCAGTCGTACTACGTCGAGGAGTTCACCGAATCGCGCCGTGCCGTCTATCTGGACGGCCCCGTCGCGGTCCTGCCCACCGCTGCGCTGGAGGTCGCTTTTCCGTGACGACGATCCACTGTGGTGGGCATCCAGCCCACGTGGGCCTCACCGCGCTCGCCGAGCCCGATGCTCCGGATTTCGGCACGCTCTACCGCGAGCAGTTCGACTACGTCTGGGCGTGTCTGCGCGCGCTCGGGGTCGGCGCGTCCGATCTCGACGACACCGTGCAGGCGGTGTTCATCGTCGTGCATCGGCGCTTGGGGGCGTTCGATCAGCGTGCGTCGGTGCGCACGTGGCTCTTCGCGATCGCTGCGCGTGTCGCGGCTCGCAATCGTCGCGACTACGCGCGGCTGCGTCGCCGCGTCGACGCGCTCGCGGCGGAGCCGAGCCCCGAGTCGGTGGATCTCGAGCACGAGCTCGCGAGCCGCGAAGTGTTCGCGCTGCTGCGGCGCTTCTCCGAGGGACTCGACGAAGGCATGCGCGCGGTGTTCGTGCCGTGGTTCTTCGAGTCGCACGCACCTGCGGAGATCGCCGAGCAGCTCGGGCTGTCGCGCAACACGGTGTTCTCGCGGCTGCGGATCATCCGCGCACGATTGCAGCGCGCATGCGATCGCATCGACGAGCACGATCGCGCGACGATCGAGTCGGCGGAACGGCGCGCGCGTGCACGCCGGCGCGTCGGCATCGCGCTGGCGCTCGGGCGTTCGTCTGCAGTGCGGCTCGTGGGATGGATCGGCGCGGCGCTGGTGGGCGCCACGATCGTGGCGACTGCCGTCTTGCCCGAGCCACCGCGTCCCGCCGTCGCCGAGCTCGCGCCGCGCAACGAGCCCGCGACGGCCACTCCGCCGGTGGCCGCGATCCTGCCTGCGCGCGGCGCCGCCGATCCATCTGCCGCACCGATCGTCGTCGAGCCCCGGGCACCGCCCACGCGCCCACCGAAGCGCACCACCGCCGCACCGCCGGCGCCGATCGACGTGCAGCGCGCGGTTGCACTCGTCCAGCGCGCCCGCGCAGCGATCGGAGCCGGACGCTACGGCGACGCGCGCGCGGCTCTGCGCGAGCACGCGGATGCCTTCGCCGCTGGACCGCTGGTGCTCGAGCGCGAGGCCTACGCCGCGATCGTCTCGTGCCAGCTCGATCGCGATCGTTCGCTGCGCGACGCGTTCGTTCGCCGACATGCCGACTCGCTGTGGGTCGCGCGCGTCGACGACGGCTGCACGAAGATCGAGTGACAACGCGAGCACGCACCCGGGCATCAAGGACTCGATGCAACACTGCAACACCCGCCTCGCTCTCCTCTTGCTGGCACTGCCCGCGTGCGACATCACCGAGCGCGAAATCGGTGAGAGTCGCGAGCGTTGGTCGGTGCTCGTCGACGACACCGATGCCACCGCGCTCGCCGAGCTCGCCGACGGAGACCTCGTCGTGGTCGCGGAGCAGTGGACGGGCGCGGGTGCGCAGCCGTACTCCAGCCCGTCGCGTGGCCTCGTGACCCGTCACGACGCGAACGCCGAGATCGTGTGGCAGCGCGCCGAGGTGCACGCGACCCTGCCCAACCTTCGCTTCGACGACGTCGCAGTCGGCCCCGACGGCACGGTGGTCGCGGTCGGTCACGCGACCGACGAGCGCAACGACTACGATCCGCAGCTCATCAGGGTGGTGCGCGCGTTCTCTGCGGCGGGCGAGCCCATGTGGGCGATCGAAGCGCCCGATCTCCCCGATGACCTGATCGCCGCGCGCGACGACGGAACGTTTCTGCTCGCGGGCAACGTCGGCGAGCTCGTCGTGCTCGGTGGCGACGGCAGCATCGGCGCCACCGTCAGCCTCGCTGCAGCGGGCGACGATTCGACCGAGTGGCGCGGCCTCGTCCCACGTGCAGACGGCAGCGCGATCGGGCATCTCACGCACTACGGTGCGCTCGGCGTGTCCGAGGAAGTGCTCGCGCTCGACGCGACGTTGTCGCGCACGGCGTCGACGATGCTCGCCGAGACCGGCAACCAGCGCTCGACGAGCGACGGCGGTGCGGGGATGTTGCTCGTCTCGGTGCACAAGAGCACGCCCGACGATCCGCATCACCACGACACCGAGGTGCTCGCGGTGGTGCCGGGCGCGGACGCGACGACGATCTACACGGAGCTCGACAGCCAGTTCGCGTACCACAGCGCCGCACTCAAGCCCGGTGGTGTGCTCGCGCTCGTCGGTCGCCTCACCGATCGCAGCGACGCCGACGACAGCGCGGCGGTGATCCGAGAGATCGATCTCGAGTCGGGAGAATCGCTGTGGAAGATCACCCGTCGCGGTGGCAACGCGACCCACGGCCAGGACGCCGGCTATGTGGAACGCGTCCTCGCGCTCGCATCGGGCGACCTCGCGGTCGTCGGCAGCTTGTCGTACTCCACGGGATGGTTCGGCGTGTTCGCGGGCGACTGACGTGCACGTCGTTCACGCGCGCAGCGCGTTCGCGAGGTGATCGAGCTCCGCGGTCGTGCCGACGCTGCAGCGCACGCACGCGCGCAGCTTCGGCAGATGTCCGACGTCCTTCACGAGGATGTCGGCGCGCGCGAGCCGGGCGACCAGCTCGGCGGAGCGCGCAGGCGAGGGCAGGCGTGCGAGCACGAGGTTCGCGGCGGAGGGGAACACGTGCACGTCGGGCAGCGTCGTCAGCAGCGCCGCGAGCCGCTCGCGATTCGCGATCGCGCGCGCGACCAGCTCGGCCTGCACGTCGGCGAAGCGCGTGAGCACGGCGTGCGCGATCGCGATCGACGTCTGCGACACGTTGTAGGGATGGCGCACCTTGTCGAGCGCGTGCGCCAGCTCGGGCGCGGCCACGGCATAGCCGACGCGCAACGCCGCGAGCCCCACCTTCGACAGCGTGCCCATGTGCACGACGTGATCGGGCCGATCGCCGCGCCACATCGATGCGCCCGGAGCGTACGCGACGTAAGCCTCGTCGATCACGAACACCACGTCGGGATGCGCCGCGATCAAGCGCTCGATCACCTCGGTGCGCCACAGCGACCCCGTGGGATTGTTGGGCCGCGCGAGGAAGCAGATCGTCGCGCCGACCAGCGCGCGATCCATCGCCGCTTCGTCGAGCTCCAGCGCATCGTCGAGCTCGACCTCGCGCACCTCGTAGCCGAGCACGCGCGCGCTGTGGCCGTACATGATGAACGTCGGCGTGGGCACCACCAGCACCGGCCGCTCCGCACCGCCGAGCGCGGTGAGCAACAGCGAGATGATCTCGTCGGAGCCGTTGCCGAGCACGATGCGATCGACCGCGCAGGCATGCCGCGCCGCGAGCACCTCACGCAGCTCGCGACCGCTGCTATCGGGATAGCGCCCGAGCTCGACCTGCGCGATCACTTCGCCGAGCGCAGCCATCACGTGCTGCGGCCACGCCTCGGGGTTCTCGTTCGCGTGCATGCGTGCGCGCGCGTGACTCTTGGGCGCGTGATAGACCGAGAGCGCCGCGAGCTGCGGTCGCAGATTGCGGCGCCAGCTCATCGCGATCCTTCGGCAGCGGCCTTGCCGGTGCGCAGCTCCACCGCGCGCGCGTGGGCCTCGAGCCCTTCGGCGCGTGCGAGCGTGACGATCGCGTCGCTCTGCGCACGCAGTGCGTTGCGCCCGAGCGCGAGCACGCTGGTGTGCTTGATGAAGTCCCACACGCCGAGCGGCGAGCCGTAGCGCGCGGCGCCGGCGGTCGGCAGCACGTGGCTCGGCCCCGCGGTGTAGTCGCCCGCGGCCTCGGGCGTGCACTCGCCGACGAAGATCGCACCCGCGGTGCGCAACCCGTCGACGAGCTCGGCGGGCGCGCGCACGAGCAGCTCGAGGTGCTCGGGGGCGTACGCGTTCGCCACCTCGATCATGTGCGAGCGATCGCGCACGATCACCGCGGCCCCGTGATCGACGAGCGCCGCGATCGCGATCGCGGCGCGCGGCAGATCCTCGAGCTGCCGTACCAGCGCGGCGTCGACCTTCGTGGCGAGCTCCGGCGAATCGGTGACCAGCACCGCGCACGCGAGCGTGTCGTGCTCGGCCTGGCTCAGCAGATCGGCGGCGACGAGCTCGGGATCGGAGTCGCCGTCGGCCAACACGAGGATCTCGCTGGGGCCCGCGATGCCGTCGATGTCGCAGACGCCGAACACCCGGCGCTTCGCGGCGGTGACCCATGCGTTGCCGGGCCCGACGATCTTGTCCACGCGCGGCACGTTGGCGGTGCCGTACGCCGCGGCGGCGATCGCTTGCGCGCCGCCGATCTCGAAGATGCGATCGACGCCCGCGAGCTCGGCCGCGAGCACGACCACGTCGCTCGCACGCGGCGTGAACAGCAGCACCTCGGGCACGCCCGCGACCTTCGCGGGGATCGCCGCCATCAACACCGAAGAGGGATACGCCGCGGTGCCGCCGGGTGCGTACACGCCGACGCGACGCAGCGGCGACGGCCGGCTCCTCAGCACCGCATCGCTCTCCTCGGTGCCGCTCTCGCGCGGCAGCTGCGTGCGATGAAACGCCGCGATGCGCTGGGCTGCGAGCTCGAGCGCGGCGCGCAGCTCGGGCGCGATGCGGCCGCGGGCCTCGGCGCGACGCGACGCATCGAGCTCGAAGTCCGCGGGCGTGATGCGACGCTGCTCGAAGCGCAGCGTGTACTCGACGATCGCCGCGTCACCGCGCTCGCGCACCGCGGCGATCACGTCGCGTGCGCTGTCGTCGGCCGCGCCGTCGAGCCCGGCCGATCGTCCGCAGCGCTCCGCCCACGCGTGCACGTGCGCGGCCTCGCCATGGCGCAGGTCGATGCGTGCGAGCTCGGCGAAGCGACGGTCCATCGGGCTGACGCTAGCAAATCTCCGCGATGCTATCCTCGCCACTCGGTGCATCGGCCTTGCACGTTGCTCGTCGCCTTCGCCGCCGCATTCGCGTGTGGCGAGCCGCAGGCGGGCAGCGACGAGGCGCCGATGAAGGACAAGGACCCCACCGGTGACGAGACCGGGGGCAGCTCGTCGGGTGGTCCGCCGGTCGTGCTCGGCGACATCTGCGAGAA
>DASZPU010000108.1:0-3704 GCA_035550195.1 Nannocystaceae bacterium
TGCCGGATCGTGGTGCCGACGCAAGCGTTCGTCACCGAGACACATGCGCGCCGCGGCCAACGACGCGCCCGCGTCGAGGGCTGCGTACCTGCGGATCGCATCATCGCCGCATCCGCAGATCTGTGCGAGATGCGAGACGCGTGTCCAACCTTGATCGAACGCCAATGCGACGAAGAGCGCTCGCGCCGGCCCACGCTCGCGTACCGCATCGCGTCGGAATCGCAAGGCTGCGACCGCGGCATCGTGCACCGCGTCGAGCGGCGCCTTGGCGATCGCTTGCGTCACCGCGGTCTGCGGAAAAGGCGTGCCCGCGACATGCGCGCTGGGATCCGCGCTGACGTACGCGTGATGCAGCTCCGCGAAATCCCTCGTCGATCGCTGCAGCGCTCGCGCGAGGCGATCCGCGGTCACCCATGGATCGACGCTCGCTCCGACGACGTCGCGATGCGTGCTCCAGGTCCACGCGAGCGGACATGATGCGAGGCGCTCGCGACAAGGATTGAGCGCGACATAGCGAATATGTCTATGCAGCTTCTGTCGATCTTCGATGGCTCGTGTCGAAACGATGCTGACCTGCCCGCCCACACCGAAGCAACGGCCGAAGTGCCCGAGCAATCGTGCGAGCCGCTCGGCGTCCGCATCGGGATCGCGGCTCGCCTTCACGACATGCGGATGATTCGGCATCAGCTCCGACGCGAGCGCGTCCGGAAACGTCTCGTGCAACCGCGGCCACAACCACTCGCCCGTGTCCTCGCGGGTCAGGTCCGGAGCACCCGGCGCAACGCGGGCGGTGAGATGAATCCACGTGTCGGGCATGCGTCGTCGAAGTCGACCAGCGGCGCGCGCCCGTTGCAGGCAGCTGTCGAACGCGGGAAAATCCCGCGAAAGGCCGCGCTGAGTCGGCTCAGGAGGCACTTTCGCGGGAAAATCCCGCGTTCGGTGGAGGCCTACTCGAGGCCGAGGCGCTTCTTCATCGCGGTGAGCTCGTCGTCCACCGCGCGCTCGGCTGCGCGCTCGCGTTCCGCGAGCTCGCGCTGTGCTTCTTCGTGCAGCGCGGGATCGGTGCCGAGCGGAATGTCGATGTGCTCGCCGTGCCAGTAGTCGAGCGAGCGCGGCGGGAACTCGACGATCGCATCGAGCGCGCGCAGCTTCATCTTGCCGCTCTCGGGATACACCGCGATCTCGTCGGCGACGCGCGTGCCGATCGCGAGCAAGCGGCACGGCTCTGCGTGTGGATTCTCGAAGGCATGGGCGACGCGCGTGCCCGCGGGGAAGCACACGTAGTCGCCCGCGCTCATCTCGTGACGTTCATCGCCCGAGCGCAGCACGCAGCGACCTTCGAGCACGTAGAAGTGCTCTTCCTCGCGCAGGTGCCAGTGCAGCGGACAGCTCTGGCGATGCGGCGCGAGCTCGACGAGGTTCACGCCGACATCGCGCGCGCCGCCGAGTCGACCGAGGGCGAGCTCGGCACCGCCGAAGCGCGCGCCTTCGTGCCAGATGTCGAACGCGAGCTCGTGCGATCGAATCGGCACGTTCGGCGTCGGCGCACGCGAAAGTGTCGGCCGTGCATCGGCCGAGTCCATCCGCGTGTGCTTGCGATCGTCGTCTCGCGCGCTCATGCGCGGAAGACTAGCCGAGGACGATTGCCGCGATCGCGCCGAGCCCGAGTCCGAGCACGGCGATCGCGTTCGCGATGACGGGCAGGGAGCGCGACCCCTGACGTGCGCCGATGGTGGCGATGGCGTCGGTGGTGCGAAGCAGGGCAGGGTGGAGGGCTTGGGTGTTCATGGCTCTCGAAGCTGAGGTGTCTGCGGCCGCCCTATCGGATCACGCGACCGTCGGGTTACGTCGGAACGCGTGATCCAGCGCTCGGCGGGCCCCCCTACCCGCGTCGCCCTGGCGCTATTGCAGAGCTGCGAAGGCGTTCAGCTCGCGAGTGCGTCGAGCGCGGCGAGCACCGCGTCGGGCGTGGGCCGATCCGGGACGTACTCGCCGATGTGGCGCCACGCGATCCCACCCTCGCGATCGATCACGAACACCGACGGGATCGCGATCTCCTCGACCGCCATGCGCACGCCGTATGCGTCGGCGACGCGCGCCGCTTCGTCGTGCAGCAACGCGAAGTCGAGCTTCAAGCTCGCACGCAGCAATCGCGACTCGGGCGCTTCGTCGCTGGAGATGCCGACGATCGCAGCGGAGCGCGCGCGGATCTCGGGCAGTCGCTTCTGCAGGCCGGCCAACTGCCGGCGACAGAATGCTCACCAATGTCCGCGATAGAAGACGAGCACCGCGGGTCCCTGCGTGCGCAGCTGATCGAGCGACACGCTGTGCCCGTGCTCGTCGGGCAACGCGAACGCCGGCGCGGCTCGTTTCAGCGCCGGACCTTCGGCGTGCGAGCGCAGTCGACAGGCGAGCAGCGCGAGTGATCCGACGAGCAGGTTTCGGCGCGAGCTCGACACGCCGCTTCATCGCACGCCCGCGCGCGCCGTGCCAGCGCGTGCGTGACACGGGCGCCTACGCACGCGGCGGAGCGGGCGCGACGCAACGCCGCGTCGGTACTGGCGGGCGCATTGGTCCCGGCCTTGCTGTATCGCGATGCATGACTCTGCGCATTCCGATCATCGTGCTCGCCGTTTGTGCGAGCGCGTGCTTGGTCGCCGTCGACGACACCACCGCGGATCTCGGCAAACCCGATGCGCGCGCGCAAGCGATCGAAGAACGCGATCACGGCGTGCGCTTCGACTACTGCGAGCTCAACGATTGGTACCAAGACGGTGCATGCGACGACTTCTGTCTGTCGCCGGATCCCGACTGCGAGCTGCGCGATCGAGCGCCGTGCGCAGGACCGATGGCGTGGTCGTGCGACGACGAGTCCATCTACTTCTGCGACTTTCCGTCCGCGTCGTCGTGCGGCGACGGCGACACGCTGGGGTACTGCACCGCGATCCCCGGCATCTGCACGCAGGAGTACGCGCCCGTGTGCGGCTGCGACGGCGAGACCTACGGCAACCCGTGCGCCGCTGCGGGCCTGTCCGTCTCGGTCGTGCACGACGGCCCGTGCCGCGCGCCGCTGTGATGCACGCGGCGGCGCGCTGAGGCATGCTCGCCCCGATGCGCCGCGCTCTGTTGCCACTTCTGCTCGCGCTCTCGTGCGCGCCGCCCAACGCGGCGAAGCCCTATCCGAAGACCGAGGTGCCCGACGATGCCGGCCCGGCCACCGTCGTCGACGAGCACACCGCGAAGCCGAAGCCGGCCGGGCTCGTGCGCTACTTCGATCGCGAGATCGATCTCGAGCCGTACCTCGTCGGTTTCCCCTACGGTCGTTTCAAGCCCAGCCTGAAGACCGGCAAGCTCTTCTACTACGCGCTCGGTGACGCCTACACGCTGAAGATGTTGTCGCTCGACCAACCCGGCGCGCGCTGGGATCTCGCCAACGGCAAGACCGTCAGCGACGTCGATTGGTCGAAGCGCAGCCTGTGGTCGATCCATCACCACGTCGCCAGCGACTCGTTGTGGATGCACGCCGATGCGAGCAACGACGAGAAGATGAACCTGTGGCGACTCGAGCTGAAGAGCGGAAAGCTCGAGCAGATCACGCAGCACGACTACGTGTACGGCTACGGCTTCAGTGCCGACGAGGACACGATCGCGTACATCCCTCGCAAGGGCACCAAGGCGCCGTTCGAGAGCTGTCTGCGGCTGCG
>DASZPU010000109.1:0-2233 GCA_035550195.1 Nannocystaceae bacterium
CCCAGCATGCGCATGCGCTGCACGTTGAGCTCTTGCCGACGCACGTCGACCGCGCCCATGTACACGACGCACGGCAATCCGAAGTGCGCGCACACGGTCGCAGTCGCGACGCCGTGCTGACCCGCGCCGGTCTCCGCGATGATGCGACGCTTGCCCATGCGCAGCGCGAGCAACACCTGACCGACGCAGTTGTTGATCTTGTGCGAGCCGGTGTGCGCGAGGTCTTCGCGCTTGAGCCAGATGCGCCCGCCGCCGAGCGCCTCGGCCAGCCGCGTCGCGGGCGACAGCGGTGTGGGCCGACCGATCCACTCGCGCCCGAGCTTCGCGATGGTCTCGAGATACTTCGGATCGTGCTTCGCTTCGTGCCACGCCGCGGCGAGCTGCTCGACCGCGGGCATCAGCGTCTCGGCGACATAGCGCCCGCCGAACTCGCCGAACTCGCCCGCCGGCACGCTCATCCGCGCGTAGCGTACCGCAGGATCAGCCGCCGTCGGGCTCGCGCTCGCCGGGCGGGAGCCGTGCGGCGGGCAGCGGCGTGAACGCGTCCATCATCACGCGGGTGATCGCGGGCATGTGCCGCGTGACCGCGTAGGCGCGCGGGTAGATGACACGGGCGCGTCGCGACTCGACCGCGCGGCGGATCCGCTGCGCGAGCGCAGAAGTGGTGCCCGAGGGGATCATCTTCACCGCGGCGGTGGGCGGCACGATCTCGTAGGCCGCGCGTGCCATCGGCGTGTCGACGGGGCCGGGATAGACGGTCACGACGTGCACGCCGCTCGACTTCAGCTCGCCGCGCAGACACTCCGACGCGGCGGCGAGCCCGGCCTTCGCCGCGCTGTAGTGGGTCATGCCCGGCGTCGGCGCGAGCCCGGCGACCGAAGCGACGTTGACGATCGCACCTTGCTTGCGCATGAGCATGCTGGGCAAGACCGCTTGCACGAGCGCGAGCGGCGAGAGCAGATCGACCTCGAAGAGCGCACGCATCGCGGGGAGCTCGACGTCTTCGGTGCGCGCGACGATCTGCACGCCCGCGTTGTTGACCAGCACGTCGACGGGGCCGAACGCAGCGATCGCGGCCGGCAGCCACGCGGTGGCCTGCGCAGGATCGCCGAGGTCGGCCGGCTGCGCGCGCACGGCTGCACCGAGCTCCTGCGCGAGCGCATCGAGCAGCGCGACGCGACGCGCGACCATCGTGACCTTCGCGCCCGCGGCGACGTACTCGCGCACGATCGCTTCACCGATCCCACTCGACGCACCGGTGACGACGACGTGCATGCTTCACCAGCCCGCGCAGGCCGAGCGCAGCGCGGCGATGCGATCGCGATCCTTCGTGCCGAGCCGCGCGGCGCCCGGTGGCTCGGCCCCCGAGGCGACGTCGATGCCGGCCGGGCCCACGGCATCGATCGCGGCGAGCACGTTGTCGGGACCGATGCCGCCGGCGAGCCAAACGGGCAGCGGTGCGAAGTGTGCGACCGCCCGCTTCACCCACGCCCAGTCGTGCGGCACGCCCTTGCCGCCGAAGCCGGGCACGCGCGTGTCGAGCAGCACCCACGCGGGCGCGGGATTCGGGATCGTCAGCGTCGCCAGCTCGGGCGTGCCGCGGATCACCCAGATGTACGGCACGCCGAGCCCTGCGTAGCGCGCGATCGGTGCGTCACCGTGCAGCTGCACGAGATCGAGGCCCAGCCGTGCGCGCGCGATGAGCAGCTCGTCGCGGCTCGGATCGACGAGCACACCGACGCGCAACGGGCCGCCCGGACGCACGCCGTCGACGAGCGCCGCCGCTTCGTCCAGCGGCAGCCCGCGCGGCGAGCCGCGCCAGAGGTTGATGCCGATGGCCTCGACGCCGAGATCGTGGCAGGTCTCGACGTCTTCACGGCGTACGAGACCGCAGATCTTGAGCTGACAGATCATCGGCGTGTCATCGCTGGTGGGCGAACGCGGCGATCCAGCTGCGCAGCGCCTCGCCGGGATCGTCGGCGGACATGAGCGCCGAGCCGACCAACGTCGCGTCGACACCGGCCTCGCACAGCCGTCGTAGATCCTCGGGCCCGTGCACGCCGCTCTCTGCGACATAGACGAACGTGCTCGGCACGAGGCGACGCAGATCGATCGCGCGCTGCAGATCGACCGTGAACGTACGCAGGTCCCGGGCGTTGCCACCGATGAGCCGCGCACCCGCGCTCATTGCCCGATCGACCTCGTGGGCATCGTGGGCCTCGCACAGCACCTG
>DASZPU010000110.1:0-2108 GCA_035550195.1 Nannocystaceae bacterium
TTCGAGGCCGGCTTCCTGTCGCTCGCGCACGACGATGCGATCGTCGCGGAGACATTGGCGGCCGCCGACGCAGCGATGGCCGCGGTCGCGAGCGCGCGCTAGCACTTTTGCTAGACTGCACCGCGATGGCCAAGGCCCCGCCGAAGCGCGCGCTGTGGTTCCGGGCCACCGACGCATCGTCGGTCGGCATCGAGATCGTCGTCGCGATCTGCATCGGCACGTTCGGCGGCCTGTGGCTCGAGCGCAACGTGACGCACTGGTCGCCGTGGACGACGCTCGTCGGCCTCGCGATCGGCCTCGCGGCCGCGACCAAGGCGATCATGCGGGCCGCTCGCAACTACAAACGCAGCCTGGCCGACACACCCGAGCCGCCGAAGCCCGAGCAGCCCTGACCTGCTACGCTCGTCGTCGAGATGGCGCGCATCCTGCTCGTCGACGACGACGAGGCCTTGCTGGCGGTGTTGCAGCTCGCGTTCGGCGAGGCCGGGCACGAGGTGATCGTCGCGCGCGACGGACGTGAAGGGCTCGCGGTGGCCGAGCGCGAGTCGCCGGCGTTGCTCGTCACCGACGTCAACATGCCGAAGCTCGACGGGTTCGCGCTGGTGAAGACGCTGCGCGCGCGCGGACACGGGCTGCCGATCCTCGTGCTCACCGCACGCGACGACGAGATCGACGAGGCGCTCGGGCTCGAGCTCGGCGCGGACGACTACGTCACCAAGCCGTTCTCCAACCGCGTGCTGCTCAGTCGCGTCGCGGCGCTATTGCGTCGCCAAGCGCTGCGTGACGGCGACGATCGCAGCGCGAAGGCACCGCGCAGGATCGGCGAGCTCGAGCTCGACGAAGAGCGACTCGAGGTGCGCTGGAAGGGCCAGGCGATCGAGACCACGATGACCGAGCTGCGCCTGCTCGAGACGCTCACGCGGCGACCGGGCATCGTGCTCTCGCGCGATGCGGTGCTCGAGCGCATCCGCGGCGACGGCACCGTGGTCGCGCCGCGCATCATCGACACCTACGTGAATCGACTGCGCCGCAAGCTCGAGGCCATCGATCCCGACTTCGATCGCATCGAGACGGTGATCGGCGCGGGCTATCGCTGGAGAGATCAGTGAAGAAGCCGCGTCCGCGTTGGACGCTGCGATCGCTGCGAGTGCGCGCATTCCTGGTCGCGGTGATGGTCGCGGTGCTGCCGCTCGGCATCATCGCGGCCGCGAGCTTGATCGAGTCGGGCATCGGCGAGCGCATGCTGCTCGAGGTGGACGCGGCGGCACGCGAAGCCGCGGCCGCGTACGCGGACGCCGACGAGGCCGCGCTCGACGGCATCGCGTCGCGCTTCGGTGTGCGGCTGCGCGTCGTCGATCGCAGCGGGCACGTGCTCGCCGATCGCGATCACCACGACACCGGCGCCAGCACGGCCCTCGGCGAAGTGTTCATGGGCCCCGACGGCTCGCCGACGCTCGATCAGCTCGATCGCGAGCACGGGCCGCTCTTCGATCGCAGCGAGATCGCGAGCGCGCTCGCCGGCCAACCGGCGCGCGGCTGCGAGAGCTCCACCGGCGGGAAGCTGCTCGAGTGCCACGCTGCGGTGCCGGTCATGAAGCACGGCGCGGTGATCGGCGCCGCGCATGCACAAGACGGCAGCCGTCGCGCGATTCGAGCGCTCTACGATCTGCGCTACCAGCTGCTCAAGCTCACGCTCATCATCGTGCCCTGCGCGATCGCGTTGGCGTGGTGGCTGGGCTGGCGGATGGTGCGGCCCATCGAGCGACTGCGTGCGCAGGCGCTCGATCAGGTCGAGCAACTCTCGCGCGGCAACGAGCTCGAGCTGCAGCGACGCGACGAGTTCGGCGATCTCGCGGCCGCGCTCAATCGACTGATCGGCGAGATCCGTGGGCACGCGCGCGCACACGAGGCTGCGCTCGCCGATCTCGCCCACGAGCTGAAGAGCCCGGTCGCGGCGATCCGTGCCGCCGCCGAAGCGCTGCTCGACGGCCCCGCCGAGCCCGAGCGCACCAAGAAGCTCGCCGCGGTGCTCAGCGGTGCCGGCGAGCGGCTCGATCGACTCGTGCATCAATTCCTCGAGCTCGCGCGCGCCGAAGCGGGTCTCACCG
>DASZPU010000111.1:0-23056 GCA_035550195.1 Nannocystaceae bacterium
GACGGCGTCTCGCCCTTCCTCTACAGTCAGTCGCAAGCGATCCACGCGCGCTCGTGGTTCCCATGCCAGGACACGCCGTCGGTGCGCACGCCCTACCGCGCCACCGTGCGCGCGCCGGCGGGATTGCGCGCGCTCATGTCCGCCGATCTCGTGCGCTCGGATCTCGCACGCGGCGAGTTCACGTTCGCGATGGAGCTGCCGGTGCCCTCGTATCTCGTCGCGCTCGCGGTCGGCCGCGTCGAGTTCGCGGAGCTGGGCCCACGCACCGGCGTGTGGGCCGAGCCGTCGATGCTCGCGCGTGCACGCAGCGAGCTCGGCGACATGGAACGCATGCTCGCCGCGATCGAGGCCAGCTACGGCAGCTACCGTTGGGGCCGCTACGACGTGCTCGTGCTGCCGCCCGCGTTCCCGTTCGGCGGCATGGAGAACCCCAAGCTCACCTTCGCCACGCCGACGATCCTCGCGGGCGATCGCTCGCTCATGTCGCTGATCGTGCACGAGCTCGCGCATTCGTGGTCCGGTAACCTCGTCACCAACGCGAGCTGGGAGGACATCTGGCTCAACGAAGGCTTCACCGTGTACATCGAGCGGCGCATCGTCGAGCTGCTCTACGGACGCGAGCGCGCCGAGATGGAAGCGGTGCTCGGCCGTCAGGATCTCGAGGAGGCGTTCGCCGATCTCGGGCCCGACGACGAGCGACTGCGCCTGCAGCTCGGGCAGCGCGATCCCGACGACGCGCTCTCCGACGTGGCGTACGAGAAGGGCGCGCTCTTGCTGCGCGCGTTCGAAGAGACCTACGGGCGCGAGGCCTTCGATCCGTTCTTGCAGTCGTGGTTCGAGCAGCACGCGTTCGCGAGCGTCACCACCGAGGAGTTCGTGCAGTTCGCTGCGCGCGAGCTGGTGTCGAAGCACGCGCCGCTCGAAGGTCGTGCGCCGATCGATCTCGCGACGTGGCTCGATGCGCCCGGGCTCCCGCCGCAGGCTCCGGCCCCGAGCGCCGAAGCGTTCGCGAAGGTCGACGCCACGGTCGCGCGCTTCGTCGCGAACACGCCCGGTGTCGAGGCGCTGCCCAGCGAGCGCTGGACCGCGCACGAGTGGCTGCACTTCCTACGCGCGTTGCCGGCCGATCTCCCGCGCGAGCGTTTGGTCGAGCTCGATCGTCGCTTCGCGCTCTCGCGCAGCGGCAACGCCGAGATCCTCGCGCAGTGGCTCGAGGTGTGCGTGTTGCACGGCTACGCGGACGTCGACGGCCAGCTCGAGGCGTTCCTGCGCACGATCGGCCGCCGCAAATTCCTGATGCCGCTGTATAGCGCGCTGGTGGAGAGCGGACGCAAGCCGGACGCGACGCGCATCTATGCGAGCGCGCGCGCCGGCTATCACCCGATCACGCAGCAGAGCCTGGACGAGCTGCTCGGGAAGCCGAGCTGACCGAGCCGCGGTTGCCCCACAGCAACACCTCGACGACCTCGTCGCCTTGGCACACGCGCACGCCGACGATCGGTGCGCACACCGAGTCGAGGCGCTCGAGCGCGATGCTCCACGGGTCGACGGAGTGCGGCACGAGATCCGAGGTCCACTCGAACGCGTGATGCACCATCACAATCGCGATCGCATCGGGATCGTTGCGCGCGTCACCGCGGATCGTGGTGCCCCACGAGCCTTCGTTGCCGACGTGCTGCGGTGAGCTGTCGGCGTCGACCCAACGCGGCGGCGTGCGTCCGATGTGCTCGTGCAGCTCCTGCAGCGCAGCGCGTACGACCGCGAGCGCATCGTCGGCGTCGTGCTCGTCGAGCAGCAGCGAATCGACCGTGCAGTCGCCGAGCAAGAGCGCGTCGCGGCTCTCCTTCAGCGCCACGAGCCCGCGCCAGGTGTCGTTGCAGTGTTGGAGCGGAAGGTACGAGTTGGCTTGCAGCGCGGCGTCGAGCTCGGCGAGCAGGTCGCCACGCAGGCTGCCGCCGAGCACCGTCGCGACGACGCGATCGAAGGCACGCCAGGCCGCAGCGATGCAGGTGCGGGCATATGCGCCGCGATCCCAGCGATGTTGATGGATCTTCGCGCGCAGGTGCGAGCTCCTGCGCTCGCGCACCGCGGCGGTGCGCGGGTCCACGGTTGCATAGGATTCGGCGCAGAGCGTCGATTCCAGCGCAGCGATCAGTCGACCTTCTTCGCGGGCTCGCTCGCGCGCGAACAAGGCATCCGACCAGACATGGGAGAACGAGCTGGTGATCGCACGGCGCTCGAGCGCGACGCGGATCGCTTCCGGTGCTTCGGGAAACAACATGACGAAGTGACTCCTCGTGTGGGTCCAGGACGAGCGCTCGTCGCATCCGCGCGGCCCCTCGGCACGCACACGAATGCGTCGCGTCGCAACGACTCGCGTGATCGCGAACCGCTCGACGAGTTGCACGAGCACGCCGCGACGGCGTGCGTGTCAGAGCGCTGGAGGACCGCGCGTGCGGAGTCTTCGGAGACGGAGCTCACGGTCGATGCCGCGTTCACCGACTGGGCACGAAACGACACGCTGGCTCGCGGCGACGATGCGGAACAGCGCCGGCAGCTCGCCGTCGACCGCATGCGCAACCTTCGCACCCGCATCGACATCCACGTGCGCGCGCGGGAGCCCCAGCGTCGAACGCCGCGGGCTCTGCATCGCGAGCTGCTGCGCATCCTGCTTTTCGACCGCGGTACGGCCCCCGCGGGCCTGCAGCTCGCCCGGCCGGACCAGCATCGCCAGGACGAAGCCGATCAGGACAGCGAACAACCGCTGATGGAGCGAGCGCACCAGCCTCCGAGCTTAGCGCGGTCGGTCGAGCCGTCACGCGGCTTTTTCATGCGCGCGGCCGGAGTCGGGCCGGCGGGTCGCCTACCACCTCACAAGCCGGTGAGCTCGGCGATGCGGTCCATGATCGTGCAGTTGGTGTCGGCGATGCGATCGTCGATCTCGCCCCATCGGGCACCCGCCTCGAAGCCGCGCGGCGGGTCCTGGCACTGCAAGAGCCCCATGTCGATCTGGTGTGCGGGATCGGCCGCGAGGAACCGATCGCTCCAGGCGTGCCAGCTCGCGCCGAGCACATATGGATAGGACGCGAGCTGCTCGATCTGCGAGCGGTAGTAGGCACCGCGTTGGATCTGATCGTCGGTTTCGTCGTCGTCGGGCACGAACGAGCCCGCGCCGCCGCGGTTGGTCCAGCCGTCGATGCGCGCGCGCACGCTGAACTCGCTGACGATGATCGGAAGGCCACTCTGCTCGTGCATGCGCGCGAGCCCGGTGCCGAGCCACGGCTCGGCGAACGTCGGCGCACCGTCGTAGATGTTGATCGCGATCAGATCGAAGCCAGCATCGCCGTCGCGCGCGAACAGATCGAACGGCGAGTAGACGACGTCGCCGTCGTGGGGCAGCGCGACGTCGGGCGCCTCGGCCCAGACGTCGCCGTCGGGTGTCCAGAAGCGGTAGGTGGCCGAAGTAGCGACGGCCATGCGCGGCGACGTGAGTAGATGATCGGGATCGGTGGCGCGCACCGTCGTCGTGACCAGCTCGACCCAGCGCTTCGCGAGCACGTCGTGCACGAAGCGCTGCAGGTCTTCGCGGCACGCGAGGTTGCAGTCATGAGCGTAGGGCACCGGCTTCGCCTCGGCGCCGACGTCGAAGCTGGCGTAGCTCGACTCCCACGCGGTGTTCATCGCTGCGACGTCGGCGTAGCGATCGCGCAGCCACGACGCGAGCGCATGCGGAGCACACTGCGGCGCGTCGATGGTGGAGCCGTCCGGACACTGCGACCAGATCCACCGCCGCAGATCGCGAACGCCCGGGCCATCGTCGACGGCGCGATCGAAGAGCCCGATCTCGTTGCCGAGGAACCACATCTGCAGCCGCGGATCGCCCACGCGCGGTGCGACGTCCTCGAGCACGCGCGCCTGCAGATCGGTCGCGAACGCGGGATTGAAGGGATCGCCGATGCGCGCCTCCGCGAAGCCACCGCGCAGCACCACGCCCTGCTCGTCGCGCAGCGCACGATCGTCACCGGCCGCATCGACGTTGAGCACGACGCCGTACGGCGCACCCGCGCCGCCGTCCTCGACCGCGCGGATCATCCACGAGTCGCCACCCTGATCGTCGAAGTCGTTGGTCTCACTGAAGCCGCCGACCGAGTTGAAGCAGTACGGCGCGTCATTGCGCTCGTCGCCGCTCGCGCCCGTCGACAGCCGCGCCCACTCGACGTGCGCCGCAGTGGTCGAGTCGGTGCGACGGATCCAGTCGAGGATTCCGTCGCAGCTCTTGTCGCGCATCACCGTGTTCACGCCGAGCCAGAACACGCGCTCGCCGGTCGGCGACACCAACCACGTGCGCGCGCTGTCGGCCGGCGACTCGATGTGCCACATGATCGGCGCGACGCCGCCGACGTCGGGCACGATCGCTGCGGTCGAGCTCGACGAGTCGGCCGGCGACCCTTCTTCGTCGACGCGGCCGCTCGATCCTTCCGCGCTCGTCGCGACGCTCGTCGAGCCCGCGCTCGACGAGCCCCCGTCGTCGGCCACGGCGGTGCCCGCTTGCGGATCGTTCGACCCGCACCCCACCAGCACCGCCGCGACCGCCCACCGCCCTGCCCTCACGTTCCTTCGACGCGGCGATTCGAGCCGCGCGCACCGACGATCCCGCGATCACGCGGGGAGCCGGCGCACGGGGCCATCTGCGTCGGTTTTCGCCGGGGCGCACCCGCCGCAACGACGCAGGGACGATTCGCATGATCGAAACGCGATGACCCGCATCTATCACCATCGTGGACAGGCAGATCCTGCGGTCGCGTTGGTTGTTGGCGTGGGTCCTCGTAGGTTGTGGTGGAGATGGTGCGCCCGGGCAGGGCGACGGATCGTCGTCGAGTAGCGGCGACGATCCGTCGTCGACCTCCCCGCCGACGACCACCACTGCACCGACCAGCGGGCCCGAGCCCACGAGTGACACGAGCGGCACCGATGGCGGCACCGACGACACCACCACGGGCGAACCGATGCCGCCGATGGTGGTGGGCCCGTGCGCAGACGATCCCGCGACCCCGGCGGGGCAGACCGGCACGCCGACCGCCCTGCGCACGTGGACATCGGGCAGCGGCATCTCGACGATGACGATCGACGGCGCCGGCAATCGCTACGTCGCCGGCACGTTCTCCGCAGCGATCACGTTCGACGAGATGGTGTTCGAGCCGATCGCCGACGTCGGCGAGGACGCGACGAGCAGCGACTCGTTCGTCGCCGCGCTCGCACCCGACGGCGCGCTGTTGTGGCTGCACCACTTCCACGGCGACGGCTTCGGGGTTCGACCGATCACGCTCGTGCTCGATGCGGGCGACTTCCTCTACCTCGGTGGAGAGTTCGCCTCGTCGCTGTGGATCGACGACATGGAACGCGGCAACTGGCCGACCACCGGTCGCAACGCCGTCATCGCGAAGTTCACCGCGAGCAACGGCGAGGTGCGATGGATCCGCCCGCTCACCAGCACGGAGAACGAGGCGATGTTCACCGGCATCGTGCCGACGTCGAGTGGCAACGTCATCGCGACGGTCGAGTGGCAAAACGGCTTGTGGTCGCTCAACGACACGGCTGCGATCGCGTCGGGCGGCGGTACGGCGTGGGTCGGCCTCGACGGCAACGGTGCCGCGAGCTGGTGGATGCAGGGCGTATGGGGCGAAGGCACCTCCTGGCTGGGCAACGCGTCGATGCGCGCGACCGAAGGTGGCGCGATCGCGACGTTCTGGACCGAAGCGATCGAAGGCATGACCACGAGCGTCCACGTCGACGGTCACGACCTCTCCAATCCCACGCGCTACACCAGCTACATCGTCGACATCGGCGACGACGGCGAAGTGCGGACCGCGGAAGCGTTCCACACCGAAGGCAACGTGATCATCCAAGACGCGATCACGGCCCCGTGTGGTGATCTCGTGGCGGTCGGTGTGTGGTCGGGCCCCGCCGACTTCGGCACCGGTCCAATCGGCTCCGAGGGTGCGTTCGTGTGGCGCCGCGATCCCGACGGCAACACGCGGTGGGTCGCAGCGGAGGCCGGCGATCACGACTTCCAACGCGTGGCCATCGACGCGAACGGACAGGTCACCGTGGCCGGCGCCGACGGCAACATCGGTCGCGCCACGCGTTGGTCCGCCGCGGGCGAGCCGCTGTGGAACGCGGTCGTCGACAGCGGCGCCGACTTCGGTTACCCGAACGCGGTCGCGATCGCGCCCGACGGCACCGCCGTGTTGGGCGGCTCGTTCCGCGCGCTCGCGATCCCCGGCTTCGATCCGGTCGAGTCCACCGACCCGCCGGGCGCATACATGATCGATCTCGCACCGTAGCAACGAACGACGCGCATGCGCCCAGGACGGGTGCATGCGCGTCGACTCTCGCGTGCGCGCTTCAGGTCGCCGAGAGCTTCTTCTTCAGCTCTTCGAGCTGCGCGTCGATCTCCGCGGCCTTCGCCTCGTCGACCTCGCCGGGCTCTTCGTCGTCCGACGGCGGCGGCGTGCCGTTGGCCGCGGCCTTCGGATCGACCGCGCCACCGATCGCGCGGCGCTCGTCTTCCGCAGCCGCGAGCGCCATGCGCTTCTTCAGCGCGCTGAGCTCGTCGTCGACGCTGCTGGCCGCGAGCGCCTTGAACTGGGCCTCGAGCGAAGCCTCGGGCAGCGCGCCACCGATCTCCGCGGTGGCCTCGGCCTCCGCCTCGATCTGCGTCACGCGATCCGACATGCGCTCGAACGTGTCGAACGCCGACGTCGAGTTGATGTTGGTGAGCGTCTCGTTGATGGTGCGCTGCGCTTCGGCTCGCTTCTGGCGCGAGACCAGGATGTTGCGCTTGCGCTTCGCTTCTTCGATCTTCGCATCGAGGCCGCGCAGCGCCTGCTTGAGCTGCTCGACCGAGGCCTTCTGCGCCTCCCACTGCTGACGCAGCGTCTCGGCCACTTCCTCGTGCTCGCTCTTGCGCGCCAATGCTGCGCGCGCGAGGTTGTCGTCGCCGGCCCGAATGGCCAGCATCGCCTTCTTCTCCCACTCGAGCGCCTTCGCGGCTTCGGTCTCGTACTGCTTCTTGAGGCGCTTCTCGTCCGCGATCGCGACGGCGACCTGCTTCTTCGCCTCGACCAGCTGGGTCTTCATGTCGACCAGCACCTGGTTGAGCATCTTCTCCGGGTCTTCAGCCTTGCTGATCAGCTCGTTGATGTTCGAGCGGATCAGCGTGCCCAGTCTCGAGAACAGACCCATTTCAAGTGCTCCCCTCTGCGTGCGCGGTCGTCTTGTCCGCCCCGTTGCGGTGTCCGATCCACGGAGCGATGCGTTCGAGATGGTTGTCGAGGGCGATGCACATGTCGTCGACCATCGCCTGGAACTCGTTGAAGTCGAGGTTTTCCAGCTGCTGCGCGCCCGAGAGCACCACCTGATCGCCCTGCAGCGCGTACGAGCTGTGCAACAGCTCGGAGTTGAGCTCGAGCAGCGTACGGAACAGACGCTCACGCTCCGGCACGTCGGTGCCGAGCTCGAACATCGGGATCGAGAACAACACGATGGGCTCTTCGATCGTCACGCCGATCGGAGCGCGTCGCATCGAGCTGTCGGGGTTGATCACCCACGTGCCCTCGCCGACTTGTTCGTAGGGGAGGCCCATCTTGATGAGGTATGAATCGAGTTCGTCGTTGCTGGCCATCGAGCTGGGCCTTTCTCGTCGTGGCGGTTCAATGGAGGGGGCTTGCTGCACCACGCCACCGCCCACGCGGAGGCAGCGCGAGGGCCGAGCAACGCTCGGACCCTAGTGCCGCGGACAACCCCGAGCATAGCTGCTCTCGTGGCGGTCTTCGGGCGGCAACCCCATGTTCTTCGAGATCATTTCAGAACACCTCGTCGCCGCTCGCCCCGCGGCTGCGCCCGTTCGCGCGCTCGCGCGGGCCGCCCGCGACGACGTCGACGTTCGCGGGCTTTCGCACCATCGAACGGCGTGGTATCCCGCCCGGTAACGTCGATGCTCGAACCGCCGCCCCGCGAACGGCTGCCGCGCCACGTCGGCATCATCATGGATGGCAACGGCCGCTGGGCACGCGCCCGCGGGCTGCCGCGCGAAGAAGGCCACGAAAAGGGCGCCGACTCGGTGCGCACGGTCGTACGCGCCGCTCGCAAGGCCGGCATCGAAGCGCTCACGCTCTTCGCGTTCTCCAGCCAGAACTGGGATCGCCCGCCGGAAGAAGTCTTCCATCTCATGGAGCTGCTCCGTCGTTACCTCGTGCAGGAACGCGCGGAGATCCTCGACAACGGTATCAGGCTCGTCACGGTCGGCGAGACCGATCGCTTGCCCTCGATCGTGCGCGGTCCGTTGCTCGAGCTGATGGCCGCATCGGCGCAGAACAACGACATGATGTTGTGCCTCGCGCTCAGCTACGGTGGTCGCGAGACGATCACGAAGGCGGTGCGCGAGATGTGCAAGGCGTCGGTCGCCGGTCGTCTCGATCCCGCCGACATCTCGGTCGAGACCGTCGAGAGCTACCTCGACTCCGCGCGCATCCTGCCGCCGCTCGAGCTGCTCGTGCGCACGAGCGGCGAGCATCGCATCTCCAACTTCTTCCTGTGGGAAACGGCCTACGCCGAGCTGCACTTCACCGAGAAGATGTGGCCCGAGTTCGAGCGCGAAGACTTGATGGTCGCGCTGCACGACTTCGCGAGCCGCGAGCGTCGCTTCGGGCAGACCTCCGATCAGGTGCAGCAGCGTCCGGCCGCGGGCAGCGGCTCGCCGGCGCTCGACTAGTGCGTACGCATGGGTGACCTCGCCAAACGGCTCGGTACCGCCGCGGTGCTGGTCCCGGCGTTGCTCGTGTCGATCCTCGTCGATCCCACCGCGTACAGCGTGCTCGCGTTCGCGACGGTGGTCGGCATCATCGCGCACGACGAGTACCTGCGCATGGCATTGCCGGTGAGCGACGGCGATCGTGCGCTCGGTCTGCGCGCGGCCGCAGCGGTGTGCACCACCGCGATCATGGTCGCGCCCTCGCTGTGGGGCCTCGGCGCTCCGACCACTGCAGCGCTCGCTTTCTCCGCGGTCGTGATGTCGTTCGCGGTGCTCGGCCGCAGCGCGCAGCTCGAGCACGCGGGCAAGCACCTCGCGGTGTGTCTCTCGGGCCTCGTCTACATCCCGTTCCTGCTCGCGCACCTTCCGTTGTTGAAGGTCGGCGGCAAGCCGTACTGGCTCATCGTCGCGCTTTGTACCGCCTTCTTCGCCGACACCGTCGCGTACTTCTTCGGGCGCGCATTCGGCAAGCACAAGCTCTACCCCGCGGTGAGCCCGAAGAAGACCATCGAAGGCAGCGTCGGCGGTGTGATCGGATCGGTGCTCGCGACGCTCGGCGTCGGCACGTTCTGGACGTTGCCGGAGCTGAGCGTGGTGAATGCGATCGTGCTCGGCGTGCTCGCGAGCTTCGTCGGTCAGGCCGGCGATCTCGTCGAGTCGATGGTGAAGCGAACGTTCGGCGTGAAGGACTCCGGCGCGATCCTTCCTGGACACGGCGGGATGTTCGACCGCATCGACGCGCTGTTGTTCGTCGCGCCGGTCGTCTACTACTTCGTCGTCTTCACGAGCTAGGCGTCACGCCCCGCGGGCAGCGCCTTCATCGACTTGCGCTTCGCGTAGAACCAACCGCCGGTCGCGGCACCACCGAGGATGACGATCGGCCAGAAGAAGGTCGACACCACCGCGCCGACCGCCAACGCACCTGCGCCCGTGACGGCTGCGGCGACAGCGGACTGTCCAGTCGATGCGCGCTTCTTCTTCGCGAAGAGGTACGTGCCGGCGGCGACTCCGGCGGCGACGAGAGACAGGATCACCATGAGGTCCTCCGGCTGCCGAGGGACCAGTATAGGCGGAAAATCATTTCGCGCCCGCGCACGCGCGGCAAAGCCCGGGTGGACGCGGCCGGGCCCGCAGCCCATACTCGCCGGCCTTGGACGAGGTCGAGACCGACGATCTTGCGGCGGACGCCCCCGAAGGCGACGCGCCGAACGAGGCGAACGGCGAAGGCGAAGGCGGTGCGCCGCGACGACGTCGACGTCGGCGTCGCCGTGGGCGAGGTCGCGGCGAGGGTGCGACCGCGCAGGCCGAGGGCACCGCGCAGACAGCTGCGCAGCCGATCGCGCAGCCGACACCGAAGCACGAGCATCGCGATCGTGGACCGAAGCCGCCGCGCAACGACGCGAGCTTCGAGGATCCGCGCAGCCATGATCCGAGCCCGCGTCCGCCGTCGCGTGATGCGGCCGCGTTCGCATCGTTGTCGGCGGGCCTGTTCAGTCACCTCGACGATCGCGAGGTCGGTTGCAAGGTCGAAGGCTGCGCGCGCACGTGGACGTGGACCGCGGCCGAGCAGATCCAGTCGTTCGGTCAGCCGCCCCCGAAGCGGATGTGCGCCGAGCACTACGCCGCCTTCCACACCGTCGCGGACCGAGAGATCCCCTGCCAGAATCCGTGGTGCGAGCGCACGTGGACCTGGACGAAGTCCGCTCAGCTCTCGCAGCTCTCGCGCGAGCGTGGTGGATCGATCGAGCCGCCGACACGCACGTGCGACGCGTGTGCCAAGCAAGAGCGCGACCTCGCCGACGCGCAGGTCGGCTGTCGCGTCGAAGGTTGTCGCCGCACGTGGACCTGGACCCGCGAAGCGCAGCTCAAGCACCGCATGTGGCTGCGTCACGCGGGCGCGCGCGAGGCCGAAGGGGGCGACGAGCCCGAGGGTCGTCGCAAGCGTCGTCATCGTCGCGGTCGTGCGAGCGAGGGTCCGCCCCCGCGCATGTGCGAGCCGTGCCGACAGCGTCAGGCGAAGATCGTCGAGCGTGAGACCACCTGCAGGGTCCACGGCTGTACCCGCACGGTGACGATCGATCGCGAGGCGCAGCTGCGCGCGTGGGCGGCCCTCGGCACCGAGGACGTCTCCGCCGAGGTCGCGCTGCCCAAGCGCATGTGCGAGGTGTGCCGCGAGTTTTGCCGGTTGCACTCCGACCGCGAGGTCCCGTGTGGACGACCGGGTTGCGATCGCTCGTGGACCTTCAAGACCGGGGCCCAGCTGCAAGCCTTTCTCGCCGGCCGCTTCGAGGATCCGTTGCGCCTGTGCGGGCACTGCCTCGAGACCGGACATTTGCGCGCACAGGCCGACGGTCACGACGACGTGATCGAGGGCGCGGAGATCATGCCGTGCATCGTGCCGTTGTGTGACGGTATCTGGCACTACGTTCCGAGCATGTCGATCGCACCGTGTGACGACGGCGACCTGCCCATCGATCGCATGTGCGATCGATGTCGCGTCGAGCGTGGTGCGAGCGCACGTCGTGAGGAGCTCATGGCATCGGCCGTGCAGGACGAGCACGACGAGCCCGAGGTGGACGACTCATCCACCAACGGGATCGAGCACGCGATCGAAGCGGACGCGGATCGATCCGCGAACGATCGCGTCGATTGAGTTTCGAAGAGTTCTTGACCGCGCCCATCGCATGATGGGAAGGTCGGCTGCGCGCACGCTACCCCGGCTCATCCTCGCTGCTCCCGCGACACTCTCGACCGCGAACCACTCTTCCTCCCAGCGTGCGCACACCTTCCGAACGCCGACTCTCCTCACGGACGAGTCGGCGTTCTTCATTTGTGCACCGTAGCTGGTGGTCCAGCGCTGGATCCGAAGAGTGCGTGCGAGCGTGATAGTATCGTTGCGAACATGGCGAAAGCCCCGCCCGACACCCGCGTCCGCGAGGTGCAACCGATCACCGCGCCGGGCCCAGGCGAGGTGCCGTGCCTCGAAGTGATCAGCGGAAAGAGCAGCGGCAAGGTGTTTCCGCTGCGCCCCGCGACGTCCACCGTCGGTCGCGATCCGACCTGTGACGTGGTGCTCGAGGACGACGGCATCTCGCGCACGCACGCGCGACTGCACGCCGGCGACGGGCTGTGGATCGAGGATCTCGCGTCGACCAACGGCACCTACGTCAACGGCGCGCGCGTCGGTCGAGCCCGCGTGCGCGAGGGCGATCGCCTGCAGTTCGGACCCAACGCGCTCGTGCGGCTGTCGTACTGGGCGAGCGAAGCGCTCAACAAGGCGCTCGCCGATGCGCAAGAGGCCGAGGGTGAAGCTGCGCCGCCGCTACCGTTGTCGGAGCGCGAGCTCGAGATTGCGCGGCTGGTCAGCGAAGGCCTGACCAACGCGGAGATCGCCGCGCGCCTCTCGATCAGCGAGCGCACGGTGACCACGCACGTCGCGAACATCTATCGTCGACTCGGCGTGCACTCCCGCGCTGCGCTCACGCGCTTGTTGCTCGAGCGTCGCGGGCGATAGCCCAGCGCGATCAGCCACAGCCACCACGCGTTCGAATGGCGCTCGTGGCTGCAGCCGCAGCCGGAGTCGTTCTCGCCGCGCGCACCCGGCAGCGATCCGCTCTCGTCGGAGCCCGTGCCGTCGCCCTCGCCATCCGCAGTGCCGGGCGTCGCGTCGTCGCCACCGTCGCTGTCGTCCGCCGAGCCACTGTCACCTTCGGCGCCGTCGCAGGTCTCGTCGGCCGGACACTGCGCGTCGTCGATCAGGTACACGACGAGATCGCTGCCCGACACCATGAAGATGTCGCCGCGCATCGGCGTGCCTTCGGGTACGCCGTCGACGCTGGCTTGGGGCCAGCTCTGGATCTCGGCTTCGGTGACGTGCCAGCGCTCGCGCACCGCTGCGTCCGCGAACGAGCGCTTGCGACCGTTGTCGATCAGCCAGACTGCGTCGGCGGCATCCGAGTCGCCGCGCACGATCAGTCGATCCATCGGCAACGCCGGACCTTCGTCGATCGCTTCGAGCGTCGCGTCGTCGATCTTCGCCATGTCCCAGAACGTCGACAGCGACCAGGTCGCGATCGCTTCGGGGCCGTCGACGCGACGGCGCACGCCCGCGGGCGGCTGCGGCGGCGCGCACGTGAAGCTGCCCGGGCTCGCGTCGAGCTGCGGCGTCTCGGCGCCGCCGTCGTCGACGGCGTAGATGAACACCTCGTGCGCGACGTTGTCGGCGAGGCTGCGCGGCACCTCGATCTCGAAGCCGTGCTCGCAGGAGCCCAGCGGCCCGCACAGATCGTCGCGCGGCACGTCGGCGAGCAGCGTGATGCCGGTGGCACCTGCATCGTCGGCCGGGCCGTCGAACCACGCACGGATCTCGACCGGTTGATCGGGCACGTCGGGGTCCTGCGCCCAACCGCGGATCGACGTGCAGTCGACCGCATCGACCGGACCTGCGGGCAGCTCGGTGCCGAGCCCGGTGAGCTCTTCGTAGGCCGCGACGAGCGACATGTAAGGGCTCACGAACACGAAGCCGACGCCGCCGACGTCCTGCTTGATGTTGAAGTGCAGGTGCACCGTGGTCGCGGTGCCGCCGAACTGGTTGCTCACCATGCCGATCTGTTGCTCGCGCGCGACGGCCTCGCCCGAGGAGACTGCGATCGCAGCACCGTGCAAGTAGTCGAAGCGCTGTCCGTCGGCGGCGGTGATGTAGACCGAGTAGCTGCCGATGTTGGTCACCGTGCCTTCGCGCGCGGCGACAAAAGGATGCACCGCGTTCTCGCAGCTCGAGGCGCGGATGTCCTGACCTTGGTGACCGACGCCGGAGGGACAAAGCGGCATGTCCCACGAGCGCGTCTCGCAGTAGTTGTCGTGCCACGGGTAGCTGAAGTTCTCGGCGTCGCACTGCGATCCGCCGGGGCCTTCGTTGCCGCCGTGTCCCCACACCTGCGAGTTGGGATAAGACGGGGCATCGCGCACCGGGTAACGCATGCCGGGCGCGTACACGGTCTCGTCCGCGGCGCCTTCGCCCGAGCCCGGCACGAGCTCGCCCGCGGGGCGATAGAACGGCTCACCGGCGACGAGCGCTGCAATGATCCAGGCGATCATCGGAGCACCTCCTGTCCGCCGAGATAGACCAGCGCTTCCACGCGGGCGAGGATCGCCGCTTCGTCGTCGCACCACTTGACCTCTCTGCGATCGCACTCGAGCTCGAACGAGTACGCCGCGCCGTGCTCGATCCAGGTCGCCGACCACACGCCTTCGTTGCGCGTGAAGAAGCCGTCGCCGCTGCGCATCGGATGCGTGCGCTCGAAGGTCTTGATGTGCGGGTACACGCGTGCTTGGCCGCTGCCGTCGATGTGCATCGTGTAGCCGTCGCCTTGCAGGTTGAGGGCGTACCAGTGCGCGCCGACGACCATCGTCACCCGTGCGAGCGGATCGACCGGGCCGAGCACCGGCACCGGCGAGCGATCGATCTCTGCGCGTGCCTTCACGTCGTAGCGATCGCGCGCGACATCGTGGCGCGGCGATGCGGGCCACGCGATCGTGCGCGCGACTTTCTCGCCGCCGATCACCGTGCCGCGTTGACGCTTCGCTGCCGTGAGTGTGGGCTCGCTCGCGCTGCGCGGCGCGACGTCGGGCTCGGCGACGGCGCACGCGAACGGCACGAAGAGCGCGACGAGGCGCATTCTCGCTCGGGATATCGGTTGCGCGGGCATGGCGGGCCTCGATAGTGGTCCCCGGAACTGTCGCCGCGCCAGCCCTCGAGGTTCCCGTCGTGGTCGCATGCGACGAGCGCTACGCAGCGTTGCGTAGATACGCTGCCGCGTTCGCGCGCTAGCATTCGATCGTGGTGTCCCTGCATCGCACATGGGCCGTCGCGCTGCTCGTCGTCGCCGCTTGCGGCAAGGCGGAGTCGAGTGGCATGACGCAGGCGTGGAATCCCGACGAGTCGTCGGGTGCCGGCGACAGCGGCGACGCGGAAGAAGCCGAGACGAACGATCCCTCGCAGTCGTCGAGCCCGTCCGACGATGCACCGGCGAACTGCGACGATCCCTGCGACGCACCGCCGTCGGATTGCCAGCTCGCGCCGGGCGAGTGTCATGACGGCGCGTGCGAGTACGCGAACGCGCTCGCGGGCACGCCGTGCATCACCGACTGCCCCGAAGGCGGTCACTGCGATGCAGACGGCATGTGCATCTGCGGCAGCGGTGGCGGCGACTGCGAGAGCGATTGCACCGCGGGTCCGCACCAGAGCGCCGCATGCGATGGCACCGGTCAGTGCATCCGCACGTGCGAGTCACCGTGGGAGGACTGCGACGCCGATCCGAGCAATGGCTGCGAAGTGCCGGTCGGTATGGCGCACCAATGCGATCTCGGCGGCCTGCGAGCCGACGGCGGTGGTTGCTGGACCGCGTACTGTGGTTCGATGTCCGGCGACGGCATCTTCGACTTCGGCACCTACCACTGCATCGACTGCTCGACCTGCGAAGAGCCCGGCGGGGGGCAGTGTCATTGGTGCGATCACGCCACCGGCAATTGGTTTCCGCAGGAGGCGTGCAGCTGCGGGGCGGAGTTCCTCGACCTCGCGTGTGGATGAGGATTCTGGAGCGCTGCGGTCGACGGCACGACCACGTTCACGTTCACGTTCACGACTACGTCCACGTCCACGTCCACGTCCACGTAGTCGTGAACGTGAACGTGAACGTGAACGTGAACGTGCGGGCCGACGCGAAGCCCAAGAACTTCATCCAGCCGCGAACGAAGCTTCCAAAACCATCGTGCTCTCGAAGGTCATCTGCCCCGCCGCGACCGATTGCGTCCGCGTGAAGCGGTAGCTCACCGGCAGCTTCGCGTCGAGATCGAAGAGCATGCTGCCTTCGTTGGTGGCGTCGACGGTGAGCATCTGGCCCTGCATCTCGGTGGCGCCGCTGCTCACGCCTTCGATCGACAGCTCGGCGATGCGCTTGCCGCCGGACTCGTCGATCTTCACCAGCGTGTACTTCGTCTCTTTCTCGGTGGGCAGCATGATGCCGGAGCCGCCGAGCTCGGTCTCTTCTTCTTCGGAGATCGTGAGGGTCTTGCCGAGCTCGAGCCCCTGCTCGGGCAGATCGGGCAACGCGATCATCGCGTCGGCCATCGCGAGCACTTGCACACCGCCGCTCATCTTCGGCGCGGCGCCGGACTTCGCTTGCTTCTCGAGCTCTTCGAAGCGCTTGCGTCGCGCGACGTTCTCCGCGAGCCCCTTGCTCGCCTCTTCGTCGGTGATGCCACGCGCGTCGATCAAGAACGCGCCCTTGCCTTCGGCGACCAACAGCTTCTTCGGATCCTCGGCGGCCGCGTCCTTCGTCTCGAACATGCCCTTCGTGTCGAGCTTGCCGACGTCGGCGAAGCTCCAGACCACCTTCAGCTTCTCGCCCTGCGGCGCGAGCTCGAGGTTCGCGGTGAACTCGAGGTTCGCCTCGCCGAATTGCCCGCCGCCGGTCGTGCTCATGTCGAACTTGCCGTTTTGGACCAGCTTGCCCGCGGCCACCGCGTAGCGCAGCTGCAGCCCCGCGCCCTGCTTGGCTGCGCCACCGCCACCGTCGCCGCCGGGCGTCTTGGTGTCCCCTTTCGGCGTGCAAGCCGACCCCGAAGAAATGGCGAGCACCAGCGCGAACGAGACTGCGAGCTTCGACATGGCGAGCCGCACGCTAGCGCCGTGTGCTGGCGCGAGCAAGCGCCCGGTGGTAATCCGTCTCGCCCATGGCGCTCGAGTTTCTCTCTGCGTTGTTCGGACCGCGGCTCAAGCTGCCGGCCGACCAGGTCACGCGCCTGCCCGGTCGCGCGAAGAAGGTCGCAGGTCCACACGCCGCGGCGATCCAAGCCACGCTCGACAAGATTTCCGCGTTGCCCGGCATCGCCGAGCTCAAGGACACCAAGCGAGTGCCGCGCGGCTTCTCACCGCTCGTGAAGGAGCTGCTGCACCACGTCGACGCGTATCACGATGCGCTGCGCGAGATGATGGGCCTGCAGGACGTGAAGCGCCTCGGCGAGCCCGGAGGTTGCGAAGGTTGTTGGGTGCCGCCGGTCGGCGTCGCAGGCATCGAGTCGCTCGCGATCTTCCGCGTCGTGCGTCCGTTCAAGGACTTCCGCGACTTGCTCCCGCGGCTCGCCGAGCTCGCGCAAGAACAATACAAGGACGTGCAGAGCAGCAGCTCGGGCGGCGATCCCGACAAGGTGCGCTTCGGCGGCAAGGCGGTGCAGCAAGGCCGCGTCGTGTTCGCGAAGAAGATGCACCGCTGCCCGATGCTCGACGAGGCCACGCAGCGCTGCCGCATCTGGGACTCGCGGCCGATCGCGTGCCGCATGCAGCACCACATCACGCCGCCCGAGAATTCGCGGCCCGATCATCCGGGCTGGCCCAAGAGCGTGCAGAGCAAGAACCTGCGCCTGCCCGTGCGCGCGCAGGTCACGTTGCAGCAGCTCGACAAGCGCATGGGCCTCGAGCTCTCGCCGTTCCTCTACGCGTCGCTACCGATGATCACGCAGATCACCGAAGGTCAGCAGCTCGCCGAGGTCGGCGAAGCGCCGACGCGCATGCAGCAAGATGGTTCGGTCGCACGTCCGGCGAACCGCAACGTCGCGCACGCGAAGAAGTTCACGAAGAAGAAAAAGAAGAAGTAGGCCGCTAGCAGGGTGCCCGGAAGAACGCTTCGCGCTCTTCCGCACCCCGCTACGACGCGAACGACGGCCGCGGCAGCGCGGGGATCTCCGCGGTGCGCGTGCGTCCGGTCGGCAGCGAGCGGAATGGCGTGCGACCGAGCTGGCTCGCGAGCACCGAGCGTTGCGTGGCGAGCTGACGCACCAGCGCACGCCAGCGGCGGAGATCGTCGTGCAAGCGTGGATCACCCGACGACAGCGCGCGTGCACGCTCGCGGCCGCTCTCGCCGATGCGCTCGCCCAACCACGCACCCGCGGTCGCGAGCGCGGTGGTCGACATCAGACCTGCGACGACGATCAAGAGGCCGGTGATCACGAGTGCGCCCGCATGCGTCGTCGCGAGTGCGAGCCACGCGAGCGATGCGAACGAACCGAGGCCCATGCCGATGCCGACGCTGCGTCCGCGTTGCGTGAGGCGGTTGCTCGCGCGCTCGGCCGCCACGACGGCGCTCGACCCGGCGCGTCCGAACATGCGGATCGCGAGCGCGCCTGGAGCCTTCCGCCCCGGATCGAGTATGCACTCGAGCGCGACGTTGGCTCGGAAGTCACCGCGACGCACGGCGAGCTGCACGCCATTGCTCGGCCCCGCCGGCGAATCGACCACGACCTCGTAGCCGCGCTCGCTGGGGAAGTAGAGCGCCCACGTCTCCGCGGCCCACTCGACCATGCGGCGCATCTCTTCGCGCACCTGGGCGGGTTTCAGTCCAGCGCAGCCGACCGACCAACCGAAGGGATCGAACGCACCATGGTCGCGCAAGGCCACGTCATCAACGTAGCGTGGCGATCGGGTGCCGTCCACAGCGCCGCCGTCGAAAGCGGAGCAAGGATCAACTCATCCACTCGTAGCTCACGTAGGCACGCATCACACCCTTGGCTTCGCCGCACATCATCGTGACGCGATAGCGCTCGGTCTCTCCCGTGATCTTGATGCGACCGGGCTGTTTCTCGTCGCTCGTGCGCGCGAGGTTCTTCACCTCTTCGCCGACCTTCTTCTCGACCTGATCGGCGCAGCTCTCGACCGACGTGCCGGCCGGCAGCTCGAACAAGATCTGCGACGAGAACAGCCCTTCGGCGTTGCGCTCGGAACGGCTGACGTCCATCGCCTTCGCACCTTCGAGCATGTCCTTGCGGAACCAGCCCGGATCCGCAAACTTGCGGCCCAGCGGATCGGCGGGGTCGGTCGGCGGCGCGGCCTTCTCCTCCGTGGGATTGGCGGTGGTCGGCGCCGTCGGTGTGTTCGCGTCGAACGTGGGGCCCGTCTTCGCCTCGATTTTCGCGGCGGGCTGCGGCGCCGCCTTGGGGTCCGCTTTCGGGTCGGCCTTCGCGAGCTTGCCGGTGTCCTTCTTCGGAGCGACGTCGCTCTGGCACGTACACGACGCGATCACCAGCAGCACCAACGCAGGCAAGGAACGACGAGCTGTCATCATCGCGGACGAACGTAGCACCTTCAGCGTTCGTCGTCGCGGCGCTCCGACTCCGGCTCGAGCACGGCGCCACGGATCGCGCCCGCGTTGGGCCGCACGCCGTTGAGCCGCACGAACAGCCGCGGCAGCGCGGCGAGCACCAGCGGGCGCACGGCGACCACCAGCACGACGAGTGCCGTGCCGCGCAAGACCGTGGAGATCGCGAACAGCATCGGATAGCCGACCGTGCCGCTGGTGAGCAGCCAGCTGCCGGTCAGCGCACCGGCGAGCTGCAGCGCACCGGTGAGCGAGCTCGACAGCGACAGGAACTCGAGCCGTCGATGCTCGGGCGCGCTCTGCAACAGCAGCTGGAAGCTGGCGTACTCGAGCCCGGCCCACGTCGCACCACCGACGAGCTGCGCGAAGATCAGCGACTCCACGCTGGTCGCGAAGGTCCACCACAACGGCAAGAGCGCGACGCCGATGCCGGCGAAGAGCAGCAAGCGACGCAGCCCGATCGATTGCGCGATGCGATGGCTCAGCGGGAAACACACCGCTTTCGCTGCGATCGAGACCGCGAGCAACAACGCGAACTCGCCGAACGTGAAGCCGAGGTTGCGCAGCATGTGCGGCGTGAAGTACGGGATCGCCACGTTCGCGCCGTACATCATCGCGCCGAGATAGAGCGCGACACGCCAGCGCGAGCGCTTCGCGGCATCGACGACGCGATCGAACGAGGGCTCACCCGACGGCGGCGCGGTGCCGGGATCGAACTGCCATGCCAGCAGCACCGCGCTCGTCGTGCGAGCGACGAGCGCCATCGCGAAGAGGATCGCGAAGCGCTCGAGCGCGCCCTGCGGTCCGCTGTTCAGCCACAGACCACCGAGCGAGAACGCGACGAGCAGCGCGAGCTCGACCATGCCGGAGCGGATCGCGAAGTAACGCTCGCGTCGCACCTCCGCGGTGAGCCCGGCCATCCATGCGCCCCACGGTGGGGCGATGATCGAGCCCGACGCCCAGAAGAGCGTCTTCATGGTGAGCAGCGTCCACAGCCGGCGATCACCCGACGACGCGATGACGAGGAATCCGATCTGCGATGCGGCTTGGAGGGCGGCGCCGAGCACCACGAGGCGTTTGCGTCCGCCGATGCGATGCACGAGCGGCGCCGCGAAGAGTTGCAACAGCGCGCCGACCAACAGCGGCACGGTGGCGAGCAACGCGAGCGCGAGCGCATCGTGGCCGAGCTCCACCGCGAACGCGCCGAGGTAGCTCTCGCTCCAGCCGAGCATCATCGCGTGGCACATGCCCTCCGCGACCGAGGCTCGCAGCGCACGACGCGTGCGCAGATCGGCGCTCGACTCTGCAGCGGTCACTGCGGCGGTATGCCGGCGTGGATGCACCGCGCCGCCAACGACTCCTGCGGATCCGCGGTGTCCTGCACCCAGGGATCGTCGGGCTTGATGCTCTTGTCCTCGGCGTTCTTCTGGATCGCGACGCCATCGGCGAGCCAGTACGGACCCGGGCCGCGCATGATCGGCGCGACGACTTCGAGCTCGGCGAACGTGGGCAAGCGCCAGTCGTCGAGGAACTTGCCGCGCACGCGCACTGCCAGGTTCGTGCAGAACGCGTCGGCTTCGTCGCGATCGACCGCTTCGGCGACGCCGCCGAACACTTCGTACTTGTCGAGCCCGCGCGAGATCGGCAGCTCGGGCGCCTTCGCGGGCACGCGGATGCTCGGTGTGTCGCTGCCGAGATCCGCCGCACAACGGAAGCCGAGCAGCGCATCCGCCGTGGCACTCGCGTAGCGATCACCGACGCGCGCGCTCTTCCACACCCACGCGGGCTTGGGTTCGCTCGCGGTTGCTTTCGCGAGCGGACCTTCGGGTCGGCGGAATCCCTGTGCGACGTACGTGCGCAGCGGCGCCTCGCGATCCCACTCGGTGGCGACCCACTCCGTCGCGCTCGTGCCCTGCCCGCGGATGCCGAAGTAGCCGACGTCGACCATCGGCGAGTTGATCGCGAGCAAGCCCGCCATGTACTCGTCGCGCAGCTCGTTGCCCCACGGGAAGAGCCGGGCATCGACGCCGCGCGCCGCGTACTCCCACTCGTCTTCGGTGGGCAGGCGCCCGCCCGCGGCTCGGCAGAACGTCTCGGCCTGCTCGTGCGAGACGCAGGTCTGCGGAATGAGCGGCCACTTGTCGTTGGGCAGCTGCGCGAGCGCGCCGCTCGGATCGCACGCGGGCTCGCTGCACTTGCCCTCGGCGACACACGCTGCGTACGCGTCGCGCGTGACCTCGTGCAGATCGATCCAGAAGCTCTTCACCACGACTTCGCGCGGTGGTTGGCCGGCCCACTTCAGCTTCGGGGTCTCGCGTGCGTTACGGAAGTCGAAGTCGCCGGGCAAGTCGCCGACGATCGCTTCGCCCTCGGGTACCTGCACCTGCTGCGCGTGCGCGAGCTTGCGGGTCGCGAGCGGCACGCACACACCTTCGGCGTTGCGACCCGTGCCGCGCGTGCACTCCGACGGCAAGGTCGCGCCGGTGGGATCCTTCACGGGCTCGGCGGCCTTGCCTTCGGGCGCTGCGACCTTCGCAGGGATCGGATCCGGCGTGTCGACCACGTCGAAGCGATGCGAGCTGCGATCGCATGCGGCGAGGAGGGTGAGCAGCAACGAGCAGCGAAGACGAGTCATGACGCGAAGCGCTCCAGGTGGGCGGCGTCCATCGGTCGAGAGAGCAGTGTGACGATCACCAGCACGACGACGTGGACGATCCCGCCGAGCACACCGATCTGGAGGTCGGCGGGGTTGAGCAGAGCATACATCCCCGGCGCGAGCTGTTTGCAGGCGAAGAGCAGCGCGCAGCTGCCGAGCCCGCACGACAGCGCCGCGACCGCGCCAACTCGGTTGGCGCGGCGCCAGTAGAGCGCGGCCAGCGTGAGCGGCAGGAACTGGATCGGCACCGCGTAGGCGAGCAAGAGCAGGTCCACGACGGAGGTCGAGCCGGCGAGCTCGAGCAGCAGCCACACGACGGCGGCGAGCACGACCACGCCGATCTTCATCGCGGTGGTCTGCGTGCGCTCGTCGGCGCGCCAGCCCCAGCCGCGCACGGCGACGTCGCGCACTGCGATCGACGCGCCGGCGTGCAAGAGCGCATCGCCGGTCGACATCGATGCGGCGAGCACCGCGAACGCGACGAACGCGACGATCCACGTGGTGCCGCCGAGCTGTGGGCGCGAGACGATCCACAACAGCACCGAGTCGTCCGCGGGCCCACCGAGCAACGCGGCCGCGTAGCCGAGGAAGAGCAGCGGCACGAGGAAGAACAGGAACGTCGGATAGAGCACCGCGGAGAGCTGCACGAGTCGCGCGCTGCGAGCGGTGAAGCACTTCATGAAGACCTGCGGCCACATCGAGAAGCCGAGCATCGAGACCAACACTTCGGCGCTGTACTGCGCGTCGCTGGTGGGACCGGGGCCCGGCAGCACGAGCAGGTCGGGGCGCTCGACGACGACGCGATCGAACATCGGCGCGACGCCACCGAAGAGCACGCTGGGGATCCACAGGCCGAGCCACCACACGATGATCAGCATCGCGATGCCCTGCAGCACGTTGGTCCACGCGACCCCGCGCACGCCACCGATCACGACATACGCGACGACGACCGCGTACGAGACCAGCGCGCCCTGCTCCATCGACATGCCGGTGACCTCGTGCATGACGACGCCCGCGCCCTTGAGCTGGATGAGCAGGTAGGGCACGAACGAGAGCACCGTCGCCGCGCCCATCAACGCGGTGACGAGCTTGCTGTCGAAGCGCGCGCCGATGAGCTCGGCCTGCGTGACGAAGCCGAGTCGCGCACCGATGCGCCGCACGCGTGCGCCGAAGAAGAAGATCGGCACGAAGCCGACCGCGCCGTAGGCGAGGATGTAGAAGGCGTCGGAGCCCTTCGCGACCACGCGCTGCGGTGTGCCGAGCAGCGCGTACGCGGAGAACACCGTCGCGCCCATCACGAAGTACATCACCAGCGGACCGAACGCGCGCTCGCCCGCGACGTAGTCGGCGACATCGCCACGACCGACGCGACCGGCCGCGATGCCGATCGCGAGCGTGAGCGCGAGGTAGCCCCACACGACCAGCTGCGGCAGCGTG
>DASZPU010000112.1:0-14936 GCA_035550195.1 Nannocystaceae bacterium
CGATCCGGGCAAGCGGCACGAGATCGTCGTGCATGTGCCCGGTGGTGAGCAGCCGGGTGCGACCGTGCCCGAGGCCGCGCGCGCGACCGCGGGATTGTCGTTGCCGAAGGTCGGTGAGAAGTGGGCCACGAGCGCGCCCACCGGATCGGGTGGCGTCACGATCGGCGTGCCGCTTCCGCCCGGTCGCGGCATCACGCCGGCGATCGCGATCGGCTACACGACGATGGGCGGCAACGGTCCGTTCGGGTGGGGCTGGCGCGGACCGGTGCCGTACTTCACGCGCACCACCACAAAAGCGATCGTGCGCGAGCACGGGCGCGGCTTGCCGGAGTACGACGACGCCGCGGAGTCCGACGTCTTCCTCTACTCCGATGCCGACGAGCTGGTGAAGGTCGGTGAGGGCCTCGATGCATCCGGTGCGGTCGCGATCTCGTATCGCGCGCGCACCGAGGGCGGCTTCGCACGCATACAGAGGATCGAGAAGAGCGGGCGCTCGCACTTCGTCGTGCGCGACGCGAGCAACATCGTGTCGTTCTTCGGGCTCGAGCCGGAGTCGTGCGTCACCGATCCGAACGATCCGAAGCGGGTCTTTCGTTGGTATCTGCAGGAGCAGCGCGACGATCGCGGGAACGTGATCGTGTATCGCTACAAGGCCGAAGATCTCGCGAACGTCGACACCGGTGCGCCGCACGAGCAGGGCCGCACCGGCACGCAGACGCAGCGCTACGCGAAGCGGATTCTCTACGGCAATCGCGACGTGCCCGACGCGGCGCCGCTTCAGCTCGCGTCGCTCGACGACGATGCTGCGCGCGCGCGCTTCATGTTCGAGGTGGTGTTCGACTACGGCGAGCACAATCCCGGCGCGGCCGCGGGCGTCGACGACGACAATGGTTGGCCCGCGCGACCCGACACGTTCTCGAACGCGCGCGCGGGGTTCGAGGTGCGCACGCGCAGGCTGTGTCGGCGCGTGCTCGTCTTCCATCGCTTCGCGCAGCTCGGACCGAAGCCCGTGCTCACACGCGCGCTCGAGCTCGGTTACGACGAGGATCCGGTCGCGTCGCGATTGGTGACGGCCCAGCTCACCGGCTACGGCGAGTCCGATGCGGTCACGCTGCCACCGCGCACGTTCACGTATTCGCCGCGCGCGATCCGTCCCGAGCTGCGCATCGTCGATGCCGAGAAGAGCGGCAAGCTCGATCTCTCGCTGCCGATGATCGACGCCGAGCTCTTCGATCTCGAAGGTGACGGACGCACCGGCATCCTCACCCGCGAAGAGGGGCGCTTCGTGTATCGCGCCGCCGGCGATGCGCCGGGCACGTTCGCGTCGCCGCAGGCGATCGCGTTCGGGGCGACGCCGTCGGAGGATCCTGCGGCGCACCTGCAGCGCTGGCTCGACGTGTCCGGGCGCGGTCGGCCTGCGCTGGTGGAGTTCGGTCCGTCGGATGCGACGGTGTTCGAGCGCGAAGACGATGGTGATGCGTGGAAGGCCGGCGCGCAGATCGGTGGCACGCCGCCGGTCGGCAAGGATCCGATCGCCGAGCAGCATCGCGTGTACCTGGCGGATCTCGACGGCGACGGAATCTGCGACGTGCTCGTCGCACGCGAGGGCGAGCTGCGTTGGTGGCGTCGCATGGGCGAATCGTCGAGCGACGGCTGGAACGAGCAGGAACCGATCGCACACGATGGCGACGAGAACACCGGCCCGGGCGCGGTGCTCTTCGTTGCCGCCCGTGATCTCGCGCCCGAAGGCACGCCGCGCAACGAAGCGATCGTGCTCGCCGACATGACCGGCGACGGGCTGGTCGACGTCGTGCGCGTGCGCGCCGACGAAGTCGCGTACTGGCCGAACCTCGGCTACGGAAAATTCGGCGGCAAGGTGAAGCTCTCCGACGGCGTCGGCTTCGACGTCGACGAGACGCAGATTCGTGTGTGCGACGTCGACGGCGTGGGCACCACCGACATCTTGGTGTTCGACAAGGAGGGCGGCGCCACGCTGTGGCTCAACGAGTCGGGCAATCGACTGGTGAGCGGCGCGTTCGCGGCCACGGCCCCGCTCGCGGAGCTCGGGTTGTCCTCGCTCGCGCGCATCGACGGAGCGATGACCGCATCGCTCGTGTGGGCACCGAAGACCGCGGACGCGCCCGTGACCATCCTCGACTTCATGCCCGAGCCGCCGTACCTCCTGGTGCGCGACGAGAGCGGCACCGGCGTGCGCACGACGATCCGCTACGGCACGAGCGGGCAACAACACGCGCGAGCGATCGCAGAAGGCACACCCTGGCGCACGCGCTTGCCGATCGCGGTGCCGGTGGTCGAGGGCACGATCTCCGAAGACCTCGTGCGCGGCACACGATTCTCGTCGTCGTATCGCTATGCGCACGGGCACTACGATCCTGCCGAGCGGGAATTCCGGGGCTTCGCATTCGTCGAGCAGCTCGACGTCGAGGTCGTCGGCAACGGTGGCCCGGCCGAGAGCGGCCATCAAACTGCGGAGGCCGAGCACACGATCGCGCCCGTGCGCACGAAGTCGTGGTTCGTCACGGGCGCCGAGATCGATCTGCACGACGAATACGATCGTCACGATGGCGCGGCGACGATCCTGCCCGCACCGGATCTCGCAGCGTTCGGCAAGGACGATCGCCGCGACGCACTACGAGCATTGCGAGGCGTGCTGCTGCGCAGCGAGACGTACAGCGATGCGCCCGGATCCGATCCCGACGCTGCGAAGCGACCGTTCGTCACGGTGAGCAACGCGTGGACGGTGCGCAGCGTGAAAGCGAAGGGCGGCAATCACCACGGCAGCATGCTGCCGCTGTCCGAACAATCGCTCACCTACACGTACGAGCGCGAAGCGGTGCCCGATCCGCGCTTGGTGCAGACCGCGGTGCTCGAGGTCGACGCGCTGGGCTTCGCGACGCGCACCGCCGAGATCGCATATCCGCGACGCACCGCGGTGCCGGAGCCGAAGGTGGTCCCACCGCCGCCGCCGAAGACCGATCCGCCCGGCCCCGGGCTCGTGCGCCTCGTGGGCATGGCGTTCGACACCGACAAGAGCTTCGTGCTGCCGAGCTCGCTGCCGGGGCTCGCGGTCGCCAACGCACGCATCGCCGAGCGCAGCGGCGGCGCGGTGCTGGTGGTCGGCCACACCGATCGCACGGGTGCCAGCGAGGACAACCTCGGCATCTCGCTGCAGCGTGCGCGACGCGTCGTGGAGTTCCTGCGCCACGACGTCGCGGGGTGGTTGCTGCTGTACGGCGCCGACATGCCCGCGTCGATCCGTTGGGGCATGCACGAAGATCGACTCATGCTCGCTGCAGTCGGATTCGCCGACGACGTGCAGGGCTTCCAGCGCGCGGTTGGTGGCCTCGTCGACGACGGCGACATGGGCCCGGCCACGCGTGCCGCGTTGATCGAGCGCTACATGGCGACCGCCGGTGCTGCGATCGCGGCCGACGTCGTGACGCATGCGATCGGCGCGGGTGAGTCGTTCCCCGCGGAGGTCACCGACGACGGCGTCGCGTCGGCGAAGAATCGTCGCACCGAGTTGCTTCTGTTCGGCGACGCGATCGATCCGCCCGCACCCGAGAAGTTCCTCGCCGCCGATGGCACCGAGTACGCGACTTGGATCGCGCGCGCGACCGAGGTCGCCGACGTCGACGCGACGAGCGGCGCAGTGTCGGGCACGCAGGGCGTGCGTTCGCCGCTGCCGCCCGAGCCGGTGCCGGAGGGCGCGAGCGCGGTGGCGCCGAGCGACGATCCGCAGCTGCGCACCGCGTTCGTCGTGCGCGAGGCCCAGCTCGTGCACCAAGACGAGGCCGAGGTGCTGCGGCTCGGCACTGCGGTCGAGAGCCGCACGTTCGAGATCACCGGCAAGCCTGGAGATCCGCGCGCACCGATGTCGCTCGCGGCGGTGAAAGCCGCGGCATCCGGTGGCACCGAGATTCCCTTCGAGCAGAAACCTTCGGGCGCGCACGAGCGGCGGCTGATCGGCAAGACCCGCACGTACTTCTACGACGACGCCCTGAAGGCGCCTGCGACGTTGGGCGTCGTGGGCAAGCGCGCGGTGCCGGCGAAGACGCTCGCGATGGCGTTCTCCGACGCGCTGGCCGAGCAGCTGCTACCGCCGCTGATGATCGCGTCGCGCAAGGATTCATCGGACAAGGTGCTCGCGTCCGGCGGCTACATGCACGAAGACGGCGCGTGGTGGGTGCCGTCGCCGCGCACCGTGTTCGATGCGAGTGCGTTCTTCCTGCCGATCGCGGTGATCGATCCGTTCGGTCACGTCGCCGAGCAGCAGTACTACGATCGCGACGCGTATCTCGTCGTGCGACGCACGGTGAATCCCGCAGGGGGCGACCCCCTGATGTCGAGCGCTGCGTTCGAGTACCGCACCTTCGGTGCGCGCGGCAGCTTCGATCCCAACGGCTCGGCGACGCTTCGACGCTTCGACGCGCTCGGTCGCGTGGTCGCAGAGGTACGCCGCGGCGATCCCGGCGGCCGCGAGACTGCTGCGCAGGAGGACGCGTCGGGTCTGCGCGCGTCGTCGGTCGGCAGCGAAGGCGACGACGAGGACGCGCCTACGCAGCACTACGTCTACGACGATCACGCCTTCGTCGCGCGCGGCGCTCCTACGTCGGTGCAACACTTCGCGAAGCTCGAGTACGGGCGCACAGAGCTGCGTGTCTCGCTCGGCATCACGTTCTTCGACGGCGCGGGCGCGGTGCTGCAATCGAAGGTGCGCACCGACGACGGCAGCTTCCGCGCGTCGGGCCGCACGGTGGTGAACAACAAAGGGCTTCCGGTGGTGAGCTTCGGCCCGTTCGCGTCGAGCGGCGCGGGCTTCGATGGCGCCGGCGGGCAACTCTTGGCCACGATGCGCTACGACGCGCTCGGCCGTTGCGTTCGCACCGACTACCCCGACGGCACGCACACGCGCGTCGCGTTCGATGCCTGGTCGATCAGCGCTTTCGATCGCAACGATACGGTGAAAGACAGCGGGTGGCTGGCGGCGAACCGCGGCGCGACGCCGGCACACACGCGTGCGGCCGAGCTCGCGCTCCGCCACGCGGACACGCCGAGCACTACGCGGCTCGATGTGCTCGGGCGCGCGGTCGCGACGTTCGAACGGCTGCGCGACGACGACGACAACGAGATCGTGCAGGTGACGCGTCAGCACCTCGACATCTCGGGGAACGCGTACGAGGTCGTCGACGCGCGGGGCAACGTCGCCGAGCAGAACACCTTCGGTATGCTCGGGCAGGTACTGCGCACGATCGCGGTGGATGCGGGCGAGCGCAGAGCGCTGAGCGACGTCGCGGGCGGATTGCTGCGCGCGAGCGATCCGCGTGGCAACGTGTTCTTCGTCGAGTACGACGAGCTGCGGCGGCCGCTCGAGGAATGGGTGCACACGAGCAAGGGCGACGTCCTGCTGGTGAAGCGCATGTGGGGCGACGGCAAGAACGATCGCGTGGCGGCCGACGACGAGCCGGGCGTGCGTCAGCGCGGTCGGCTGGTGCGCGTGTACGACGGCGGCGGCGAGACGCGCTTCGTCGCATACGACATGGACGGCAACCCGACGGTGGTGAAGCGGCGCGTGTTGGATCTACCGCGCATGTTGAAGAGCGCGCAGGTCGACGGCGTGCCGATGCGCGCGCGCATGGACTGGAGCGCGCTCGGTGGCGCGAAGGAGCTCGCGGGCGTCGACGGTGTGCTCGACGTGATCGGTGCGCTCGAGGACAAGTCGCATCGCATGACCGCGCGCTACGACGCGCGCGGTCGTGCGCTCGAGACGACGCTGCCGATGTCGGGCTCGATCCATCGCACGCGCTACACGGAAGACGGGCTCGTGCGGCGGATCGATCGCGAGACCGCGGCGGGCACGAAGGAGCGCGTGCTCGAGGTCGAAGAGTTCGACGCATACGGCCGCCCGACGCGGCTGCGCCAGGGCGAGGCCGCGGTGACGCGCTCGACCTACGACGTGGTGACCGAGCGGCTGCTGCGATTGCAGACGAGCGCGGGCGGCAAGGCGCTGCAGGACCTGCAGTACACCTACGATCCGAGCGGCAACATCACGCAGGTGCGCGACGGGGCGCAGCGCACGATCTTCAACGGCAACGCGGCGGTCGAGGCGGTGAACGACTACCGCTACGACGCGCTGTATCGCTTGGTGGAGGCGAGCGGTCGCGAGCACGAAGGGCAGGCGGCGAACGGACGAACGCCGCGCACGAACGATGCGGCGAGCGTGCCGGTGCGCGCGACGTCGCCGAACGATCCGCAGGCGATGCGGCGGTACGTACAGCGCTATCGCTACGACGCGGTGGGCAACGTGACGTCGCTGCAGCACCATGCGGGCGCGGGCTCGTTCCGGCGCGAGTACGCGTACGCGGAGAAGGGCAATCGCTTGCGCGCGACGGGCAACGCAGCGCTCGCATTGGAGGAGAGATACGCGCACGACGTCGCGGGCAACATGGTCGCGATGCCGCACCTGCAGGCGCTGCAGTGGGACGAGCTCGATCAGCTGGAGATGGTGCGCCGCGGCACGCAGCAGGTGTGGATGCAGTACGCCGGTGGCGTGCGCGTGCGCAAGCTGGTGCTCTGCGGCGACGGGGTGACGGAAGACCGATTGGTGCTCGGCGGAGAGGAGTTGTTCACGAAGCGCCGAAACGGCGCGGTGGTGGAAAAGACGCTGACGGAGCACGTCGGCGGGGGCTTGCAGGTCGACATCAAGCTGGTGAAGGACGGCGAGACGATCGCAGAGCCAACAGCGCTGCGGAGGTACGCGATCGCGGATCACCTGGGCAGCACGAAGGTGGAGGTGGACGAGGAAGGCGTGGTGATCGCGTACGAGGAGTTCCACCCGTTCGGGACCACGAGCTTTAGAGCGATGCGTGGTCAGCTGGACGCGGCCGCGAACCGCTTCCGCTACACGGGAATGGAGCGCGACGAAGAGACCGGGTTGTCGCTACACGGCGCGCGCTACTACGCGAATTGGTTGGGGCGGTGGACGGCCGCGGATCCGATGGGAATCGCGGGCGGTATCAATCTCTATGCGTACTGTGCCGGAGATCCCGTCGGTCTGAGCGACACGAGCGGGGCAGAGCCCGAACGAATCCGCGTCGAGGTGCCGCCGTGCGACGCCACGTGTCGCGCCGGAATCATCGAGTCTTACAAGGAAGCGCGAGGCGAAAGCCGCGACGCGTACATGGACGCGTACGCGGACTGGATGCGGCGCTCAGGCTCGATGAGCAGGGACGAGGATTCAGCCGTCCGGGCCGACCTGCGGGCAAAGTATGCCGAATGGCAAGCGTATGGCAACGCGCTCGGATCGATGTACGCGACGGACCGTGAGTTCCGCGCGACCGAATATGGCGCCGGGCTAATCGCCTCGAGCACGAAGATGATCGTGGCCACGACTGTGGTGGCTGGCGCAGTCGCGCTCGGGCTCGTGGGTGGGGCAGCAGCGGCGCCCTGGTTCAAGAGCCTGGGTCTCGGCGCCCTGATGACCGGAGCTGCGAGCGGCGCGGTGAGTGGGGCCATCAGCGGAGGCGCAATGTCGGGCAGCCTTGCGCTAACCGACGGCGCGAGCGCACGTGAGGCATTTGGTGCGGCGCTTTCGGGGGCTGGTTGGGGAGCTCTGCTCGGCGCGGTGTTCGGCTACTACGGCGCGCGCCTTGGGACACGCTTCGCACCGCGGGCCGCGGAAACGACTGCGGCGGAGGTGGGCGGGTTCGCGATCACGCAGGCGGAGATCGACGACCTGCTCGGTGGGACCTGGCATGTACCCGGAAGGCCGTCGAGACATCCGGATTTTCACGGCCCGTGGCGCCCCCTCGTGAAGAAGGATTGGGGGGATTACCTGCGTGCTCGCACCGGCACGTCACCGCCAGAGAGCATGGTGCGCCCACACGCGCATCACGGGGTTTTCAAGCGTGGGCGCCGCGGGCGGCAACGAGAGCTCGTCGAGCAAGCCCAAGAAATCGTCCGGCGCCGCGCGGGGGTCGATCCGATTTGGGATCTAGACAATCTGGGATGGGCCCCAAACAAGGGCCACACGAATGCGGTTGCCGAGGATATCCTGAACCGCCTGCGCTCATTGGACGCGACCAACGCGCCTCCGGAGGACTTCCGCCGGCTCCTCAGGACTTTTCTCGAAGAGGCCGCTGCGAGATGAAGGAGAATCACATGACAAGATCTCAGTTCCGTGACCTTCTGGCGGGCAGCGTCCGCGAAACCGTGGCGAGACTGATGCAATCGAGCGGCGGCATTGCTGGCTATGCATTGCTCACCGATGACGACGTGTCCACGCTCTTTTACGCCGCGTTGACGAGGAGCATCGCCGAAACTACGAACGATCAAGATCTACTCTTCTCGCCCACGGAATGGCCGCAGGCTGCGGAGGAAACAAACTTCGACGTCCTCTCGAAAGCCATTGGGACCCTGCCGATGGCTTCTGAAAGCGCCTCCAAAGCCGAGTCGGCGTTCAGGCTTCTCGTTAGCGTACTCGCAGAGTGCAGGGTTGAGGGCATCTTCGATCGGGATGTGTTCCTCTCAGTGCTGAGCACCGATCCCGGGCCCGAGGCCGAAGCGCTGGAAGAGGAGTCCATCCGACAGCTGAATTCGCTGGAGATTGTCACGGAATGGGAGCGATTTGTCGCGCGATGGAGCTAGGAGTCGCCGAAGCCGCGCTGAGTCGCCGAAGCCGCGCTGAGTCGCCGGCTCGCCTCGAACGGGTTTGGATCCCAGTCTGAGTTTCAGACGAGGTGGAGCGCGCTTCGGAGAGACGCCGACAAAACCTCCAATATGCCAGGCGCTGCAACTATCGCTGCGCGCAGCTGGCCTGCCCCAGGGTGGTCGCCAAAGAGAGGGCGGTCCTCTTGCAAACAAGCGGCACCAAATGAGCGAAAAGCGTATCGTGCAGCAGGCGGAAAGATCCCGAGGAGGTGACCAGGTGGCGAGGTGAAAACAGGTGTGGGCGATCGGAGATATGTTTGTCATCTAGAACGCGGACGGCCGCTTCTCACTTTGCCAAGTTGTAGGACGGGAGGCAGACGTATTGAATAGCGTAACCATCACTCTCTTTTGCCCTCGGCTCACCGATCCGAAGGTAGCGGAAAGCACTAAGCTCAGTGAAGCTCATGCGATTGCCGTCGTCTTCGCCACCCGCGACTTGCTCGATGCGGGAGTCTGGAAGGTCGTCGCAAAACAGAAGGTGGTTGTGAGCCCGACTCTGATGTCGTATGAAAATCTCCGCGCTGCAGGTTTTTTCGGAGCGAAGGTCTACGGATCCGGAATTATCACGAAGTTCATGAATGCGTTCTTTTGCTTGGCGCCGTGGCACGACTTCCATGACCCACGCTACCTTGAGCGTCTTCTGATTTCGCCAGAGCGTAAACCTGGCAACCTGATGCTGGAGAACGGATAGTCCAACGCGGAATCGGGGTCCCAAGCATGGCTTCGAGCCTAAGCCGTCGCTTCAGCTTCTCGCCCCGAGAGCAGCTCGACAGCGCTTCAAGCTGCCACGAAGAAGCTGCGAGTACCCTGACAGAGGGGGAGACTATAAGCCCCGAGTGACTCGTGTGAGACCGAAGCCTCACGCGCAGAACACGGCTTCGAGTGTTGAAGTAGAGGAGGAAGACGGGCGTGTGGCTGTTGTGCCGACGCGGAATCGTGGTCCCAAGGATGGCTTCGAGCCTGACCCTTCGCAGCAGGTCGTCATGTCGTCGTGCGATCCGGCGCAACTGGGCGAGGTTGTGGCTGCGCTCCAGCTGCTCGCGCCTGGCTGGGAGGGCAGCGATTGACGGTGCCGCCGAGTAATCGACGCAATGCTCCAGCCGGCGCTCGGGTGCCCGCGCGTCCGCCGAGCGCACGCGAGAGGCGAAGTCGTCGTCGAGCACCGACGGCTACGAGCCGAACACAGCGTCGAGCTGCGTCGCTGCCACGAAGCGCTCGAGCCACATCTCGATCGAGGTCGGATCGGCCGAGCGCACGCGGTCGACGATCTCTTCGTCGAGCGCGCCGAATTTCAGTGCGAGCTGCTTGAGCAGGATCTCGCGTTGGGTCGCCACGCGGCTCTCGGCTTGGACTCGTTCGGTGTAGGTCACGACTGCGTTCTCCGTTGCCGAGGAGAGATTGCGAAGTATGTCACGCGCGCGTTCGAAGCGCTGCTCTCCGAGCACGAAGTCGAGGTAGCGAAGCACGCGATGCATCGCGACGATGCCGCCCGGGGCGGTCGCGACGGCGTGGAAGGCGTCGGCCCACTGCGGCAGTCCTCGCAGCAGCTTGCCGCGTCTCCGGCTCTCGCGAAGTAGCCACAGCACGAGCTTCGGGAATGCGGCGAGCGCTCGTGCGCGGAGCTGAGCATCCGTCGCCGCGCTGATGTCGTCGACGATGATGCGAAACGAGGGAACAAGCTCGGGCAATCCGACGACGCGATCGGGTCGAGGGATCACCAGTTCGTGCATCCGGGTCGGACCAGCTCGGCGAGAGCCTGCATGCACGACCACGAGCGGGATGATCGCTGGCAACGATCTACGCCGCTTCTCCTTCTGATATCGCTGCCAGATCCTCACCATGTACGAAAGCATGCGCAGGGGCATGTTGCGATCCACCGTGCTCTGGTGCTCGAGCAGCAGATAGATGAGCACACGCCGCCTGCCGATCGCGGCCGAGAAGAGCAGATCAGATTGGCTGTCGGCGAGGGCTTCGTCGATGAACGAGCCGCTCTCGAGGCGCGTCGTCCTCCAATCGATCGCGCCCGCCAACGCGCGCGGCAACACGAGGCGCGCCTCCGCGGAGGCGTGCAGCGGATCTTCGAAGGCGCTGCGAAAGAGCGCATCGTGCGGCCGTGAGGTCATCGCAGCCTCCGATCAGTGACGCTTCGGACGCCCGCGTGCCTCGTCGTTCGCGGCCTCCTCGAGCGCCCGCACGAGCTCGTCCTCCTCCTCCTGGTCGTCGTACCTCACCGGCCCATCCCAGTCCGTCGGATCCAGCAACGCATCCAGCTCCGCCTCGAGATCCTCCGGCGGCACCGTGCTCAGACACGGATTCAGGATCTCGTCGCGATCGCTCTTCACCACGCGCTGTTCCAGCTCGTGCAGTCGCTTCATCCGCGCGAGGTTCTCCGGCGTGCACAGTTCGAAGCTCGCGCCGCGTTGCTGCAGCCACGTCGACAGCTCGACCAGTGTCTCGCGTGTCCACCCATCCTTCTCGAACGACTCGCTCAGCAGCGCACCGATGCGCGACGCGACGTCGAGTCGGGTCGTGCGGATGGATTCCTCGAGCTCGGATTGCGCCGTCTGCAGCATCTCGTAGATCCATCCGAAGTAGCTGCGATCGGGCTTCGTGCGCGCACGTGGGGAGTCGGATCGTCGGGTCATTCACGCCGCCGCATTGCCAGCGATGTGCCGCATCCGCGCGCATGCGATCACGCAGAGTTCGCGCACCCAGGTGGCCAGCCGGCCCGGATTCGGGCCAGCGAGTGGCCCGTCCACGGGCCACGCTGGCCACCCTCCGCGAGAGCTCGAATGGCGATAGCCTGCGCGCGCGATGACCGAAGCCGAGCTGTTGCGCAAGCTGATGCAGGTCGAGGCGCTCTTCGCCGGTACCACCTGGGCGGGCGAGCGCGAGGCCGCTGCGAATGCGCGCGACAAGCTGCGCGCGAAGCTCGACGAGCTCAGCAAGAGCGACGCACCCGTCGAGCACAAGTTCACACTGCGCGACACCTGGTCGGTGCGGCTGCTCATCGCGCTCTTTCGCCGCTACGGCATCTCGCCCTATCGCCGCAAAGGCCAGCACGCCACCACCGTCATGGCGAAGGTGCCGAAGAAGTTCCTGCTCGAGACGCTGTGGCCCGAGTTCGAGCAGCTCAGCGAAACGCTCGCGCAGTATCTCAGCGAGGTGACCGAGCGCGTGATCGCGGAGGCGATCCATCCCGATCGCTCGGACGCAGCCAGCGAGCCCAAGGCGCTGGCCGGCGCCTCGAGCTGAGCGCGATCACAGCCCGTCGAAGAAGTCGACGCGCCCGGTCTCGAGCTCGTAGAGCGCGCCGACCACGAGCAGTCGCTCTTCCACGATCGACTCCTCCAACAACCGACTGCCGTGCCGCAGCTGATTCGCCGACGCGCGCACGTTCGCACGCACCGCGCCGCGCAGATCCGGCTCTGTCGCACCCGCGCGCACGAGCTCGGTGATCGACGGCGCCACGCGATCCACGATCGAGCGGATGCTGTTCGTCGGCACCAACCCGTCGTTCTTGATCGCATCCACCGTCGCCGCGATCGCACCGCAGTGCGTGTGCCCCATCACCACCACCAGCGGCGTGCCGAACGTCGCCACCGCGAACTCGACGCTGCCCAAGCCCGACGGCGCGACGATGTTGCCCGCGACGCGCACGACGAAGAGCTCGCCGAGGCCGCAGTCGAATACGATCTCTGCGGGCACGCGCGAGTCGGAGCACGAGAGCACGATCGCGAACGGTGCTTGCCCGGCGACCAGCGCAGCGCGCTGACCCTGGCTCGCGATCGCATCGATGCTGCGCACGTTCGAGACGAAGCGGTCGTTGCCGGCACGCAGACGCGCCAGCGCTTCTCGGTAGCTCGAAATCTGAGGCATGGGGAAGGGTGGCGAAGTGTGCATGAACGGATGCATTGCGGTCCAGCGTCCTTCGCGGAGAAGTGCGCGCGGTGGGTCGAGATCGATCGCTGTGAATCACTATGCGCGGTACACCGCGGCGGATCCGTACTGCCAGCGTGTGCGTACGCTCTGGTCCACACGGTGGCTCGCGCAGATCGCCGACCACTCGGCCGGGATCGCGCCGTAGATGTCGACCGCCGCGCGCACGAGCCCGGTGATCGCGACGCCCGAGCACGCGCGCGACACCTCGAGCGCTTCGACGAGCGCGGGCAGCAGGCTGATCGCCGGTCGCGAGCGCGTCGCGATGCCGCACAGGATCGCGGCGAATGCGGGCGATGGATCCTCGATCGTCGCGCCCTGGATCGCCGCCGCGTAGCAGCCGAGTGCCACGAGGTGATCGCCGGCGAGCTCGGCGTCGTCGGTCTCGAACAGCTCGGTCCACTCCGGTACGGCGTCGTGCAGCCCGCATGCGCTCGCGATCGCGCACAACATTCGATGGGCGCCGACCGCGACCGGCAACCCGAGCACGTCGAGCTCGCGCGTCGCGAGCCACGGCGCGGTCGCGTCACCGCGCGACTCGAGCAGGCACGCGCGCTCGCAGTACGGACGCGCACCGCGACGCGCATACGACGAGGTCAGGCCGATGCGCGCGTGCACCATCGCCATCGTGCGCCCGAGCTCGCCGTCACCCGCCGGTGTCCACGCCGCGATCTTGCTGCGCGGCCCGTCCTCGTCGAAGCACATGAGCGCCATCGCTTCGACGTCCGCGATCTCGCTGACGCGCGACGCGAGCCAGAACTGCGCACCGACGAGCCCGAGCTCCGGGCGTGCGGCCCCGATCGACTCCGGCTGGAAGAGCGCGACGCGAATCTGATCCACCACGGTTGCAACGTAGCAACCGCGGTCGCGCGCGCATCGACGTCGCGATCAGCGAGCGCGCGTGCTCGCTGTGGCGATCGTGCACGCGACTACGCGACGTCGTCGACGAGCGTGCCGGTGCCGTCGGGCGGCGGCACGCTCGCGGCATCGAGCAGCTCGAGCGTCGCGCGGCCCTGCAGCTCGGCTTGTTCCTTCACCTTGCCGAGCATGGCGACGTCGTATGCCTGCGAGAGACCCGCGGAGCTCGAGATCGGCGACACGGGCACGGCATCGGCGAAACCCGAGGGAGCTGGAGCGGCGCGACGCGCTCGGGGCGCGACCACGATCGCATCAGTGCGGCTGCGGTCACTCGCAAGGACACGAGCAATCGGCGAGTCCGCAATCGATCAGATCGACCTCGACCGACAGATCGTAGCCACCGCTGTGGATCTCGATCTGCGCATGCAGGTGAACATCAGGGTGCGGCCAGCCGGGCTCGTGGGGATTCGTGAAAGGCTCGAGCAGCTCCATCGCGCCGCTTGCTTCGCGCTCCCACCTGACCTGCGCGGGATACGTGCCGAGCCATGGTGGCGGCCCCCCGCCCTGTAGCTCGATCTCCACCTGATTGCCGACGCCACCGTCGACGGTGGGCCGCTGCACGAGCACGACGAAGGGGCCGGCGCCGCAGAAGTCGTACCAGACCCAAGCTTCGTCGACCATGAGGGGTCCGTCCGGCGTCGCGGCCACGGTGACGTCGACGAGCGCGGGTGGATCGTCGCACGCGGTCGGATAGGGCGGGAGGTCGGCGAACGCGGTCGTGGAAGTGTCGCTGCTGCTGCTGCTGCTGCCGCTGGTCGATCCTTCGCCAGTCGTCGTGGAAGCGGAGCTCGTCTCGTCGCCGCTCGACGTCGTCGCTGGCGATGCGGAGGTTTCCGATCCGCCACTTCTGCCATCACCGCTGGTCTTGCCGCACGCGGTCGCGGCGGAGGTCGCGACGAGGATCGTCATTGTACGTGTCGCGATCGAATCGCTCTTCATGATGGCTCCACCAGGAACACGCGCATCTCGTCGTTCCGATCATGGTTGCGCACGCCGATCACGAGGCGCCCGTCGACGCGCCAGTGCATCGCGACCCGATCCCACGCTTGGTATTTTACGTCGTAAGTGATGCCACGCGTCACTTCATCGCCTTGGATGACGGCGAACCAGAGCTGTCGCTCGGCGATCGGGATCGGCCCGGGCGAGACCGCGATTGCGAACGCGATCGCGCCGCCTTCCGCGATCGCGGCGCCGACGATCCTCCCGGTGGTGGCGCCGAGACACTCGCGCACGGCCAGCTCCCCGCCCGCGCCGTCGTGGTGTACGGCCCAAGGCCCATGATCGAGCTCACCGAAGATCCATGTGCCGCCTTCGCGATCGCCGAGCATGCCTTGCAACGACGGCTCTCC
>DASZPU010000113.1:0-5158 GCA_035550195.1 Nannocystaceae bacterium
CCCCCCCGCACGACACACCTTCTGCGAAGGTCGCAGGGTGTGCACGCGCGATCAGGACGGCTGCGAGAAGTGCCGCTGCAACAGCGAGCTCGACAAGGACCGCGCGCGCTTCGAGCAGACCAACCCGTGGGACATGCGGCAGCGCTGACTCAGCCGCGGATCTCGATGTTCTTCTCGATCGACTTGCCCTTGCGATCGATCGTCACCGAGAGGTTCGACGCGCGACGCAGCTTGGTCACGAGGCCCATCATCTCGTCGATGCCGCCGAGCGCCTCGCCGTTCACCGCGAGGATCGTGTCGCCCGACTTCACGCCGAGCTGCGCGATGAGGCTGCCCTTCTTCACGCCGCTGACCTTGTAGCCACCGCTCGGCGCCGGCGTGACGCGGGGCGCCTGCGAGGCGAGCTTCGCCGGGTTCGCGAGCACCTCTTCGACGAGCTCGCGCTCGATTGTGCAGCGCTCCTCGTTCGCGCAGTCGATGCGCGTGTCGGCGGCGGGCGCATCCGTGGGCTTGCCGGCGGGCTTCGCTGCGGGTTCTTCCTTCGCCTTCGGCTTGGGCGCGGGCTCCGGTGCGACGCCGACTTCGAGCCGCTCGAAGCCGTTGCCGCGACGAAGCTGGACGACACCGAGATCGACCGACGCGAGCGTCACGCCGGGACGGATCTCGTCGCCGCGACCGTAGATGCCGACGATGTTGCGCTCGTTGTCGTAGATCGTCGCGAGCGAGTTCGCGGGGTTCTCCGCTTCCATCGTCGCTTGCAGCTCGAGCGGCAGCTTGGTGATCGGCGCGAGTGCGACGGGCGACGGCTCGCCATCCGCCATGACCGCGATCGTCGAGTCCGCGGGGCGACACGTCGGACAGAACGGGTTGTTCGACTTCAGCTCCTCGACCGCGAGCTTGCGACCGAGCTGGCTCTTCGACGGCACGCCCGCCTTCATCGGTCCGTTCGCGAGCACCTCGGGGCCGAGCGGCTCGTCCTCGTCTTCGTCCGCTTCGTCGTCGCCGGTGTCGGCGCCCGCGGAGAAGAAGCTCGTGCTCGCATCGACGATCTGGAACGCGAGTGCCGAGCTGGCGGCGCTACCGGCCATCGCAGATGCGGTGGCGATGCCGAGCAGGCGAATCATCCAGAAGCGACGACCGAAGAGGGACAGCATGACTTGCTCCTGCCCCCATACAGAGCAACCGCCTCGCCGCTTTGCCATCGACGTGCTTTCGCGGGCTTGCGCGTCGCGATGACACCGCGACACGCAGCGCTGTCGCGGTAGGCGATGTGGGCAGCGACAACTCGTCACGCGCACGCGTCGGTGAGCGCCACGTGAACGGATCGTACTACGTGTAAATCCACGGCAGCGGGCTGCGCCGCGCGTCATCGCTCGTGTACGCCGCGTACTCGCCCGCGCGCTGACCTTGGTAGTCGCCGAATCCGACCACGCCGTCGCGCTCGTAGTCCTCGGGTGCGAGCCCCATCGCGTCGAAGATCGTGATGAGCATGTTGTTCAGCAGGCGCACGCCGAAGTCGACGTACTGGCCGGTCATCATGCGCCCACCGGCGGCACCGAACGTGATGACCGGCATGTCGACGAGGTGCACCGAGCCGGGCGCACGCTGATCGCTCGCGGCGTGCCCCGGATGCGAGAGCTCGTTGCACGCGTAGACCAGCGAGTGATCGAGCAACGTGCCGCCCGCGGGATCCTCCACCGAGTCCATGCGCGCGACCAGCTTCGCGAGCTGACGGTAGCGCCAGGTCTGCAGCTCGGCGTGCAGGTTGGCATCGTCGTGCGCCCACGCGTGGAAGGTCTCCTCGTCGTACGACGACGGCGAGCCCTGGTACGCGTGGTACGCGACGACGCGCGTCGCTCCGCACAGCATTCCGATCACCGCGATGTCGATCGCGTTCGCGTGCAGGATCTCGAAGTCGCTCTCGTCGAGCTGACCCGGCTCCGAGCAATCCGGGGCCTCGGCGAGCATGCGCTCCTGCACCTCGGACAACAGATCCATGTAGCTGGTGAGCTGCTGTGCGTCGGCCTTGCTGATCTTCGGGCTCGCGATCACGCGCGCGTAGTCCTCGAGCACTTGATCGGTGAGCCGCACGCGCGCAGCGATGACCGGATCGTCCATCGGGGGGATGCCACCGCCGAACACCGCCTCGAGCGCGGCCGCGTTGCTGTCGTATGCGGGCAGCTTGAACGGCTCGCCGTTTTGGCGCATCCACGAGAAGCTGCCCCACTTGTACGAGGACTCGACGCCGGGCGTGAGTCGCAGCGCGGGCACGCGCGCGACCTCGGGATAGACCTTCGCCGACGTCTCGAGGATCTGATCGACCGACCACGGGAACGCGGGGATGTGGTTGTCCTCCGGCGGGGCGCTGCAACACGTCGGCACGCATGCGTTGTGCAAGCCGCTCGGTGCGAGCGCATCGAGCCCGCGCAACAGGTTCATCTTCGGGCGCAGCGGATCGAAGTCGGCGCCGAGCACCTGCGACAGCGGGCCCGCGATCTCCGAGAGCGCGCGCGCCTTGATGCCGGGCGCGACCTCTGCGGTGGGCCAATCGGCGGGCCAGAAACGATCCGCGTTCTGGCCGTGATCGGTGACCCACTGCACGTAGCGCACCGGGCTACCGAGCGGCTCGGCACGGCCGCTGCGGGGGAGCAACGATCCGAGCGTGGGGATCGCGAGCAGCGTACCGCCCGCGCCGTGCAAGAACATGCGCCGCGAGACTCCGACTCTCATGGCTCCTCCGCCTTGCGCACGAACAGCTCGACGTCGACCACTGCGGCGATCCACGCATCCTTCACGCTCGCGCCGTCCTCGAGCTTCGCTTCGACTTCTTCGAGTGCGCACGCGTCTTCGGTCACCGCCGGGCGCAGCTTCGCCTGCGTGTAGAGCCGCCGCGCGAGGCACTGCTTCACCTTCGTGCTCTCGGCCAGCGCGGCCGCCAGCTCGTCCGCGTTCGCGAGCGACTGCGGACCGCCGCTCTCGATCTGCGGAGCGTCGACCGCGGTGTCGAGCGGATGACGCGCGAGCTCGTTGCCGTCCGCGTCCCACACGATCTCTTCGGTGCGCGTGCGCCCGAGCGGATCGAACGACTCGAGCGTGAAGCCGAGCGGGTTCACCATCGTGTGGCAGGACTTGCACGGCTCTTCGGCGGTGATGAGCTCGACGAGCTCGCGGTTGCTCACGGTCGTGCGATCGGCTCCGTCGATCTGCGCTTGGCCGGCGCTGACGGCCGCGGGATCGGGCGGGGCGAGCTGATCGCAGAGCAATCGCTTGCGCACGTATGCGCCGCGCAGGATCGGCGAGGTGTGCAGGTGCCCGGACAAAAGCGGCGCGATGCGGAGCAACAGCCCGCCGTGTCCGTTGGGGAGATCGACGGGCTGCTCATCGCTCGCGACCGCGCTGCCGTAGAGCGTGGCGAGCCGCTGCGAGCGCGGGAAGCCGACGTTCGCGACCAACAGCTCGTGCAGATCGGTCTCGTCGTCGAACACGAGGTGCGTCGCGTACTCGATGAGCTCCGCGCGGGCTTCCTCGGCGAGGCCGGCGGGATCGATGCCCACGAGCGTCGCGATCGTGGCGTTCGCATCGGGCGCAGTCTGCAGCAGCAACCACGAGTCGAGCACGTGACCGAGTTGTCGCCGCGCGCCGTCGGTCGCGAGCAACCGCTCGGCGTGCGGCTTCACCTGATCGATCGTGCGCAACTCGCCGTTCGCCGCGGCTGCGAGCAGCTCGTCGTCGGGGCCTTCGCCGGTCAGCGCGAACGCGAGGCGCTCGCCCACCGTCCAGTCGTCGAGCTCGACCACACCGTCGTGCACCACATCGACGCAACCATCGTCGTCGCACGCTTGGCGCGGCAGCTCGAGGTGGAACACGTGCTCGGGCGACTGCAGCAGCCGCGCGAGCAGCCACATCATGCCCGCCTCGCCGCCACCTTCCGCGGTGAAGCCGTCGAGCAACGACTGCCGACGCGCATCGTCGAGTGGACGTCGCACGATGCGGAGCGCCGCGCCGTCGAGGAAGGCTTCCGCGCACGCGAGATCCGCCGTCGCGGCGCAGGTGCCGAGCAACGCTTCGCGTGCACTCGCGTCCGCGATCACTTCGTTCGCGATCGCTTCCGCCGTCGCGAGGATCGCGGAGACGTGCTCGACCGCATGACCGTTCTGGAAATCGGCCACGAGATCGCCGGGGCTCTCCGCGGGGATCGCATCGATCGCGAGCACGACGCTCGGCGACGCCATCACGTCGGGGCCGGCGATCGCCGCGAGCGACTGCACGAGCTCGTCGCGGGTGAGCCTGCGCATCGCGAGGTCGCCCTGCCCGCGCGCGCCATCGCACCCCGCCACGCCGTCGTCGCCCGCGTCTTCGCCCGCATCGCCGCCTTCGCCCGCATCGCCGCCCGCGCTGCCGTCACCCGACGCGGCGCCGTCGAGCCCGCGGTAGCAACCGCCGAGCGCAAGGATGGTGAGCGCGGTCAACCTGGTGATCGTGCGCGACATGGAACCCCGAGCCGTCGCAGAGGGAATCCGGCGAAGCGGCGTCTTGTCTCGCGCGCGCGTCGTTTTTCTTCGTGGGGCAGCCCACGCAACTACAATCGCGGCGGAGGATGACGGTGCCGGACGAGCTCGCGCTGCTGCACGCCTGGCGCGAGGGCGATCGCGAGGCCGGCGATCGGCTGCTGCGCGTCTACTACCCGCGCGTGCTCGCGTTCTTCAACCTGCGCGCGCCGTCGGTCGCCGAAGATCTGACGCAGCGCACCTTCCTCACCTGCACGCAGACGCGCGATCGCGTGCAGGAGAGCAGCTTCCGTGCGTACCTCTTCGGCATCGCGCGCAATCTCTGGCTCAAGCAGGGCGACGTGCAGCGCCGCGATGCCGCCCTCGCGGATATCGATGCCGCGGCGCGCCAGAGCATCGCGACGCCGAGCGGGGTGGTCGCGCTGCGCCAGGAGCACTGGCTGGTGTTGCGCGCGCTCGACCAGCTCGACGAGGACGCGCAGCTGCTCGTCGCGCTCTTCTATGTCGAGGGGCTGAAGGCGCGCGAGATCGGCGAAGCGCTCGCGATCCCCACCAGCACGGTCACGACGCGGCTGCAGCGCGCGCGCGAGGCTCTGCGCAGCGAAGTCGAGCGACTGCGCGCGCCGGCACGCAGCCGCGATGCGGTGCTC
>DASZPU010000114.1:0-14584 GCA_035550195.1 Nannocystaceae bacterium
CCCCGCGCGCAGCGACGCGTCGGTCTGCACCGCGGACGTGCCGATCGACGTGATCGCACCGACCGCCGTGATCCGTAGCGCGGTCACGTCTGCACCCCCGTCATGCCGTCGAGCGAGATCCGGATGCGTTCGATCTTCAGCATGCTGCGATCACACGGATGCTTCGCGCGCCACGTGAGGCTGACGATGTCGTCGTCGGGCCACAGCGCGACGGTCTCGAGCAACGGCGTCGCTCTGCGCCACGTGCGTGCGACGCAGCATTCGACGCGCAGCCGACACACCGGCAACGTGAACTGGATCGGCCCGAGACGCGACGCACCGATCACTGCGACCGGCTCGCCGCCTTGCAGGAAGCGATCGAACGACAGCTCCGGTGCCGCGCAGTTGAAGAAGCGTACCGAGAAGTCGGTGGGCAGAAGCGGCGATCGTCGGCGGATCCACGTCGCGTCGTACGTGCCCGCGTGGCGCAGACGGGGCTGCCAACCGGGCGCGATCGGACCGAAGCCCACCGCACGCGGAGACTCGCCGCCGCCTTCGATCGGTGCGCGCGGATCCTCGAGGTTGGGCACCGGCGCACCGGGGCGCCGATCGAGACCGACGCCGATCGGGTTGTACGCGGAGAGCTCGCGTGCGCTGCGATCGTTGGGATCCGCGATGCCTCCCAGTGCGCGCTCGTACACGAGCGGCATCTCGAGGAACGGTTGCGGTGCACTCACGCGCCCCATCGATTGCCACTGACGATCGCCGTACACCGCGATCGCCTTGCTGCGCTCCGCGACTGCGACCGATACGCCCGTGCTCGTCGTCGGCCGCCCGTCGGGACTGTGCGCGCAGCCGTGCATCACCACGTCGGTGCCGGCCTTGCCGAGGTGGTGCTCACCGGCTTCGACGAGGCTCGAGCGTCCGGGCTCACCGAGGTGCGAGTCGACGCGCGCGATCGCATTCTGCGTCGGCGCGATCGCGAGTCGCGGGCGAAACGTGAACGTGGCCTTCACGCACACGTACATCGCGTCGATGCCCTGCTCGTCCGCGAGCGGTGCGATGCCGGCCTTGAACGGTGTGGTGTTCTCGAGCTGCAGCATGGATCAGACCGGCACCGGTGTGGGGCGAGCAGACTCGGGCACGACCGCGGCTCCGAGCTGCGCGCGTTGCAGCTTCGTCCAACCGATGGTGGTGATCTGCATCGCGCCCTGGCTGCGCATGCAGAGCTCGGCAGCGAGCAGATGACGGCGACGCATCGGTGCGCTCGCGAGCAGCGTGGGTAGCTGCGCGGGATCGAAGGGACGCCCGAGCAGATAGCGCTGCTTCGCTGCGTAGTGCTCGCGCCGCTTCTGCCACGCCTCGCGCACGACGCCGGGCTCGGGCTGCGGCAACAGCAGCTCGTCGCGCGGCAGGTCCTCGGGTTGCCGCGCGGTGTCGGGCGGCGGCGTGGGATCGATGCCGGTGATCGCTCGCAGTGCATCCGCGGCGAGTCGCGCGAAACGATCGTGCTCGAGCAACGACGCGCACACGTCGGCGGCTTCGATCGTGCCGATGCACCACAGCGCATCGAAGACTTCGCGCGTGCCCTCGCCCGCCTGCAGCTGCGCCTGCAGCATCGGCAGCAATCGTTCGCCGCGCGCGAGCACGACCAGCGGCAACAGCGGCTCGACACCGGCGGTCTTCGTGCGGATGAGCTCGCCTGCGCGCGCGCTCGCATCGGGATGCCCACGCACGAGCGCGGCGCGAGCGGCCTCGACGCGCAGGCGGGCATCGGAGCGCTGCGCGGCCCAGTCGATGTAGGGCTGCGTCCACGCATCTTTCACCGCGGCGGCGAGCCGCAACGACGCGAGCTGCACGGGCTTCGCGTTGCGATCGATCTGCGCGTCCATCCCCGGTGGCGTGGGCCAGCGACGAAACGCGTATGCATCGAGCACCGCGGCCTGCACGTCGGCCGACATGCGCGCGACGTACTCGGCGACGATGCTGGGCCACTGCGCACCCGGTGCGTGCTCGAGCCCGCGACGCAGCGCGACCAGTCGATCCGGCTTCGCATCGACCATCGCGGCGACGACGTGCTCGATGCCGCTGCGCCCCATCGATGCGAGCACGTAGGCGGCGACGGTCGCACTGCGATGGTGCCTGGCCCTGAGTGCGGGCACGAGCAACTCGTCGAACGCTCGCTGCGCGCCGAGCCGCACACCGTCGAGCGCACCGATCAAGCGCTCCTCGACCCAGTGCACGACGCCGTCGAGATCGTGGCGCGGCGACTGCCAGGCATCTTCCCAGCGCGCCCACAGGAACGCGGCCTCGGCGAAGCTCTCTTCGACCAGATCCCACTGCAACGCGGGCGGCATCAGTTGATCCGGACTTGTGCGCCCTTGATGCGTTGGATGCCTTCGGCCTCGCTGTCGATGCGCTCGCCGCGGATCGCCACGGTGCCCTGCGCGTCGATCGAGATGGTCGCGTCGCCGACCCGCAACACGATCTGTTCCTGCGCTTGCAGCTCGATCGTCGGCGGCGGCTCGGCCAGCCGCGACAGGATCGTCGAGACGATCACCGGCCCTTCGCGCTCGATCAGCACGAGCACCGACGTGCCGGCGACCAGCGCGAGCCCGGGTGCCGCGGCGATGCGGGCTCGCTCGGGTGGTGCGTCTGCGATCGCGACGAAGACGGTGCCGTCCTCCTCGATGCGATCGACGACTGCGCTCGCGAGCTGGCCGATCGCCTCCTCGCGCGCGCGCGCCATGGGCAGGACCTTGGAGACCGTTCCCCGCGCCTTCATGCTCGACGAGGGTAGTCCCGCCGTCGCCCGCTTGTCACCGGCTGTCAGCGCGCGAGGTAGTACGGCGCCGCGACGGCCGAGCGGCACTGCCAGTTGAAGCTGCGCACGTGCGGTGCGCTGCCGAACATCGCCATGCCGTCCACGAGCTCGTCGGCCGCGATGCGTAGCTCGGCCTCGCCGCTGTAGTGCCACGCCATCGCGGTGATGTACGCGGACTCGCCCCAGTGCTCGTCGTCGGGATCGATCTCGCCTTCACCATCGCCGAAGCCCATCCAGTAGAACGGCTTGCCGTCGGGATCGCGACGCGTCGCGAAGATGCGGCCCATCTTCACGATCGCTTCGCGTGCGGCATCGCCTTCGGTGCCGCCGCGCTCGATCGCGTAGAGCTCGAGGCCGTCCGCAACGATCGCGCTCATCCACGGGCTGCACCCCCAGAAGCCGAAGTCTTCACCGTGCGCCTCGGCGGTGTGGGCGAAGCAACGCGCATCTTCGTCGGTCCAGTCGGCCGGATACGTCGCCATCAGCTCGAGGTACGCGGTGACCGCTTCGTCGGCGAGCTGCATGTACGTCGCCGCGTCGTCGTCGCTCACCATCGCGGCGCCCATGTACGCGAGCAAGCCGAAGCCCGCGTGACGCTCCGTCCAGAAATCGTCGCCACCGTCGTAGCCGGGGCTCGGCCACAGCGTCGCCATGCGATCGCCGATGTCCTCGGCGCGCTCGCGGAAGCGATCGTCACCGGTGAGCAGGTAGTGCATCGCGACGCCCTGCGTGTAGTGATACTTCACGTCGTCGGCGACACCGGGGATCGGGATCATCACGTCGGCGCCTTCGCCGGTCGCGGTCATGCCGTACAAGCCGGCTTCGCCGTATGCGGAGCGCAGCACGCCGGCATCGCCGGTGATCGCGTACCCGCGGTAGAGCGCGGTGACGCGATCGAACAGCCACGGCGCGCTGTCGCCGGCCTGCGGCAGGAACACGTCGGTGCCGTTCGCCGCGTAGTCGCACAGCGACAGCCACGCCCCGGCGGGCGTCGCTTCGAACTGCGACGCGGGCAAGATCGGTCCGACCACGCCGCTGCCGCTCGTCCACTCGGCAGGAAGGATCGCCCACACGCGCGGGCCCGCGGTCGCGTCGGGCATCACGAGCGTTTCTTCGACGGGCACGAGCGCGAGCGGCTCGAGCTCGCCCGCGGCACCGAGGCCGACGGTGATCGTGGTGCCGGCCCCGACGTCGAGATCGATCTGGATCTGCATCGCACGGAAGCTGCCGTCGCCGCGCGGTGCGAGCCCGCGTGTGCCGGCGGCGATCGCAGCACCTTCGTGCGTCACGACGACCAGCGTCTCGTCGGCGAGCTGCCCCGCGGCGAGCGGCACCGCGAAGTTCACCCGCTGCACGCCGGTCACACCTGCGTCGGGGATCAGCTCGACGTCGACGCTGTCGGGCAGAGGCGGCGGCCCGTCGTCACTGCTGCTCGTATCGCTCGGGCCATCGCCGCTGCTGCCATCGCTGGTGTCCGCGATCGTCTCGCCGACGCTGGTGGGCGACGATGCGTCGGTGGGTTCGTTCGTGGTGCTGGCGCTCGCCGTCGTGGCGCCGGTGTCGGCGGTCTCGCCCCCCGTCGCATCGTCGTCACCGCCACACGCGAGCGCGAGCGACATCGCTGCGAACGCGTGACGTCGACGGCGGAAGCACGCCGCGATCGCGAAGAGCAGCGCGAGCGCGACGTCGTGCTTGCGTCCGCTCGTGCAGCCGCAACCTTCGCCGCCGCCTTCGCTCGCGCCCGCGCCGGAGCTCTCGCTCGCGTCCGCGGTGCTCGATGCTCCGCTCGCCTCGCCCGCGTTCGTGCTCGCTGCGCTGCCGCTCTCGTCCATGCCACCACTTTCGCCGACGCCGCCGCTCTCGTCCACGCCACCGCTGCCGCTTTCGTCACCACCGCTGTCGTCGCTCCCACCGGGCGGTACGACACCACCGCGCCCGTCTTCGCCGATGCGCACGATGCTGCCCGCGGGCACGTCTTCGACGGTGACGAGCTTGAACGACGGGTAGAAGTGCACGCTGACGTCGACGGTCTGCGCGTCACCGATGCCGAAGTGGCGCTCGCTCTCGTCGAACGCGTAGTAGGTCTGCTGCGCCTGCTTGCAGTAGATCGACAGCTGCGTCGTGCCGATCACTTCGTCGCTGCCCGCAGGTCGCACCCAGATCTTCGCGGTCGGTGCGGCCTTGCGCCCCGGCAAGCCGACCGCGCGCACGCGCACCCAGTTCCCGGCCGCGACATCGTTGCGATACATCGCGAGATAACGCTCGGGATAGGTCTCCGTGTAGCCGATGAGATCGAGATCGCCGTCGCCGTCGATGTCGCCGAACGCGAAGCCACCATCGACGCTCGAGTCGGCGATGTCCTGGATTCCCCACGCGTCGTTGGCGTACTCGAAGTGACCGCCACCGGTGCCGCGCAGGATCTTGAGGTAGTACTTGCCGTCGATCACGAGATCGACGATGCCGTCGTGATCGAGATCGACGACCGTCGCGAGCCCCCAGCTCGAGTACTCGGAGCCGCCGTCGTACCCGGTGATCGCTCCCGCGAGCTCGCTGAACGTGCCCGCGCCATCGTTGAGCCACACGCGATGCGGGAACGTGAGCGCGGTGTGCGTGACCAGATCGACGTCGCCGTCCTGATCGACGTCGACCACGCCCATCACCACGCTGTCGTCGGCCGGCACACCCGACGCACCTGTGACGTCGGTGAACACGAGCTCGCCGTCGTTGCGGAAGATCCGCGTCGCGCCCGGCGGATCTTCGTAGCCGCCGGTGATCCACACGAGATCGGGATCGCCGTCGTCGTCGAAGTCCGCGGGCAGGAGCGACGGCCACTCCGCGCCGATCGTGAGCACTTCGCTGTCGGTCTCGAAGAAGCCGGTGCCGTCGCCGAGATCGATGCTCATCCCGTTGAAGTGACCGCGCAGCCAATCGACGTCGCCGTCGGCGTCCGCGTCGATGATCACCTGCGCGCGACCCATGTTGCCTTCGCGGGTCATCTCGGTCGCCTCGAAGCCGAGCGCACCGCCGGCCGACGTGTTACGCCACCACTGCGCGCCGCCGTCGACGTACGTCATCGAGAGATCGACGAGCCCGTCCTCGTCGAAGTCGTGCGGCAGGTGCACCTCGCTGCTGGGATAGTCGCCGCTCGCTTCGGTGAACACACCGGTGCCGTCGTTGATGGCCGCGAGCGCGCTGCCGTCGTGCGACGACAGGAAGAGATCGAGATCGTCGTCGTCGTCGAGATCGATGAAGTGCAGCCCCGACACCCACCAGTCCGCGGGCCTCGCGTCGCGCAGCGCCTGCACGCCGCTCTCCTGCGTGACGACGGTGAAGCCGCCACCCGCGTGCGCGAGCGTGGGCACGACCAGACCGGCGAGAACGATGACGAGCGTGCGCATGGGGCCCCGGCGCCAAGTAGCGCGACGGGCATCCATGTCACGCTGTGCGGTCGTGTTTTTCTTGCGGGCCCGCGAACGCGAGGATCACCGGGCCGCGGTGTTGCTGCGGCCACGGCGATGGGTCGCGAGCCAGCCCCAGCGCGCCACCGATCCGATCACGAGCGCGCTGCCGGCCGCGAGCACCGACCAGCCTGCGACGTGCATCCGCAGCGCGCCTTGCTTGCGATCGGCGAACTCGCCCTCGTCGGCCAGCGACGTCGCGCCGCGTTGCCAGCGGATCGAGCCCGCAACGAGACCGATGCCGAGCGCGACACCCGTCGCACCCACGCTCGCGAGCACGACTGCGGCGGGATCGCGGTGCCACGGCCGCGGCTTGCTCGGCGGCGGCGGCGGATCGCGCGGAGCGTCCACGACGGGACGCGGCGGCGGAGCGGCCGGGCGAATCGGGCAGTCTTGGCCGTGTGTGTGCGCGAGCGCGAGCACCTCGGCCTTCGCATGCAGACGCGCGAGCTGATCGTACGACGCGCGCGCGTCGTCGCAGCGCCCGGCCTCGCGTTCGACGTCACCGAGCGCGAGCGCGAGCTCGGGCACGTCCACGAGCCCGCGATCGCGTTGCAGTGCGAGCAGCAGCTCGCGTGCCGCAGTCGTAGCGCCTTTCTGCGCGAGCGCGAGCGCGGCGTCGCGGGCATCGAGCACGGCGCGACACTCCGGCACACCGAGCCGCGCCTCTTCGGCGGGACCATCGGGAGGATCGAGCGCGAGATAGGTGGCGTAGTGATCGATCGCGGCGTCGCAGCGACCACCGAGCCGATCGGCCTGCGCGAGCCCGTACACGAACGTCGGCCGCGGATCGATCGCGTACGCTTCGCGCAGCGCAGCGGTGACCGCGTCGTAGTCTTCGTTCGCGAACGCAGCCTCCGCCTGCGCTGCGAGCTCGTCGACCGAACGCGGCGGAGCGACGAACGCGAGCAACACGAACGCGAAGCTCACGGCGCGTCCGCGTCCGGGAACAGAGTGCGACGCGGTCGACGCGGCGACTCGGGCGTGCTCGCGGCCGGCTTCGCACGCTTGGGCGATCTCGTGCGCGGCGTGCTGCGACGCGGCGGCGGTTCGTCCTTCGCGGGCACGACGGCTTCGCGCACGACCGTGGGCTCCGCGACCGGCGGCGCGGCGACGGGCACGACCGGATCCTCTATATGCGGGGCGATCACCGGTGCCGGCGGCTCGATCGGCGCTTCGACGACCGCGGGCGTGCGCGTGAGCGCGTGCGCGACGACGACGGTGAGCCCGACGGCGACGATCGACGCGACGAATGCCAGTCGCTGCCACTTCTGTCGGCGGGCTCGCTGCGCGGTGCTACCGGTGCCGACCACGAAGGTGTCGCCGACCGGTGGCGGCAACGCGGGCGTGCCTTCGGGCTCGAGTGCCGGATGTGGACGCGGACCCATCAAGCGCTCGAGCTGCGCTTGCAGCAGCAGCGACGAGGTGTCGAGTCGCTCTTCGCGGGCGAACGCTTCGAGCTCGCGTTGCACCGTCGCGGCATCGGGCTGGCGATCGTTGGCCTTCGCCGACAACGCGCGCAGCACGATGCGCTCGAGCTCGGGCGGATACCCCGGCTGCACCTGCGACGGCGCGACGATCTCGCCCTTCACGATGCGATTCATGACCGCGAAGTCGTTGTGGCCGCTGAACAGCCGGAAGCCGGTGGTGACCTCGAACAAGAGGATGCCGAGGCAGAACACGTCGCTGCGGCGATCGAGCTCGAGCCCGTTGCACTGCTCCGGCGACATGTAGCCGCGTTTGCCCTTCAACGTGCCCGTCTCGGTCGCGACCGGCAGGCTGGTGGCCTTCGCGATGCCGAAGTCGACGACCTTGATGACGCCGTCGTAGCGCACGAGCACGTTGCTCGGCGAGACGTCGCGATGCACGATGCCGAGCGGACGGCCTTCGACGTCGCGCGCTTCGTGGGCGTAGTGCAGCGCTTCCGCGACCGCGCGCACGATGCCGACCGCACAGCCCATCGGCAGCGGCGCACCGGCGCTCGCGGCCGCGCGCAGCACCTCTTGCAGCGGCCAGCCGTGCACGTACTCGGTGACGAGGTAGGGCTCGCCGTCGCTCCACCCGAAATCGAGCAGCGCCGCGATGTTGGGGTGGTCCAAGCTGGTGGCGATGCGTGCCTCTTGCTGCAACATCGCGACGAACGCCGCGTCGTCGGCCATGTGCGAGGTGACCAGCTTGACGGCGACGAGGCGATCGATCGCACCGATGCCGTGCGCGCGCGCGAGGTGCACCTCGGCCATCCCCCCACGACCGATGCGTCGCAAGAGCGTGTACTTGCCGAGCCGCCGACCCGTGCCGCGGAGGCTCGAAGCCGTCCGTGCTTGCGTCACGCGAGCCCACGGTACCCCGTTTGTACGAGCGGCTCAACCGGGCGCGTGTAGGATCCGTCGATCGCGATGAGGCCCACGGCACCCACGCATGCGCTCGTCGGCCTAGCGGTCGCCGTGTCCGCGTGTCTGCCCACGGTCGCGTTCGAGTGCGCGGACGAATCGCAGTGCTCGCGCATGCGTGATGGTCAGTGTGTGCAAGGCAACTGCACGTACCCCGACGATGCATGCGCATCGGGGCGACGCTACAGCGACTACGCCGAGCGATCGGTCGCGGGCAAGTGCGTCGCGGACGGCAGCGAGGGCGCGGCGTCGAGCAGCGCAGCGGCGAGCAGCGGCAGCACGAGCGGCGGGCCGATCCCCAGCGATTGGTGGGACTGCGCGTGGAAACAGCGCGCGCGGATCGTCTTCGGCGGTGCACCCGGCCCCGCGCTCGTCGACTTCACGGTGCTCGTCGCGATCGATCACGCGGCGCTGCCCGCTACCTTCGCCGACGGCGGCGCAGATCTGCGCTTCGTCGACGGCGAGACCGTGCTCGTGCACGAGATCGAGCGCTTCGATCCCGCGGGCACCTCGCTGGTCTGGGTGCGCGTGCCCGAGCTGCGCACCGGTGAAGACGACGGCATCATGCTGTACTGGGACAACCCCGAAGCGATGCCGCTACCGATCGCGAGCGCGTGGAACGATGCACACGTCGGCGTGTGGCACCTCGGCGACGACGTGAACGACTCCACCGATGTCGGCGCGAACGGCAGCGACGACAGCGATGGTCCGACGCCCGCGGTGATCGGCGAGGGCCGGCGCTTCATGGGCGACGGCGCGAGCATCAACGTCGGCTCCGCGAGTCCACTCGACGATGTGTTCAGCGGCGGCGGCACCGTGCTCGCATGGGTGCGTGCCGATGCGCTCGGCGGCGCAGGCTTCACGCGCATCGCCGGCAAGTCGCTCACCGATCCCGGCCACACCGGTTGGAAGATGTACCTCGTCGACGAGCCCGAAGAGGCCGGCGAGCCCAACCACAGCCTCGGCTTCCAACGCGACGGGGAGTTCAATCCCGCGGCGTGGAGCGGGCCCACCGATGCGCTCGCAGGCGATGGCCAGTGGCGCTTCGTCGCGTTGACGTTCTGCGACGATCTCGAGGTGTGCGGATCGATCTGCGCCGACGACTGCGGCAGCGACGACTGCACGCCCGACGCCGGCGTTCGCCCACGCTTCTTCGTCGACGGCGCGCCCGTGCTCACCATCGAGACGCGCGCGCTCGGCTTCCCGGCGATCTCCGACGCGAGCGATCAGCTCGTGCTCGGCCGTGGGCCCGCGGGCAGCGAGGGGCTCGACGGCGCGCTCGACGAAGTGCGCGTCGCTCGAACCGTGCGCTGCGACTCGTGGATGCGCGCCGAGTATCTCTCCACCACCGGCGCGCTCGCGCAGCTCGGCGCCGCGGAGGCGTGCCCGAGTTGAACGACGACGTCGAGCTGCTCGACGCGTGGATCGCCGGCGATCAGAGCGCGGGCGATCTCTTGATCGCGCGGCACATGCCCGCGGTGCGACGCTTCTTCGACACCAAGGTGCCGCATCTCGCGGAAGATCTCGCACAGCGCACGTTGCTCGCCTGCGTGCAGGCGCGCGCGCGTTTCCGCCGCGACGGCACGTTCCGCGCGTACCTCTTCGGCATCGCACGCCGCCAGCTGTTGCTGCACCTGCGCGAGGGCACGCGCGCGGACACGCTGCAGAGCTTCGCCGCCGCGGCCGGCCCCGACACCGCCGCGACCCCGACCGGTCTGATCGCCGCGCGCGAAGAGCAGCGCCTGGTGCTGCGCGCGTTCGAAGACCTCAGCGAAGAGCAGCAGACCGTGATCCAGCTGTTCTACTGGGAGGAGATGACGGTCGCCGAGATCGCGATGGTGCTCGAGATCTCGGTCACCGCGGTGACCAGTCGACTCGGGCGCGCGCGCGACAGCATGCGCAAGTGGGTCGAGCAGCTCGAGCTGCGCCCCGCCACGCGCGCGTCGTTGCTCGCCGATCTCGAGGGTTGGACGAAGTCGGTGCTGAAGCGCTAGCCCGAGAGGTGCGCGATCTCGATGTCGGTCGGCTGCACGATCATGTCGGTGAAGAAGTCGCCGATGTCGCCGAGCAGCTGCACCGAGATGACGCGATCGGCGGTCTTCACCGTCGCGAGCACGACCATGCCGACGTCGACGGCGAGCCCGCGGATCTGGGGATCGTTGTAGCCGGTGACCGGGTTGAACGTGGTCACACCGCCGCCACCTTCGGAGTACACGATCGTCGCAGCGCCGCCGGAGTGATCGGCGATCCACAGGCGATCGGTGCCCTCGTCGTAGAACATGCCGCGCGGGCCCGACGTCCCGCCCGCGTAGCCGCCGCTGCTCGGCGTCGCCGTGTCGACGCGCGTGATGCCGCCGCCGGCCGAGATGAAGATCGCGTTCTGGCTGCCCTGCGATGCGACGTCTTGCACGTCGAGCGGCCCGCCGAGATCGATGAGCTCGGAGATCGCCGTGCTCGCGGGATCCACCGACACCACGCGCGTGCTGCCGCCACCGTCGAGCACGACGAAGAGGATGCCGTCGCCGCCACGCGCGATGCCGAGGGGCGTGGGGTCGTAGCCGAGCACGCCGGTGCCGATGTCGAACTCGGTGATCAGCGTGCCGTCGCCGCCATCGAACGCGAGCACGCTGTCGGTGTCCGCGTTCAACGCGTAGAGCACGGTGTTGTCGGCCGCGAGCGCGAGCTGCACCGTGCCGTTGTACGCGGCGTCCGCAACGAGCTGCACCGTGTTGCCGTTGCGATCGGCGCGGATGATCGACATGTCACCCGCACCGGTGGAGTCGGGCGAGTTCAGCACGAAGTAGAAGTCCTTGTCGCACTGGAAGCAGGTCGCATCCCAGACGTCGTTGCCGTCGTCGCACGACTCGCCCATGTCCTGCACGTTGTCGCCGCAGCTCGGCAACACGCAATCTTGTCGACACGCGTTGGGCTCGTTGTTCTGGTTGTCGGCCCCGTCGTCGCACTCCTCGCCGTACATGTCGTCGAGGATGCCGTCGGCGCAGCGCGGCAGATGGCAGGTGAGCCGGCACGCGTTGGGCATCGAGTCGGAGTTGGCGTCGCCGTCGTCGCACTCCTCGAACTCTTCCATCACGCCGTTGCCACACTCCGGATCGCCGGGTGTGCTGGTCATCGCCTCGTCGCTGCCGCTGTCGACCGACTCGCTCGCCGAGTTGCTGTTCGACGCGGCCGTGTTGCCGGTCATCGTGCCGGTCTCGCCGACCGTCGCATCACCGTCGTCGTCGTCACCGCCTCCGCAGGCGAGCGACGCGGTGAGCACCAGGAGTCCGACGCGTGCACGGCATGCCATGCACGCGAGGATATCATTCAGTCCACATCGACGAGCGCGTACGCGTAGACGCCGCGCGGATCGTTGAACGAAGCGAGGATCTTCGCCTGTTCCTCGAAGTGCTGGATGACGGTCGCGTAGGGCGTGCCCGCGAGGCTGGGAACCAGCGCGATGGGGGATTCCACCTGACCACCGAGCACTTCCTTGATCAGGCGATCCTTGAGGCCGAGCTCCTTCTCGACGTAGTCGACCGCGTAGTCGTCACCGAGGTTCGCACGCGTGGCCGCCGACGCGATCGCGTCCTGCAGCCCGCCGAGCTGATCGACGAGACCTGCGTCCTTCGCATCGACGCCGCTCCACACGCGACCTTGCGCGACCTTGTCGACCTGCTCGGTGCTCATGTTGCGCGCCGCAGCGACGCGCGCGAGGAACTCCTGGTAGCCGTGCTCGATGGTGGTCTGCAGCACGCGGCCCACCGCGGGATCGAGCGCGCGCTCCGGCGTGATGCCGGCGAACGGCGTGGTCGCGACGCCATCGGTGTGCACGCCGACGTGCTTCGCGAGCGGCTTCTCGAAGGTGGGGAACATGCCGAAGATGCCGATCGATCCGGTGATCGTCGTCGGGCTCGCCCAGATCTCGTCGGACGAGGTGCTGATCCAGTAGCCGCCCGACGCTGCGACCGAGCCCATCGACACGACCACCGGCTTGCCCTGCGCGCGCGCGAGCTCGAGCTCGCGGCGGATCACCTCGGACGCGAACGCGCTGCCGCCACCGCTGTCGACGCGCAGCACGATCGCCTTCACGTCCTCGTCGTTGCGGGCCTTGCGGATGAGCGCCGACGTGGAGTCGCCACCGATCGTGCCGGGCGGGTGATCGCCGTCGACGATGGTGCCACGCGCGACCACGACCGCGACCTTGTCGCCGTGCATTCGCTTGGGGTTCTCCTCGCGCGCGAACGCGAGGTACTCGCCGCTGTCGACGCGGTGGAAGTCGTGCTTCTTCTCGTCCTCGCCGACCAGCTCGATCACGCGGTCGCGCACCATGTCGCGCCCGCCGATCTTGTCGACCAGCTTCGCATCGACCGCCGCCTTCGCGGCGTCGCCATCGGCGGCGGCGACATGCGCGTCGAAGCGCATCGCGTAGTCCTCGAGCTGCGCGGAGGTGATGCTGCGCGCGGCCGCGACGTCGGCGAGATACGCCGCCCACAGATCGCCCATCCACGCGAGGTCGGCCTCGCGCGCCTCGGCCGACATGCCGTTGCCGAGGTAGGGCTCGACCGCGGACTTGTACTTGCCGACGCGGAAGATGTGCCACTGCACCTCGAAGCGATCGAGCGCATCCTTGTAGTACATGTGATAGCGGCCGAGGCCCGCGATCGAGACCTCGCCCATCTGATGCATGTAGATCTCGTCGGCGTGCGCGGCGAGGTAGTAGGCCGACTGCGAGTAGTTGTCGGCGGTGGCGATGACGGTCTTGCCCTTCGCGCGGAACGCCTTGATCGCGGCCCCCAGCTCTTGCAGCTTGCTGACGCCGGCGTTCTTGAGCTCGCTGAGATCGAGCACGAGCACCGTGATGCGTGGGTCGTCGCCCGCGCGTTCCATCGTCTCGACGATGTCGCGCAACAGCGTCTCTTGCTCGGCGCCACCGGTGACGAGCCCGGACAGCGACGGACCCTCGGCGCTGAGCTGCTCGACGATGGTGCCCTTGGGCGCGATGACCAGCGCGTTCTTGTCGGCGAAGTCGGGCGCACTGCTGCGCATCAACACCACCAGCAGCGCGATCACGATGCCGACGAACAGCACGTTCATCGTCACGACGCGTGCCGTGTTCGCGGCCTTGTACAGCCGCTTCACCACGCGGCCGGCGACGGAGAACAGGCCACGGACTTTCGAATTGCTCGGACGCTTCGCGGTCGTCACCGAAGAAGTTTGACCAGGTCGCTGCGCCCGAGGCGACGTTTCCGTTCGATTTCCCCGAGTGAGGACGCTCTCGACCCTGCGCAGCAACGCAGTGAAACCGCGAAGAAGGGCGGCCCTATCCCCCGCTCGGGCGTATTGGCTGCCAAACGTCGACCAGCCCGAGCGCCGCGAACTGCGTGTCGAGGTACGCGAGGTCGAGCCCGGCGCCGGCGAGCTCGACGAGCGCGCGCACATCTTCGAGCTGCCGCGCAGCAACGAAGGCGTCGAGTGTCGACGGCGCCGGGTCGATGACGATGTCGACGTCCATGGTCGCGCGCGCGCGACCATGCACGAGGGCGGCGATGGAGCCGACGATCATGTAGGGGATGCCGGCCGAGTCGAGGCGATCGGCGATCTCGCCGATCGTGGCACCGAGGTCGTCGGTCATGGCGCGAGCAACGGTGCGCCGGGCTTGGCGGCGCTGAACAACACGTCGTCGTCGAGCACGAGCCGCAACAGCGCGAGCTCGACCGCCTCCACATCGTATTCGGGATGCCGTGATCGGATGCCTGCGCGCATCAGCTCGCGCGCGGAGCGACACAGACGAGCACCCTGCTCGCAGCGTTCGGCCGCCGTCATTGCGCGCATACGCTCGAGCTGTCGACGATGCACGTCGGGGCTCGTGTCGGCCGAACGCATCGTTCTTGGTGTAGCACGGATTCGCGGTGGAGCGGGCGCCGGGGTCGTGG
>DASZPU010000115.1:0-4809 GCA_035550195.1 Nannocystaceae bacterium
CGGCTGCCGCTGGCCGAGCGCCGCTCGCAGCACGACGTCGAGTCGATGCTCGTGCGCACGCCGAGCGGTGGCGAGCTGCCGTTGCGCGATGCGGTGAAGCTGCAGCCGGGGCGCGCGTATCCGTTCATCCAACGCTCCGACGCGCGTCGCATCGTCGCGGTCACGGCCGACGTGCGCGACGGCACCAACCCGCAGCCGATCCTCGCGCGCATCGAAGGCGAGACCTTGCCCGCGCTGCTCGAGCGCTATCCCGGGCTGTCGTTCCAGTACGGCGGAGCGGCGCGCGAGCAGCAACGATCGGTGAGCTCGTTGCTCGTCGGCGGCCAGCTCGCGCTCATCGCCATGTTCGCGATGCTGGCGATCCCGTTCCGCAGCTATCTGCAGCCGATCATCGTGATGACCTCGATCCCGTTCGGGCTCATCGGCGCGCTGATCGGGCACATCATGCTCGGCTTCGAGTTCAGCATGATCAGCGTGATGGGCCTCGTCGCGCTCACCGGCGTCGTGGTCAACGACTCCATCGTGCTCATCGACGCCGCCAACGAGCTCCGCCGCGGCGGCATGTCGGCGGTGCAAGCGATCCACGCCGCCGGCGTGCGGCGCTTCCGACCGATCCTGCTCACCTCGTCGACGACGTTCTTCGGGCTCACACCGATGATCTTCGAGACCTCGGTGCAGGCGCGATTCCTCGTGCCCATGGCGGTGAGCCTCGGCTTCGGCGTCGCATTCGCGACCACCATCACGCTCGTGCTCATCCCCTCGGTGTACATGCTCGTCGAGGATCTGCGCGGCGTCTTCGGCAGCACCGATGCGCACGCCGCCGACGCAGCGCAGGAGCCCGTCGTACCCGAATCCGAGCCACCCGCACCGCCGGTCATGCCGCCGGGCGAATGACCGCGGGTCGCGTGCTAGCATGATCACGTGGCTCGCACGCTCCTCGCCGAAGGCGTCGTGCCCGCGCAGTGGTGGGCGCAGCAGGACGACGGTCGCATTCGCTGCGATCTGTGTCCGCGCGAGTGCACGCTGAAGGACGGCCAAGCCGGCTTCTGCTTCGTGCGCGAGCGTCGTGGCGACGAGCTCGTGCTCACCAGCTACGGACGCGCGTCGGGCTTCTGCGTCGATCCGATCGAGAAGAAGCCGCTCAACCACTTCTATCCCGGCACCAGCGTGCTCTCGTTCGGCACCGCGGGCTGCAACCTCGGCTGCCGCTTCTGCCAGAACTGGGACATCTCGAAGGCCCGCGAGAACGATCGCCTCACCGACCGCGCGCAGCCCGAGGGCATCGCGGACGCGGCCGTGCGCGCCGGTGCCAAGAGCGTGGCCTTCACCTACAACGACCCGGTGATCTTCGCGGAGTACGCGATCGACACCGCGATCGCGTGCCACGATCGCGGGCTCGCCAGCGTCGCGGTCACGGCGGGCTACATCAAGCCGGAGGCGCGTCGGGACTTCTATCGCCACATCGACGCTGCCAACGTCGACCTCAAGGCGTTCAGCGAGCGTTTCTATCACAAGCTCTGCTTCGCCGCGCTCGGGCCGGTGCTCGACACCCTGCACTGGCTCAAGCACGAGACCGACGTGTGGCTCGAGATCACCACGCTGCTCATCCCCGGTGAGAACGATTCCGAGACCGAGATCGATCGCATGTGTGCGTGGCTCGTCGAGAACGTCGGGCCCGAGACGCCGCTGCACCTCACCGCGTTCCATCCCGATTTCAAGATGACGTCGATCGCCCGCACGCCCGGCGCCACGCTGCAGCGCGCGCGCGCGCAGGCGAAGAAGCACGGACTCTTGCACGTGTACACCGGCAACGTGCACGACAGCGACGGGCAATCGACCTACTGCGGTGGTTGTGGCACGCGGCTCATCGAGCGCGACTGGTACGAGCTCGGTGCGTGGGCGCTCGATCGCGGTCGCTGTCGTGCGTGTGGTGAGCCACTCGCCGGGCGCTTCGATGCACGACCGGGTCGCTGGGGCCGACAGCGGCTGCGCGTGCACATCGCGTGACGCCGATGGTGGTGCTCGGCGCGATCCGTTTGATCTGTCCGCACTGTCGGCGCGTGCAGTTCCAGCCGATCGCCGCCTCGCATCGCTGTCGCGCGTGCGGCAAGACCTTCAAGCAAGCCGACGGGCGCAAGCGGCCGAAGCCTCAGCGCGGCGTGGCTTCGTAGGTGCCGAGCACCGCATCGGCGAGCGGGAAGGTGACGTTGAAGTTCACCTTCGCCATGTGCTCGTGCTGATGATGGTGGTGATGGTGGCGACGCAGCGCCGCGACCATGCCGCTGCTGCCGAGCGGAATCCTGGCGAGCGTCGCGGGGGTGAGATGGTGCAGCGTGTGGATGATCTCGTAGAGCAGGAAGTAGGTCACGGCCGCGACGAGGAACACACCCGCCATCGCGGGGCCAGCGATGATCGCCGCCGTGATCGCGACCGGCGACGCCAGCACGAACACGAAGATCAGCGTGTACCACGGCATCATCACCAGCGAGAGCTCGCGGACCTCGCGGATCTCCATCAGCGCGCCTTCGAACGCGCGGTGATGGACGAGCGCGTGATTGGTATAGAGGATCCGCGGCTGCAGCGGGCGGTGCATGAGGAAGCGATGGATGCCCCACTCGAACACGTTCGCGATCAGCAAGAACACCGGGAACATCAGCCACGCGAGCGCAGCTGCGTCTCGCGCGAGCCACAGACCGATGCCGAGGAACACACTCGCGATGCCGAGCACCTGCACGAGGTGCTTGCGCAGCGAGAAGTCGCGCAGCACGGTCTCGTCGCGGTACGTGAAGGTGTCGCGGCGCGGGCGTGCGACGTCGGCGGGACCCGCGTCGAGCTGCTGTGCGGCCTCGGCCACGATCTCAGCATGCAGCGCGGACGGGGGTGCCGCCAGCGATCGAGTCGTTCGCGTGCAACCAAGCCCGCATCGGGCCGTCTGCGGGATGCCATGTCGGACTATCGCGCCCTCGCCGTGCTCGGCCTCGCGCTCGCGTGCAGCGTCGACTCCGGGTCGGGCTTCACCGGGGTGAGCGGTGGCACGGTCACGACCACCGCGTCGACGACGGTCGGCTCGGGGGCATCGAGCGAGAGCGGCGACGCCGAGAGCGAAGGATCTTCGTCGAGCGCGGACGCTTCGTCGGGCAGCGACGCGAGCAGCGGCAGCGCGTCGACGGCGAGCGAGTCGAGCGGTGTGCTCGACGACAGCGGGAGCGAGGTCGGTTCGTCCGAAGCCTCGTCGGGTGGCGACGGCACACCGCTCGATCCGCAGCTCGACGTGCCCGACATGGGCGAGCACTGCACGACCCCCGGCGATCTGAACGAGTGCCCGGGCATCGCGGTATGCCGCTTCGCGACCGTCGAGTACGGCATCTGCGAGAGCTGCGATGCGTGCGGCAACCTGAACGAGTCGTGCGTGCAAGGCACCGACTGCGACATCCTCTTCATGTGCTACTCGGGCAAGTGCACGAACTTCTGCACGCTCGGCACCTTCGAGTGCGGCCCGGTCGAGGCTTGCCTCGACATCGGGCATCCCACGCGCGGCGTGTGCGATCCGTTCGCGTGATCAGTCGCAGGCTAGGCCGTTGACGATGATCGAGCGGTAGCGGTTCGGCACGTCCGAAGGCGCGCCGGGCAGCGCACCCGCGGAGAATCTCCAGCCCTCCGCGGCGGGCGCGACGAGCGTGTACGACTCGCCTTCTTGCAGATCGATGCCGAGTACCGGAGCGACGAGCCACACCGGCGCTTCGGATTGGTACGCGGCGAAGGCCATGCTGCCGATCAGCATGCCGTCGGGCCCGACGCCCGCGCGCACCTCCATCGTGAAGCCGTCGGTCGGCAAACCCGACCACTCCACACCGAGATCGGTGACGCGAAAATCGATGGGCGCGACGAACGACTGCCAGCCCGCCGAGTTGCCGACCGCGGTGCCGGCCTGCGAGTAGTACGTCCCCGGGCTGGCCCCGATCGGCTGGCACACGCCGTCGTCCTCTTCGAAGTCGACGTCGATGTCGACATTGCCCCACTGCATCGGCACGAGCTCTCCGTCGATCTCGAACACGTAGTCGACATTGGTGACCAGGTCGTCTGCGATCCAGAACTCGACGAGCTCGTCGGTCTCGAGCACGGCATCCACCTCCACCTGCTCCATGCCCGGCTCGCCGCGTAGGACCTGCCAGCCGTGCTCGAGCAGCACCGAGTGGTCGCCCGAGGGCATCGCCAGCTCGAGCGACGGTGTGCCGTCGGCGAGCTCGTCGGTCGAGATGCTGAAGTAGCCGTCGAAGAAGAAGGAACCGTGCAGCGAGTAGGTCTGGCCGCTCGCGCCTTCGCCCCACAGGCCGACGCGGAGCTCGCCCGCCTCGGCGGGTTCGTGCTCGTCGGTGCATGCGAGCGTGGAGACGAGCGGGAAGAGGAGTGCGAGGCGGGTGAGTGCGCGAAGGCTGGATGTCGTCATCGCGAGGGTAGTTGCAGCTCGCGGTGAATCCATTCGCGGCGAACGTTCACCACATGCACGCGCCCTGATCGTCGCTGGGCAGCATCGTGCAGTGCATGTTGTCGGGGCAGTCGGCGTCGTCCTGGCACGACAGCGCGCAGGTCTCGAACGAGGTCGTGCAGAACGAGCCCATCGGACAGACGATGTCGCAGGGCGGCAGGCAGGTGCCGATCATGCTGCCGATCGAGACACAGTTGTCGCCGGCGGCGCACGAGTGTTCCTCGTCACACGCGCCGAACGGGATGCAGCTCTCGTCGTTGCAGCCTTCGCAGGTGGAGATGTCGACGCCTTGGCAATCGTTCGCACACGAGAGCTCGCCGTTC
>DASZPU010000116.1:0-5772 GCA_035550195.1 Nannocystaceae bacterium
CAGCGCCCGACAGCTCGCGTCGCTGCAGACGAGCCGCACCGGCAGACCGTCGGGATCGACGAGCGGTCGATTCGTCGCGCGCTCGTACAGCGCATCGCCGTCTTGGATCAGCAGCGTCGTGCAGCACGAGCCTTCGACCGACACGCGATGGAACGCGAGCGGTCGCGGACCGGCCGCGGTCTGGCACTCGTCGCCGAGCTCGCAGTCGGCCCCGATGAAGTCACCATCGGCGTCGTCCTCCTGCATCGCGCCTTCCATCACCTGCTTCGCGTTCGAGTTGCGCGGGCAGGTGTCGCAGATGTCACCGACACCGTCGCCGTCGCTGTCGAGGTGATCGCAGATGCCCGGCGTGGCGTCGTCGAGGTCGCCGTTTTCGCACAGGCGACTCTCCGGGCACGGCGTGTCTGCGTCGCACGCGATCGCATCGGCGAGCGGCTGACGCGGGCACGCATCGATCGCGTTGACGATGCCGTCCTGATCGAAGTCGTCGACGTCGCCGAGGCCGACCGGACCCGCCGCGGTCTCCGACTGCATGTCCACGCACGCGTCGCCGACCATGTCGTCGTCCGCGTCGCGCTGGCACGTGCCGGTGTCGGGATCGATCGGATCACCGAGCCGCCAGGGATGCGCGACGTCGTAGCCGCTGCAGTTCGCAATCGTCGGGCAGTTGTCGCAGGCGTCGCCGATGCCGTCCTCGTCGGCGTCACCCTGGTAGGGAATGTTGCGCACGAGCAGCTCGGGCGACAGCGCGAGCGCACCCGCGCGCTCGTTGTAGCGACTCGTCGCGCGCGCACAGTTGTCGCAGCCGTTGCCCACGCCGTCGCGATCCGAGTCGCCGGTCTCCGATGCGATCTCGGGCGAGGCCGGGCACGGATCGACCGCATCGCCGACCCCGTCGAAGTCGGCATCGCTCTGCTCGGGGTTGTAGACCGACGGCGCGTTGTCGCAGGACAGCTGCACCGCGTCGCCGTCCTCGTCGTCTTCGCAGCGCGGCGGATCGACGGTGAACGTGTAGCCGTACTCGAGCTCGTAGCCGGCGTCGGTCCGATACGTAGGCACGAGCGGCATGCCGCACACGTCCCAGAACGCGGCGGCGTAGCCGGCCTCCGCGGCCGTCCACGCGTCGAGCTCGGCGGGCGAGGCATCGCGCGGCAGCGGTGCATCGAGCCCCGGCGCCGACAGCTGGTACTGCCGGCCCGGCTCGAGCACCGAACCGAACTGCACCGGGTCGATGCGCGCATGGACGACGCCGCGCGGCTGATCCTCGACGTTGACGGTGAGGCAAGGCTGCGCGTCGGGGCGCGCCGCGAGCTCCTCACGATCGCGTGCGCAGCCCTGCCCGCCCGCGACCGGCACCGCGCCGCCGTCGGTCACGTCGAGCACCACCAGCTTGTCGAGGTTGCCCGGCGACAGATCGTACTTGTTCGAGAACGAGAGGCTGAACGTGTCGCACGCACCGATGCGCAGGCTGTCGTTGGGGAAGCCGCTGTCGGGCACGACGTGGAACGCCGGCGTCTCGAACACATAGGTGCTCTTGCCTTCGAGCGTGTTGCCGACCTTGTCGCGCACGTACTCCGCGTGCTTGCCGGGATCGGCGAACTCGATCTCGTAGACGGAGCTCGAGCACATGCCGAGGTCCCACTCGCCTTCGTGCTCGACGGCGATGCCGTCGGCATCGTGCGCACGCCAGCCGTCGGTGATGTTGCGCGCCGCGATGAGCCCGCGCTCCTCCGCGCACTGCTCGATGAGCGCGCGAGGGGTGCCGCCGAGGTCGGCGGGGCGCCACTCGACGCCCTTGAGCGCCGGGTCGTAGATGACGCCGCCGAGCTTCGTGACGAAGTTGATCGCCCAGTCGTTGCCGTGCTCGCCTTCGCTGCACAGCTTCACGAGATCGCCCTGCACGGCGCAGAACGTCGCGGTGGCGTCGTCGCACGCCTTGCAGTCGCCGCCCTTCGAGTCGCAGTCCTTGCAGCTCGCCTTCCAGTCGTTGTGCTTCTCGTCTTCGATCGCGACCGCGCAGGTGCGGCAGCGACCGTCGCGGCAGATGCTCATCTCGCGCGGTGGCCAGCCCTCGTTCACCTTGCACGTGTCGGTCGGCTGACAACGCACCTCGAGCTCGGTGGAGCGCGCGTCGGCGGGCGGCGGGAGGTGGAACCAGTCGCCGCAATCGAGCGCGCGCGCCTCACCCGGCAGCGTGTCCTTGCGGTCGTAGCGATCGCGCGGGTAGATGCCGGCGATGTCGGCCACCGGATCGCACGCCGTACCGCCGCAGCACTCCGCGGCGGTGAGCTTGCCGTCGGCATCGGCGTCGCACTGCGAAGCGCGACAGGTCTCGTCGCTCGTGCAGCCCGCGACCCCCGGGCCTTGCCAGCACGCTGCGGACGCATCGGCGTCGTGGCGGGCGTCGACGCAGTAGCCGGTGGGGCCGGTGGTGTCCGGATCGGCGCGGCACTCGACGAACCACGGCGCGCGGCAGCGGCCGGCGGTGCACGCCGGATCGCCGACGTCGAGCGCACAAGCCTGGTCGGCCGCGTTGGTGCCGATGCACTCGGCGCCCACGAGCCCGAGCCCGTCGAGATCACGGCACTCGCTGTTGCTGCGGCACGCGTGCCCGATGCGCTCGCCGAGCGCAGCGCGTGCGGCGGGATGCAGCTCGCGCATGCGATCGGCCGACGGCACGACCTCGCAGTCGCCCGTGCCGAGCGCATCCTCGCAGCCGTGCTCGTCGCTGCGATCGGTCTTCGCGACGAAGCCCGCGCACTCGACCAGGCGATCGCCGAGCGGATCGCAGGTGATGCGCTCGCCGGCGCCGTACTTGCTCACCGCGACGCCGAGCGACCAGTCGCACTGCGAGCAGCACACGTCGGCGCCGTCGACCGGCGTCTCGCAATCGATCTCGGAGGCCTCGCCGATGGCACGATCGTCCCACGCGCCGCGCGACGCCGTGATCGTCGGCGCATACGCGACCTTGTTGGGCACGAGGCTCTTGCCGTCGGTGCCGACGTGCCAGCCGTCGCACTCTTCGGCGGAGTAGCCGTTGTCGATGCACGAGAGGTTCACCGCGCGCGTGACGATGTGCGGACCGCTGCCGCTCGTGCGCCAGTCACCCGCGTAGCGCGTGACCGGGCCCTTCACCGACAGGATGCGGGTCTTCCAGTCGTAGGTCTCGAACAGGTTGGGATTGTCGGGGCGGGTGCGGACGGTCTCGACGTAGCTGGGATCGAGCAGGTTGTTGAAGACGAACTGCAGACCGGACGAGACGACGACCGGTGCGATCTTGCAGTACTCCTTCACGCCGCGCACCGACGCGAGCGCGGCGTCGGTCTCCTCGCAGGGGCCGATGCTCTCGACGAAGTAGCTCGCGCGATCGAACTCGGCCGGGCAGCGCTCGCCTTCGCACTGCGGGCTGACGATCTTCACGTTCTCGAGCGCGTAGTTGGGCCCCGAGAGGATCTGCAGCACGAGGTTCTTGTCGTCGCAGACGCCGCACGCGACGTCCTCCACGCAGCCGCTGATGGCCAGGGTGGCCAGCGAGCCGGCCACCGCGAGCGCGGCGAGTCTTTCCCACATGGCGGCCTCCTAGCGCGCGCGCCGGGCTACCCGTTCAACCGATCGGGTGTGCGGCTCTTGTCCTTCGGCTTGATGATGCCGAGGACTTCGGCGCCCGAGGTCTTCGCGAGATCGAGGATCTCGACCGCGGTGCCGTACTTCGCCTTGTCGTCGAAGTCGATGAACACGACCTTCTTGTCGCGGAACTTGAGCTGGTTGCCGATGGTGTCGGCGAGCTTCGACTTGTCGATGACGTTCTTGTTGAGCGTGATGGCGCCTTCGGACGACAGCCCGATCACCAACGGCTCTTCGGTGGGCGGCTTCTGGCGCTGCTTGCTCTCCGGCGGCACGCGCACGGAGATCTCCGGCACGTTGCGGGGCACGAGCACCATGAAGATGATGAGGAGCACCAGGCAGACATCGACGAGCGGGGTGACGTTGATCTCGCTCTTCGCTCCGCCTCCCCCACCTCCTGCTGACATTGACATGGCGCTGTGCTCCCCTCGTCAGCCTTCGGTCTTGTCGACCACGAGCGCGATGTCGGAGACCCCGGCCGCGCTCTCGTTGATCCACTCCATCACGATGCGCACGCGACCGTAGTCGGTCTCGCGGTCGCCCTTCACGAACAGGATGGGGCCCTTGTAGCCCGCCGCGGCCGCCTTGCCGAACGCGACCTTGAGGTCCTCGTCGAGGCGCGCGAGGAAGGTGACCTTGTCGGTGAAGAGGTCCTGCTCGATCCACGCGCCGACGTCGTCGACGGAGACGAAGACCTGATCGCCTTCCTTGTGCTCCGCGGCCTCGACGAGCTGCGGCAGCTTCACGTCGCGACCGCGACCGAGCATCGGCGTGACCACCATGAAGATGATCAGCAGCACGAGGCACACGTCGACCAGCGGGGTGACGTTGATGTCGCTGTTCGGAGCGACGTGCTGCACGCCCCCGTCACGCTTGTACGGGATCGAGCGCGTCCGCTTGCCGACGTGCTTGATGCCCCCGGCGCTCACGTGTAACGCCCCTCCTTGAGCACGAAGTCGACGAGCTCGGAGGCCACGTCGTTCATGTCGATCTGATAGGACTCCACGCGCGAGTTGAAGGCGTTGAACATCATCACCGCCGGGATCGCGACGAGCAGACCGACTGCGGTGGCGACGAGCGCCTCGGAGATGCCGCCGGACACCGCCGACAGACCGCCGCCGCCGTCGGACGACAGGCCCTGGAACGAGTTGATGATGCCGACGACCGTGCCGAGCAGACCGACGAACGGTGCGGTCGAGCCGACCGTCGCGAGCCAGGTGAGGCCGCGCTTGAGGTTCGCCGTCTCGCGCTCCTTCGCGCGCTCCATCTGACGGTTCACGGCGTCGACGAGATCGAAGTCGCCGACGTCGTCGGGACCCTCTTCACGCAGCGCCTCGAGACCCTCGAGGTACTCGCGCAGACCCGCGCCCACGACCTTCGCCACCGGGCTGTCGCCGTGCTGCTGCGCAGCCGCGACGGCCTCCTGCATCTTGCGCTCCTGCAGGTACGTGCGGAGCATCATGATGTAGTTGATCGACTGTCGCTTCGCTCGACTGTACGCGCGCAGTCGCTCGACGATGATCGTCAACGCGACCACGAACATGATGCCGAGGAAGATGAGGACGATCTTGGCGAAGATGCCCATCTGCTCCCACATGCCAGTGAGGGAGAAGTCGGAGCCTTCGGCGACGAGGAGCGAAAGGGTTTCCATGACTGCGAGCCTTTTCTTGAGCGTTCTCGAGGGCTACTCGAAGTGGATGTCGAAGTGCGCTTCGGTGCAGGTGGTCTTGGGCTTGCCGGCGACGATGAACGGCTTGAAGCGCCACTTCTTGACGGTCTCGAGGACGATCTGATCGACCTGCGGATCGTTGGGGAATTTCTTGCTGACGCGCGCCTGCACCGTCTTGCCGCCGGTGTCGACGCAGAACGCGATCTTCACCTGACCGGGGCGCTTGTCGAACGTCGCGGCCTTGGTGCCCGACAGCTTGCGCGCGTCGGGATCGGGCGCGTAGATGGCGTTCGCGCGCACGCTCGAGATCGGTGCCTTCGCGACGTCCTTCTCCGCGACGTCGCGCTTGGTCGCGATGCCACCGGGGATGCCACCGGGCACGCCGCCGGGCATGCCACCGGGCACGCCGCCCGGCACACCACCGGGTACGCCACCGGGCACGCCGCCTGGGACCTTCGGCGCCTTGCCGCTGCTCGACT
>DASZPU010000117.1:0-9328 GCA_035550195.1 Nannocystaceae bacterium
CTTCACGCCGCACGAGCGCGACCGGTGACGGCAACGCGGTGGAGCACGACAGCCGCACGCGCTTGCCGAGCTCGGCCTTGTTGCACAACGCCAACCACGTCTCGAGCAACGGATCTTCGATCACGTCGCGACGCGTCGCGAGCTGCTTGCGCAAGCGATACGCCGCGACGCCGACACGCGCGAGCCCGAAGAGCGAGCCGAGCCCGACGATCGACAGCAACACGTACGGCCACGCGGAGCTCGGTGCACTCGGAGCTGCGACCGCAGCGATGGTCGCGGGCTCGCGCGTCGCAGTGATCGTGAGCTCACCGGCGCGATGACGAATGACGGTGGGCGTCGCAGCTGCGACCGGTGCGCTCGATGGCTGCGCGAGCTCGGTCTGCAGCGCCGCGGGCATGCCGAAGTGCCCCCACGGCGGCGCGATGCCGCTGCCCACCTGGATCGTCGCAGTGAGCAGCCCACCGCACAATGCGAGCTTCCACAGCGACTCCTGCGTCGCGAGCGAGAGCTTCGGGATGAACTTGCACGCGGCCCACACCGCGAGAATCGTGACCGTGCTGTGCAGCGCGTAGGTCAACACCCACGACAAGATCGTCGCGACCATGGAAACACTCCCCGTGAGGCCCGAGGGCCGAAGTCGTCCCGCGAAGCGGGACCCTAACCGCTGTCTTTCGGATCCGATTCCCGCGCGTCGGCGACGAGTCGCTCGATCGCTTCGAGGTCTGCAGGTGCGACCGTGCGACCGCCCAACAGATGGCTGACCAGTGCGGCCGAGTCGCCGCCGAAGAAGAACGTGGTGAGCTTCGCGAGCATGGAGCGACGCACTTCGTGCTCGGGCACGCTCGCGCGATAGACGAACGTGCGACCGCGACTCTCGTGCATGACCAAGCCGCGCTTCTCCAGCCGCGAGAGCAGCGTCGCGACCGTGGTCGGGGCGAGCTCGCGATCGAGGTGCTCGTGCACTTCGGCGGCGGTGGCCTCGCCGCGATCCCACAGGACGCGGAGCAGCTCGAGCTGGAGGTCGCTGAGTTGCGGGTCGGTCATCAACTACAGTCGTAGTACTACAGGCGTCGTCCAGAGGCGTCAAGGGGAAATCGTGCCCGGGGGGTATGCTGCGAGCCCGATCGATGCGCGTGCTCTTCGCCCATGGTCTCGAGAGCGGACCTCGAGGTCGCAAGACCGCGTGGCTGCGCGACGCGGGCCACGAGGTGATCGCACCCGACTGTCGCGGGCTGGATCTGGGCGTGCGCATCGCGGTGATCGTGCAGACGTTGCACGAGCTCGGGCCTACGATCGTGGTGGGCTCGAGCTTCGGTGGCATCGCAGCGCTCGTCGCCGTCGTCGATGCGCATGCACATGGGCTCACGGCCAGCGGCCTGCTCTTGTGCGCGCCGGCGTTGCAGCTGCCTCCGCCACCACCTTGGCCCACCGATCTCGCACCGCCGTGCGCATGCACGATCGTGCACGGCGTGCGCGACGAAGTGATCCCCATCGAGCTGTCGCGCGCGTTCGCGACCAAGCACGGCACGAAGTTGATCGAGTGCGACGACGATCACTCGCTCGCCGCGTCGCAGACGATCGTGCTCGACGCGCTCGCTAGCGTAGTGGCTTGACCACCGACGCGCGCGCGTTGCCGGGCTCCCAGATCGACTCGATCGCCGCGAGGTTGGGCGACGCTTCCTCCGACGGCGGCACGGACCACGCCGCGATCACGATCGCCGCCGTGACGACGAGCGTGCCGACCGCAACTCGTCGACGCAGCGCCGGTGGGATCACCTCGCGGGCCGCGCGAGCGCCGAGGCCGATCGCGAGCGCGATCGGCAGCATGCCGGCCAGCGGCACGACGCCGCGCCAGCCGTCGACGACCGTGTAGGGCTGATGACCGCGCACGACCAGCGGCAGCAGCTGATCACGCAGCGGATTGCCCTCGGGGATCAGCGTGGGAAACCAGCTCGCCGCGAGGCCGTTGACCAGCAGGCCCCACAGCGCGAGCCCGAGCACGATCGCGAGCAGGCCCTCGCGATCGCTGCGCTGGCGCAGCACGAGCGCGAGCGCGGGTGCGAGCGCAGGCATCGCGAGCACGACGTGGCGCGGGCCCACGCGCCAACCACCGGCCTGATCGATGCACAACGTCGCGAGTACGAGCGTCGCGAGCACGGCGAGGTGCAGCCGCACGTGCGTGCGATCGTCGTGCGGCGCGAGCTTCCACGCGAGCGGTGCGATCACGACGAGCGGCGCGAAGTAGAAGAGCCCGCCCCAGGGCGAGATCAGATCTTCGACGACCGCCGCGGGCTTCGGCACGTCGAGCCCGAGCAGACCGTGCGCGACCTGCTCGGCCGACAACGGATCGACGGTGGAGTGATAGCTGGTCGCCCACGGCGAGCCGAACGCGTGCTGGTGGTAGAGCGCGAGCAGAGCGATCGGCACGAGCGCACCGATCGTGGCCGCGACCAGCGTGCGTCGGCGACGAAGCAGCCACACCGCGATCGGCAGCGCAGCGAACACGGCGACGTACTCGAGCACGACCGTCGCGCCTGCACACGCGCCGCCGATCGCCGCCGCGCGCAGATCCTCGTCGCGCGCAGCGTCGCCGAGCTTGGTGACGCCGACGAACATCGCCAACGCCGCGAGCGCGTGGCTGAACAGCAGGTGCCCGTAGCTCCACAACGGGGTCGCGACCACGAGCACGAGCACGGCGAGCCGCGCGATCGCATCGTCGCCGAGCCGACGCAGCGCGAAGTGGACCAGCAACACCACGGGCAGCACCGCGCCGAAGATCCGCGCGAGCAAGGTCAGCCCGCGCAAGGTCGGGGTGCAGTCGAGCAGGCCGCACCACGCTCGCTGCACCGAGTACGCGAGCACCGCGGGCACGGTCGCACCCGGGGGCTTGTTGGGATACGTCGCACCGCCGACCCCGCGCGCGACGTCGATCCCCGGATCGATCTCGACGGGGTCGAGCGCGAGCGTGCCGTGATCCACGATCGCGACCGCCTGCAGCAGCCGCGGCCGTTCGTTCGCGTTCATCATCCGCGACAGGAACGGAAAGCTCGCGCCGCACACGAACGCGAGCGCCAGGAGCCACGCTGCGCGCGCACGCGCGCTCTGTCGGGCCGTGCCCACTCGCGCATCATCATAGCGGCGCCTTCGCATGGTATGAATGCACGGTGCACCGCATGGGTCTCGCCGTGCTCGTCGGCACGCTCGCGATCGGGTGCGATCGGCTGAAGTGGGAGGACGAGCGGCTCGAGCGCGACGCCGACAGCGAGTCGCTCCTGCCGTCGATGGAGAAGAAGCCGGAGCCCACGCCGCCGCCCGACGTGCGCCCGCTCGATCCCGGCAACCTCCCGCCGCTCGAGCGCGCGAAGAAGAAGCTGGTGTTCCCGGTGAAGGGCGCGACGCACCTCGGCTTCAACCTGCAGGCGCTCGAAGGCCTGCACGCGCTCGCGGGTGCGCTCGAGATCCCCGACTGGGCCGTGCCCGGCGAAGGCGAGACGCGAGCGATGCGCGACGACGACTTCGGCGACGGCTGGGAGTGCACGCCCGCGCTCGATCGTCCGTGCGCGATCGGCATGCACCTCGCCACGCCGGCGCAGCTCCGCGCGGTGCGGATCTTCGCGAGCGCGCCGGGCAAGGCGCGCAACGAGCATCCCCGCATCGCGAAGGTGCGACTGCACACCGACGAAGGTTGGGCCGAAGCCGAGCTGCCCGACGACTCCGGTCACGCGTACGTCGTGCTCGGCAAGCCGGTCGAGACGCGCACGCTGATCCTCGAGGTGATGTCGACGCGCGGGCGCGACAAGGGCTCGATCTACGTCGCCGACTTCGAGGCGTACGGCACCGGCGGCACCGCGCGCGATCCCATCGAGCTCGATCCCGCGAAGATGATCGTGCGCACCGATGGCGACGAGTGGTCGAAGATCCACGACGGCTGGGCGCACGGCGACGCGTTCCTCGAGGTGCTCGGCGACGACGGCAAGACCCGCCGCGTGCTGCCGGGCACCGCGATCTACGGCCACGCGAGTGACCGCGTGCAGCTGATCGAGCGGCTCGACTCCACGGATTGCCGCACGCATCGCGGCACGTTCTACATGCTCGATCGGATCACGCGCGTGCTCGCGCCGGTCGGCGATCTCGGCGGGCTCGGTGGCCAGGTGTACCGCGCGCGCTCGGGTATGGGCTTCGCGAGCGGCTATGTCGACGACACGGTCGCGCGGCTGTCGGGCGTCGTGCTCGACGGCGACGCGTACAAGCACCGTCGCACGCAGCGCGTGTCCGACGTCGAAGGCCCCGCGCTGTTGGTGAGCTGGGAGATGGAGAGCGAGCAGACGCCCCGCGGCGGTGCGGCGATCAATCAACCGCTGCCGGACTGCGCGCTCGCGAGCGACGACACCATCGCCGTGCTCGCGAAGGCGGGCGCGAGCAAAGCCACCGAGAAACCGGGCGAGTGGATGATCTGCGAGCTCGGCGGCGGCGTGCGTGCGTACCTCACCGACCACGGCCCGTGCGGCAAATCGTGGGAGATCGCGGTGCTCGATGCGAAGAACGCCGTCGTCGCGAGCAAGACCGCCAAGCGCAAGGGCGCGCGCCTGCGACTGCGGCGTTGGTCCGCCGATTCGCTCCTGGTCGAGATCGCCGGCGACGACGAGAAGCGGGAGCTGATGCGGGTCGGTGCACAGGCGATCGCGTCGCTGGGCACGATCGCGCTCGCCGTCGATCCACCGCCCGCGTGCCGTGCCCGTTGCGACGACGCGCTGCGCAACCCGACCAAGCCGTGAGCATCGGCGGGGATGCGCTATGCTCCCCGCCATGCGCCCCCCCGTGCTCGTGCTCGCGCTCTGCTTGTCGGTCGTCGCATGCGACGACACCACCGCGAAGGTCGAGGACGCCGCCAAGACGGCGAAGAAGTCCGCCGAAGATGCCGCGAAGAAGACCACCGCGGCGATCGACGACGCGCAGAAGAAGGTCGACGACGCGAAGAAGGCGGCCGGCGACGCGAGCAAGCAGGCCGGTGATCTGATCGACTCGGCGAAGAGCGCGACCGCGAAGGCGTGGGCGGGGCTCACCGACACCGGTGAGCTCAGCAAGGGCGCGCTCGAGTGGTTGTCGAGCACCACCGACGACGTGGACATCAAGAAGGTGCTCGCCAAGGGCGCACAGGTGGCCCCGGTCGCGCTGGAGATCGCGAAGACGGTCAACGCAGCGGTCGACAGCGAGACGGCGATCGAGCCGATCTATCAGTCGCTCGATGGTCGCGATCCCGCGGAGGTCGACAAGGCGATCTCGAGCATGGCGCGCGTCGAGGTGATCGACGGGCTCAAGGTCGGTTTCAACCAGCTCAGCCGCACCGACGCGAGCACGAAGGTCGACGAGACCGCGTACCTCGTCACGTGGCGCCACGAGGATCACCTCGTCGGCTTCGTGTACCGCACCAAGCGCACCATCGACATCGACATGTTGGTGAAGGAAGCACCGCGGCTCATCAAGATGACCAAGGCTGCGATCGAGCAGCCGTGAGCGCGCGGGCCACTACGCTCGGCGAGTTGTTGCGCGACTGCGAAGGCGCCGCGCTGCACGGCTGCGACGCGAGCACGCGGTTCGACGCGCTCGTGTCCGACTCGCGCAAGGCGAAGACCGGTGACGTGTTCGTCGCGCTCGCGGGCGGCGCCCACGATGGTCATCGTTTCGTGGCCGACGTGCTGGCGCGCGGCGCTGCAGCGGTGATCGTGCAGCGCGATCGCAACGTGCAGATCGACGGACCGCACGTCGTCGTCGACGACACCTGGGCGGCGCTGCCGATCCTCGCTGCGCACGCGCACGGTGATCCCGGGGATGCGCTGCGGCTCGCGGGCGTCACCGGCACCAACGGCAAGACCACCACCGCGCACCTCGTCGGCGCGATCCTCCGCGCGGCCGGTCGCGCGCACGCTCGGCTCGGCACCACCGGCAACTGGATGGTCGATCACGAGGATCGTGCGGGCTTCACCACGCCGTTCCCGATCGAGCTGCAGGCGTTGCTCGCCGATGCCCGCGCCCGCGGTGCCACCGACGTGGTGATGGAGGTGTCGTCGCACGCGCTCGCGCAGGATCGCGTCGCACCGCTGCGCTATCACGCCGTCGGGCTCACCAGCTTCAGTCAGGATCATCTCGACTTCCATCCCGACATGGCCGCGTATCTCGCGGCGAAGTGTCGGCTCGCGTCGACGTACCTGCGCACCGACGGAATCGCGGTCGCGGCGGTCGATGGTCAGCCGGCCGCGGCCGAGTTCCTCGCGGCCGCGCGCGGCACCCGTTGGCGAGCGTCGCGGGGCGGAGATCCGCGGGCGGAGATCCGGGCCGAAGCGATCGACTTCGCCGCCGCACACACGCGCGCGCGCATCGAGACGCCGATGGGCGCGATCGATCTGCGCTCGCCGCTGGTCGGGCCCTTCTATCTCGACAACAGCATGGTCGCGATCGGGCTCGCGCTCGGGCTCGGTGTCGACCTCGCCGCGATCGCGGACGCGCTCGCACATTCGCATGGCGCTCCGGGTCGCCTCGAGCCGGTCGCCGTCGACGGCGTCGCGGGCCCGCAGGTGCTCGTCGACTACGCGCACACGCCCGATGCGGTCGAGCGCACGCTCGCGGTGCTGCGCCCGCTCGCACGCGGTCGGCTCGCGGTGGTGCTCGGCTGCGGAGGCGATCGCGATCCCGGCAAGCGTCCGCAGATGGGTGCGATCGCCGGCCGCGATGCCGACGTCTTCTATGCCACCTCCGACAACCCGCGCAGCGAGCCGCCCGAGCAGATCGTCGATCAGATGATCGCCGGCGTCGCCGCAGCGCATGCCGATCGCGTGGTGCGGGAGGTCGATCGTGCACGCGCCATCGCACGTGCGATCGCAGCGGCCGACGCATCCGACATCGTGCTCATCGCCGGCAAAGGCCACGAGGACTACCAAGAGATCGCCGGGCGTCGTCACCACTTCGACGATCGCGAGCACGCACGCGCCGCGCTGGCTCTGCGCGCGCCGTGATATCCTCGCGTCATGCACATGGCTCGGTGGTCGGTGATCGTCGCGCTCGCGAGCGCATGCTCGTTCGACGCGAACGGCGGCGAAGCAGGCTCGTCGAGCGAGAGCACGACCACCACGACGTCGAGCTCGACCACGATGGCGACGTCGACGAGCACGACGATGTCCGAGACGTCGACCGCCGCCGACAGCTCCACCGCGATGCCCGAGAGCAGCAGCGGCGAGCCCGGCACGAGCAGCGAGAGCGGCGCGCCGGACGAGCTCGAGCACGGCATCGTGAAGCTGCAGCTGCGGCGCGCCGACGGCGAGCGCTCCGACCTCTTCGACGGCACCGTGCGCATCCAGATCACGATGAGCTACGAGAGCTGTCTGTTCGATTTCTACACCGCGCATCCCGAGTACACGCAGGCCGGTGATCTCGGCGCGGAGATCTGGGGCCCCACGGACGCCGGCGGCGAAGGCTGGCTCGATCGCCTGTGCGAAGTGCCGGTCGCCGATCTCGTGGAGTGCTCGGTCTCCGCGTTCGAGCAGCAGCTCGAGGGCATCCCGGCGTTGCGCATCAACTACATGACCGGCAGCGATCTCGAGCTGAAGATCGTCCCGTTCGGACCATTGCCCGATGCCGCGCTCGCGGCGTGCGGCGGCGGCGAGGGCCCGACGGTGCGCCTCGCCAACGGCGGAGCGATCGGCGGCTACGACGGCAATGGCGAGAAGATCTGGGAGGGCTCGACCTTCGAGCCCAACTCCGCCGCGACCGACGACGACGCGCCGATCGTCGTCGACTGCGTCATCGCGAATTAGAGGCGCGCCGCATCGCTTCGAGCTCCGCGGTCATGCGATCGCGCAGCTCCGGTCGCTCGTGCAACGCGGCGGGTGTGGTCTGCAGCAGTGCGATCAACCACTCGCCGACGAGCTTCTCGACGACCAACGTCTGCACGGCGTTGAGCTTCGCGTCGAGCTTCGTCTGCCCGGGCGGCGCCATGCCGGCGATCGCCTTCACGATCGCCACGTCGGGCGTCAGGAAGCGGACGTCCTCGAGCTTGCACACGTATGCCGGTGGGGAGTGCTCCGCGAAGATGCGGCGCAGCTCTTTCGCGATCGCGTGCGCGCCGTCCATGCGGCTGCCGTCGAAGCCGACCACGCTGCCGTCCTCGGAGAACAGCGCGGCCATGCCGGCGGCGTTGCGTTGATTCCACGCCTCGATGAGCCCGTAGTAGAGCGAGCGCACCGCGGCTTCTTCGCGATCGGTCGAGCGCCGCAGCGCACTGGCTTGCATGACCATGGCGCCGGCAGTCTGCGCCGCAGACGACGCCCCGCAAGCTACGAGTGCGCGGCCTGCCAGGCGCGCACGCGATCGGCGATCGGATCGCGGGCGCCTTCGAGCGCGGCGATCGAGCTGCGCGCGTGCTCCTTCGCGGCCGTGCGGGCGGTCGGGCTCTCCCACAGCGCGCGCGCGAGCGCGAACTCGGCGCGGCCCACGTAGTGGTGATCGAGCGTGCGCAGCCGAGCGAGTGACGCGACGAGCTCGCTCGCGGCGCCGCTGGCATCGTCGATCAGGCGCGCCTCGGCGAGCAGCGCCCGCGCGGTCGCATGATCGGGATGATCGGCGCCCGGGCTCTCCGCGAGCCGATCGACCACCGGCCCGAGGATCCGCGCGGCCGCACCGACGTCGCCGCGCTCGAGCAACAGCTCGCCCTTGCGCATGCGCACCGCCGACGTCAGCGGGTGGGCTTCGCCGAGCCCCGCGACGACGATCGCCTCCGCCTCGGCGAAGTGACGATCGGCGCGATCGAGGTCGCCCTCTTGCAGCGCGACGAAGCCCAGCAGATCGAGCGCGCCCGCGACATGGGGATGGCGCGGACCCAACGTGAGCCGCAGCTCCGCGAGCGCGAGCTCGGCCTCGCGTTTCGCAGTGGCGCGCTCGCCGGAGAGCGCATCGGCATACGCCATGTTCTGGCGCAGCAACGCGATGCGGCGACGATTCTGCGTCGCATCGCGCGCGAGGATCGTCATCGCGCGCGCGAACATCTGCTTCGCGCGCTCGCCGTCGCGTTGCTCGAGCCGCACGTTGCCGATGTTCATCAAGTAGTCGGCGATGTCGGGGTGCTCGGTGCCGATGCTGGCTTCACCGGCGGCCAGCGCCTGCTCGAACTTCGCGAGCGCGGGCTCGAGCTTGCCCTGCAAGAGCAGCGCGACGCCGAGGTTGTTGTGATACGTGCGCAGCGACGGCTCGCCGGGCCCGAGCACGCCGAGCAGCTGCTGCTCGGCATGGCGATAGGCCGCGACCGCTTCGTCGTAGTGGCCACCGGCGCTCGCGATCG
>DASZPU010000118.1:0-7072 GCA_035550195.1 Nannocystaceae bacterium
CCTGGCGCAGTTTCCGATCTATCTGATGCCGATGCTGCTCAAGCCGCTGGCGGGACGCCCGCCCAAAATCCGTTGACAGGGCGCTGGTTAACGGCGCGCGGCGTTGCCCGCCCCGCCGCCGCGTGTTACTCGAACCGCGACCGGAGGCCTTGATGCGCCCGCTTTTGATCGCGCCGTCGATCCTCGCGTCCGACTTCGCCAAGCTCGGCGATGAGGTGCGCGCAATCGAGGCCGCCGGCGCCGACTGGATCCACGTCGACGTGATGGACGGGCGCTTCGTGCCCAACCTGACCATCGGCCCGATCGTCGTCGAAGCCCTGCGCCCGCACACCAGCAAGCCGCTCGACTGTCATCTCATGATCGAAGAGCCCGAGCGCTACGTCGATCGCTTCGCGGCCGCGGGCGCCGACGTCATCACCGTGCACGTCGAAGCGTGTCGGCACCTGCATCGCAACCTCGAGCAGATCCACAAGGCCAAGCACTGGAACGGCGGGCGCGTGCTCGCGGGCGTCAGCCTCAATCCGCACACGCCGGTGTCGACGATCCAACACGTGCTCGAGCTCTGCGATCTCGTGCTCGTGATGTCGGTGAACCCAGGCTTCGGCGGACAGAGCTTCATCCCGCAGGTGCGACCGAAGCTGGTCGAGCTGCGCCGGCGCTTCGCCGAGACCGGCTATCGTGCGCTCGTCGAGATCGACGGTGGCATCGACGAGCACACCGCCGAGCACGTCGTCGCCGACGGTGCCGACATCCTCGTGGCCGGCTCCGCGGTGTTCCGCCATGCGACGCTGTCGCCCGCGCGCGCGATCGCGGCGATCCGCGACTCCGCAGCGCGGGGCCGCGGCCGCGCGCGCACGACCTGATAGACTCCCGCGCGGCATGGACAAGACCTATCCCTCCGCCGACGCGGCGGTGGCCGACATGACCGACGGCATCACGCTGATGGCGGGTGGCTTCGGGTTGTGCGGCAATCCCGAGCACCTCATCACGGCGATCCACCGCAAGGGGATCAAGCAGCTGTCGATCATCTCGAACAACTGCGGCATCGATGGCGTGGGGCTCGGCAAGCTGCTCGACGCCGGGCAGGTCGCGAAGATGACGTCGTCGTACGTCGGCGAGAACAAGACGTTCGAGAAGCTGTACTTGTCCGGTCAGCTCGCGGTGGAGCTCGTGCCGCAGGGCACGCTCGCGGAGCGCATCCGGGCCGGTGGTGCGGGCATCGGTGCCTTCTACACGCCCACCGGCTACGGCACGCCGGTCGCCGACGGCAAGGAAGTGCGCGAGATCGACGGGCGCTGGTACGTGCTCGAGAAGCCGCTACACGCCCAGTTCGCGATCGTGAAGGCGTGGAAGGGCGACACCCACGGCAACCTCGTCTATCGCTACACCGCGAACAACTTCAACCAAGCGATCGCGACCGCGGGGCGCATCACCATCGCCGAGGTCGAGGAGCTCGTGCAACCCGGCGAGCTCGATCCGAACTTCGTGCACACGCCGGGCATCTACGTGGATCGCATCATCGTCGGCGGCACGTACGACAAGCCCATCGAGTTCCGCACCACGAGAGCCTGAGGACGAAGTCATGCCGCTATCACGCGAACAGATCTGCATGCGCGTCGCGAAGGAGCTGCGCGACGGCGACTACGTCAACCTCGGCATCGGTATGCCGACGCTGGTCGCGAACTACGTGCCCGCCGGCGTCGAAGTGGTGCTGCACAGCGAGAACGGCCTGCTCGGCATGGGCCCGTTCCCGACCGACGCGGAGGTCGATCCCGATCTCATCAACGCCGGCAAGCAGACGGTGACGTACACGAAGGGCGCGTCGTTCTTCGGCAGCCACGACAGCTTCGCGATGATCCGCGGCGGTCACCTGGATTTGTGCGTGCTCGGTGCGATGGAAGTCAGCGAGCACGGCGACCTCGCGAACTGGATGATCCCCGGCAAGAAGGTCAAAGGCATGGGCGGCGCGATGGACCTCGTCGCGGGTGCACGCCGCGTGATCGTGACGATGGAGCACACCAGCAAGGACGGCGCACCGAAGATCTTGGGCAAGTGCACGCTGCCGCTGACGGGCAAGCGCGTGGTGCACGAGATCGTGACCGAGCTCGGGTACTTTGTCATCGACGCCGAGGGCCTGAAGCTGACCGAAATCGCTCCCGACGTGACGCTCGACGAAGTGCGCACGAAGACCGGTTGCAACTTTCGCGTCGCAGATCCGCTGCCGACGATCACGGTCTGAGCTACGCTGTTGCGATGGCGTGCTGCCGTCGTGTGCTGTCGCTCGCGCTCACGCTCGTCGCGTGCGAGTCGCCGAGCGACACGCGCGACGCGCCGGTGGACTGCGACGCTGCGATCGTTCCGTTGCTGCGACTGCCCGATAGCGACCGCTCCATCGTGCACGCGGCACGCAACGAGGGGGCGAACGCGTTCGTCATCATCGACGACGCTGAAAACACGCGACGTCTCGTCCTCCTCGAAGAGTGCGGCGCCGAGCCGCGCACCCTGATCGAGGGTGCGTGGGACATCAACTTCTCGCAGCCGGGCGGACCCATCATCGCGCAGATGAGCGGTGCGCCCGGGCATCGAGACGCGTGGATTCTCGACCCGTTCGGCGGCCGGCCGACACAGCATCTCTCCGACGATCTCTACTGGGTGGGCGAGCTCTACGAGGGTGGTCTCGTCGTGTATCGCGATGACCAGACGCTCGCGCTGCCTTACGACGACGAAGGATTCGGCGAGCCCGAGCCGTTCGCGCCGGTCATGAAGCGCGACTGCGAGATCGACGTCGATGGCGTGAGCTATTGGTGGAGCGAACGTAGGATTGTCACCGACCACCCTCCCAGGGTCGTCTTCGACGATGTCGATGCGTGCACATCGACGAAGGACGGCGCGGTCATGTTGTTCGAGCGCGGTGTGGATGACGAGAAACGCGAGTGGGCATTCGAACCGGCGACCGGGCGCGTCGTCGATCGCTCGAGTGCGTCGCGTGCAACCATGCGCAGCGTCCTGCTCGAACCCCAGCTCCGACTCGTGTGGCTCGACGAGGACTTCACGACCGATTGGGACCTGTTCGCGCTCGCCACCGCACCCGACGGCACGGCGTTGATCGCCGCCAACGGCAACCTCTATCGCGTCGGGCCCGACGAAACCGAGCTCTTCTGGATCGCTCACGACGTCGGGAGTGGACCCTCGATTTTCTTCCAAGACGGCGCCTTCTCTGTCGAGCAGTGGACGCACACGACCTACGGCGCGCGAAAGCTCTACCGGGTCGAGCTCGACGGGACCGGGTTCGTCGATCTATTCGGAGGCTTCGTCTACGGCGTCGTCCGATTGGCCCGCGATCGCTGGGCCTTCGGCGACGAGGCGGGACTCCACCTCCGCGATGCCGCGCTGCCGAAGAGCTCGCTGCTATGGCCCCATCCGGCGGCGGAGCTGCAGAACCTCAACGGCGTCGGAGGACCACTGCGCGACGACCTGCTGTTCCTGCAGATGGACCGCTTCGGTCACGACAAGACCATCTACCTCGCGCGCCCCGATCGCCTCGAGTGAGCACCCCAGCGCTCGCCGGTCTTTTCGGCTCTGCGGGTGGCTTCGGCATACTGCCGGCCGCCCATGGCCCGCCGCCTGACGATTCGGCTCGAGACACTTTCGGGGACCGTCGAGCGCTTCTATGCGTTCGTCGACTGCAAGAAGCGCATCGTCGCGGATGGCATCGCGCCGGCGAGCTGGAGCGGCGAAGTGCCCGACGAAGCGACCGTGAAGGTGCGCGTGTTCGGGGTCGGGCGCGCGAAGTATCGCTTCACCGTCGATCTTCCGGGCACCGCCGACGATCAGAAGCTCGAGCTCTGGACCGATCAGGGCTACGGCGAGCTGGAGATGAAGATTTGATCGCGACGCTCTTCGTCGCGCTGATGCTCGGCGCGGAACCCGGGGGCGATCGCACCGATCCGCAGCCGCCCGACGATCCGCGTGATCCGGATCCGGTGCCCGAGCCCGAGCCCGAGCCGACGCCCGAGCCGACACCGACGCCCACGCCGACGCCGGAGCCGGAGCCGACGCCCGAGCCGAATCCCGATCCCACGCAGCTCACTCCGCGTCGCGATCGTCCGACCGGTGCGCCGAACGTCGACGTCGACATCGCGGGGCGATCGTCGACCGTCGCACTCGGTGGCGACATCGTGTTCAAGCCGAAGTGCAAGGGCGACAGCAACGCGTGCAACGGCGGCCGCATCGGATTCCAAGCGCGCTTCCCCGTGACGCAGGAGAGCCCGACCGGCACCGAGCGCGCGAGCGTCGATGCGCTCGACGGCTTCGTGTCGAGCTGGCGCGTCGGCATCGTCGGCGAGCTCATCCGCGACGTCACCGCAGAGACTGGCCCCGCGGTGCTCTACCAAGTCGGGCTCGACGCCGACTGGGGCGTGCAGACGTTCAAGTGGTTTCCCGAAGCGAGCGACGTGCGACGCACGCGGACCAAGCACTCGATGAAGGGCTTGTTCCGCTTCCTCGCGTACGTGCACCAACCACGGAAGTTCCGCATCGCACCGCAGCTCATCGTTCGCTACGACCGCAACTGGAGCGGTGCGAATCCCGTCGGCATCGTGATCCCCGGCAAGGCACCCGATGGTCCCGCGACCACCGAAGACTCCGTGATCGCAGGCCCGCGCACGCGCCCGGTCATGACCTTCACGCTGCCGGTGCTGTTCACGATCCAACGCGGCAAGCGGGTGCTGCCGCAGCTCGGCTTCGGTCCGACGATCCGCTACGCATTCGCGGGCTCGCAGGGCGGCTACAACCCGTTCAACGGCGGGCAGACGCTGCGCAGCGAGCTGTGGCTGTACTGGTATCCGACCGGCACCGAAGGTCTCGACGTGCAGAAGACCAACGTGCGCATCGGCATCGCGCCGTACATGGACGCGTTCCTCGTCGGTCGGCTCGCATCACAACCGCGGACCAACTTCGGTGCGCTCCTCGAAGTGAAGGTCGGCGTGCGCGGCTACGAGTACTGACTCACTGCGCGCAGCAGCAGCGCGCGCGCGGTGAGTCGGGCACGGCGGTGCAGCTATCGAGCGCGGGCCACTCGGCGATCGTGGGCGGCTCGCTGCAGAACGCGTCGTTCGCCACCGGCAGGATCGTGTGGCCGTCGCAGCCACCTTCGACGCACTGCCGGCCGCCCCACATGTTGCACGCCACGGTGCAGTCACCGAGCATGTGCAAGTCGACGCACAGCGACCAGATCGGCGCGCACTCGCCGTTGACACAACCACCCGCGGTGAGCCCGATGGTCTGCTGCTCCATGCAGGCCTTGCCACACTCGCCGCAGTTGCTGTTGCTGCTGTCGAAGTCGGTGCACTTGCCGTCGCACGAGTTCGGTGCGAGCGGGATGCAGCGCAAGGGCAAGGCGTAGATCGATTCGCCGACGAGCCCGGCATCGTCGACGAAGCGCGCGACGAGCTCGATGGTGGTCTCGCCCTCGAAGTACAGATCTTCGTGCGCAGCGATGTCGTCCCAGCCGACGTCGATCGACCAGCGCCCGCCGACGCCGCGCACGAACGCACCGTACGAGCCCTGGCCCTCGGCGTCGACGAGCGCACCCGACACCACCGCTTCGTCGCCGCGCGGATGCTGCACGAACGCGGTGAGCGTCGTGACCTCGTCTTCGGCGAGCGTGACGACGGTGCCGCCGATGTCGAGGATCTCCGGCGGCCCGTCGACGATCGCTCCGCTGCTCGACGACGACGAGCTGTCGCTCGTGCTCTCGGCGACGATCGTCGTGCTGCTCGATCCCGTCGTGGAATCGGCGGGCGCACCCTCGTCACGACAGCCGACGATCGCCAGCATCCACGCGAGACATCCACGCGCCACTTTCATCGAGCATGCCACGCCGGACGGCCCCCGAGCACGCGCATGTTCGTGAGCCGATCCCCGCGACTCGCGTCGTCATGTGAAGGCCCGATGCTCGCCGTGCCATGATGCTCGTGGTGTACGCAGCGTGGACGCTCGTCGCGGGCCTCGTGGCGCCGCAGCCGGGACCGCTGCCGGTGAGCGGTGCGAACCTCGCCGGCGAGTGCCAGTTCCCCGGCGTCGTCTCGTTCCGCGCGGGCGAGAACCTGTGCACCGGTACGATGGCGCACCCGCAGGTGATGGTGACGGCGGCGCACTGCTTGGAAGGTGGCGACCCCGGCACGGTGCACTTCGGCCAGACGCACAACCCGTACGAGCGGAAGATCGACGTCGAGCGCTGCCTCGCATATCCCGACTTCGCCGAGACCGACACCACCGCAGACGATCTCGGCTTCTGCGTGCTCGCGACGCCGGCGACGGAGCTCGCTGCCGTCCCGCTCGTGACGGAGTGCGAGCTCGGCAATCTCGAAGAAGGACGCGTCGCGGTGATCGTCGGCTACGGCGTGCCCGACGAGGAAGGCAACTTCGGGCGCAAGCGCTATGCATTCACGACGCTCGCGAGCGGTGTACGCAGCGACGGCTCGGTGCTCGTCGGCGACGCGGGTGCGAACGGTTGCTTGGGCGACTCGGGCGGGCCTGCGCTGATCCAGCTCGACGACGGGAGCTGGCGTGCGATCGGAGTGCTGTCGCGCGGGCCGGGTTGTGGCAAGGGGCCGGATGCATATCGCGCGCTCGCGGATCGCATCGCGTGGCTGGAGCAGGAGTCGGGCTTCGATCTCTCGCCGTGTCACGGCGAAGACGGCCAGTGGAGTCCGTCGAGCGGGTGCGCCGAGCTCGACGCGGATCCGCGGATCGCCGGCGCGGGGTGGGACGCGTTCTGCGACGGCCCGCGCATGGTGCCGAGCTCGAGCTGCGAGATGATCGCGAGCGAGTCGTCGAGCAGCGGCGGCGAGTCGAGCAGCAGCAGCACGACGGCGGCAGACACGAGCAGCACGACGATCGCCGAGGCCGCGCCGACGTCGACCGGCTGCGGTTGTCGTGCGAGCGACGAGCCGCCGTTCGCCGTGCTCGCGTGGTTGCTCGCGTGCGTGGCCGGTCGGCGGCCGCGGCCGTAGTTACACGCACGCGTGCGAGGTTCCCTGCGATCGCACACGCGTCGAGCACGGGAACT
>DASZPU010000119.1:0-3076 GCA_035550195.1 Nannocystaceae bacterium
CCGAGCCGTCGTAGGTGACGATCGCGTTGGCCGGCGACACGTCGCGGTGCACGATGCCCAGCGGCTGTCCGTCGAAGCCGACCTGCTCGTGCGCGTGGTGCAGCCCGGCCGCGATGCCGCATGCGATCGCGATCGCATGCACCACCGGCAATCGTTCGTTGCGCCGCGTCAGCTCGCGCAGCACGGCGAGCACGTCCTTGCCGTGCAAGTACGCCATCGCGAAGTAGTAGTCGTCGTCGGTCTTGCCGATGTCGAACACCTGCACGATGTTGGGATGCTCGAGCGTCGCGGCCAGCCGCGCTTCGTGCAGGAACATGTCCACGAAGTCGGGATTCTTCGCGTACATCGGCAGGATGCGCTTGAGCACCACCACCTTCTGGAAGCCTTCGATGCCCACGCGGCGCGCGAGCAACAGCTCCGCCATGCCCCCGGTCGCGAGGTGGCCGAGCACCTCGTAGGGGCCGATGCGATCCGGCGCGGACCCGCGGTCGCGAGCCTGGGTCGTCGTGGACACCGTGCTCGTCAGCCTACTATCGCGGTGCGCCGGTTCGCCATCCAGCGTTCACGCACGCGCGCGTCCTCAAGGCGGCGCGGGCAGCTCCGCCGCGAGATCGGGCCGACCTGCCCGGCGCAACCCCTGGTCGAGCCGCAGCGTCGGCTCGGCCGCGGCCGCGGCGAGGTCCGACGAGAAGGGCGATGCGGACACGCCCGTCGCGCTGCGCAGGCGTGCACGCGCGGCCAGGTGTCGCGCCTGCACCAGCTCCGGTCCGACGTCGATCTCCGCCGGCGAGAGCACGCGCCAGAGCACGCCCTCGGGCACGCGCGGGAGCGACGTCGACGGCACCGAGAACTCGTTCGCGAGGTACACCGGCACGTCGCTGCCGCGGTCCCACAGTGCGCGCAGCAACGCGACCGGCTTGTCGACGTCGGGCAGATCGGGCCAGCGCCGACGCAGGCGCGCGCGATACCACGGATGGGCGAGCAGCGATGCGTCGACGTACAACACCTGCGCGCCTTCGCCGAGCACTTCGTGGGCGTAGAGCACCCCGAAGCTGCGGTGATCGTCGGTGCCGAGCACGAGCGCAGGGCGATCGGGATCGGGCGTGCGCAACACGTTCACGGCGTAGGCCTCGACCAGATCGTCGTCGGACGGCACGCCGCGCTCCCAGGTCGTGCCGAGCTGACGCAGTCCGAGCACGGCGACGGTGAGCACCGCGAGCGTGCGCGGCCAACCACTCGGCACACGCAGCCACGCGCGGTGCAACGCGAGCGCGAGCGCCGGAGCGAGCAGCACGAACGGCATGACGTCGAAGCGCTCGAGGATCCACGCGGCGAACGGCGAGCGCGGATCGATGTCGTGCATGAGCGGGAACACCAGCGCGGCGGAGAGCCATGCGCTCGCGATCGCGACGCCGGCCTCGCGCTGCGTGCGTGGCCACGCGCGCACGGCCGCGTACGCGATCGCGGCGAGCAACAGCGGCGCGACGATGGCGTGCTCGAGCAGGCCCGCGGTGAGCATGCGCGTCCACGCGGAACCGACGCGCGCCAGCTGATCCATCGTCGACGGCGACGCATCGTGCAGGCTCAGGCTGAGCACGCCGTAGTCGCGGCGCAGCACGTGGTGCAGCAGGCCTTCGAGCGAGCGCGTGTCGCCCCATCGCCATGCATCGCCGTCGCCGATCGCGAGCGTCGCGTAGAAGCCCAGGCCGAGCAGCGTGCCCAGCACGCCCGCCAGGGCCGCGCGCAGGATCGCTGCACGCGTCGGCGAGCTGCGCGGCCAGCCGGCCGCGATCGCGAGCGGCAGCAGCCACACGCAGGTGAGGTGGTGCGCGAGGCAGAGCCCGAAGACGACGCCGGCACGCCACGCTTGTCGCGGCGGCACGATCGCGAGGTGCAGCATCGCTGCGATCGCGAGCACGAGCGGGCCCCACACCTCGACGTCGCAGGTGTGCACGACCACGCCGTGCGCGAGCGCGACGAAGCCCACTGCGACGATCGCCGCCGGCCAGGCGACGAGCCGGGCGACCGCGCGTGCGATCCAGATCCAGCCCGCGATCGCGAGCAGTGCACAGGGCAACGCCGCGGCGAGCATCGGCGGGACGCCGATGCCCGCGAGCGCGCGCGCGAAGAGGCCGAGCGCGCGCATCCACGGGTAGCCCGACGGATGGGGCACGCCGCCTTCCAGCATCACGGTGGCGAGCTCGCCCGCATCACCGGGCTGCACGTGCCGCGGGCACGCCCACAACGCGACCGCGAAAAGCACGAGGCCGAGCGCTGCGCTCGCGCGCCAAGGCATCGGGCTCGGGCTCGCGTCGGTCATCGCGACAACAGATCGTCGAGCGCGAGCATCCACTCGCCGGCCACCGTCGCGACGAGCGAAGTGGGCGCGAGGCGTTGCTCGATCGCGGCGAAGAGCAGCTCGTGCTCGCGCGGCCACGCGGCTTCGGGCACCAGCGTGCGCCATGCGGGCGGGGCATCGTCGCCGAGCCCACGACAGCCGGCGGGCCACGCCGCGAGCACGACGCGGCGCCCTTGCCGATCGAGGATCGGTTGCCACCACGGATTGACCGCGCCGCACAGCGCGTCGAGCTCGGGATCCGACCAGCTCGCGGCGGCCTCGATCACGAGCGAAGGTTGTCCGCGTCCGACCTCGATCGGCGCGCTCGCACCCGAGTCCTCGGGATGCACCGCGGGCTCGAGCTCGCGCACGTGGGCGATCGGGGCCCGCAGCTGCGCGAGCACGGCCGCTGCACTCGGACGCGCCGCGGGATCGTGGGATTGCAGCGCACGCGCGAGCAGTAGCTCGGCGCTCTCGGGCACCGCCGAGGCCTCGTTGCCGCCGATGTCGAAGCGCCCGAGCACGAGCGCAGCGAGCAACGCACCGAGCGCGAACAGATCGCTCTCGATCGTGGGCACGCCGCCGCCGCGCACCTCCGGTGCGGTCACGGCGAGGATCTCCTCGAGGCTGCCGGTGTGCGTGGCCGCGAGCCCCGCGAGGTGATGCGCACCGAAGGGGCCGAGCTGTGGGCGTCCGAGCGCGTCGCAGACGATCTGCGACGGCAGCAACCACCCGTGC
>DASZPU010000120.1:0-1566 GCA_035550195.1 Nannocystaceae bacterium
GATGCCGGCGGCCATGCGGCGCATGAAGTCGGTCCACATCGGCGTCGCGGTCGTGTAGCTCGCGTCCTCGTCGCCGAGCGAGCGCTCGTAGGTGTCGTCGCCGACCCACGCCGCCGTCACATAGCGCGAGGTGAAGCCGACGAACCATGTGTCCGTCGTCCAACGGCCCTTCGATGCGGTGCCGCTCTTGCCACCCGCAGGCACGCCGGCCTTGCTCGCCGTCTTCGCGATGCCGTTGGTCACCACGTCGCGCATCATCTTCGCGGTGAGGAACGCGGTGCCGATGTCGACGATCTGCTTGGGTGGGTGCAGTCCTTGGCGCGCCATCGCATCGATGCGCCCGCCGACTTCCATCGCGTCGTCCCACGGATGGCGATCGTCGACGAGCACCACGCCGTTCTTGTCGACCACGCGGCGTACGTAGATGGGCTCGAGCCACTTGCCCTCGCGCACGAACACTCCGAACGCGCGCGACAGCTCGTCGGTGCGCACGCACGAGGCACCCAGTGAGAGCGCCTTGTCGGCGATGAGCTCGGTGGTGAAGCCGAGCCGCCGTGCCCACGTGACCACCTTCTCGGCACCCAGCCGGTTGAACAAGCGGATCGATGGCAGGTTCAGCGAGTGGATGAACGAGTTGCGCAGCAGCACCTCGCCGGAGAGCGAGCCGTGCAGGTTCTGCGGGTTCCACTCTTCACCGGGATCGGGCACGTACGCGCGATCCTCGAGCACCGTGCCCATCGTGAAGTCGCGGGTGTCGAGCGCGAGCGAGTAGTAGATCGCCTTGAACACGCTGCCGGGCTGACGACAGCCCTGGATCGCGCGGTTGAACTGCGAGCGATCGTAGTCGTGCCCGCCCTGCATCGCCTGCACGTAGCCGGTCTGGTGATCGAAGCTGTAGATCACCGCCTCGACGCGCGGCACCTGACCGAGCTCGACCTCGGGCAAGGTGACGTCTTCGTTGCCGTTCTGCGGACGCTTCTGTGGCGGCGCGCGGCGGACCCACACGACGTCGCCGGCCTCGAGCGCATCGCGGACGTCGTCGATGCGCTTGTCGTTGACGCCGGTGTTGCGATCGTAGCGAGCGGCCCACGCCATCTGGCGCAGCGGCAGGATCGCTTCGGTGCCGCCGACCTTCACCCACGCGTTGTACTTGTTGGTGCGTTCGACCAGCGCGAGCCGCCAACGCGGCTGACAGTCCGGTGCGCTCGGCATCGGCTGCGCCGCGGGATTGCACATCGCGCCCTCTTCGTTGGGGCAGTCGAGCTCGATGCGCTCGTCGGGCGCCGCGGGCACGCACACGTCGGCGACCAGCGGATCGCTGCCGTACTCCGCGGTGGTGCGCTTCAGGAACTCGGCTTGCTTCTCGGGGCGAGCGAGATGCGTGACCGGGCCGCGGAAGCCCTGGCGCTCGTCGATCTCGCGCAACGCGTTGTCGACCGCGCGATCGGCCATCGCTTGCGCGGGCAGCTCGACCGCGGTCTCGATGCGCAGACCGCCGGAGAGCAGCGCGTCTTCGCCGAGCCGCTCGCTCACCGCTTGGCGCACGTGCTCGGCGTAAAAAGGCGT